>CALXTY010000022.1 GCA_944391535.1 uncultured Alphaproteobacteria bacterium
CCTAAGCTGGATAAAGAAAAGATGATGTTCAAAGGAGAAATATTTTTGAATTTTTGGTTAAGTCCATTTCCGAATCATAATCCTGTTGGTTCATGTCGCCACGATCATTCCATCTATTTTTTTAACAATAATTCTTAGTATTTTATACATAAAAAGAAATTAAAATAACTTAAATAATTTCGGAATAAGAAAAATGCGTATCGATTTCATTTTAGATGTGGGCTGTTTATGGTCATATATTGCGTGGCATCAATTGCAAACAGCGTTGCAAGATTTTTCCGTCTCTTTTAAAATCAATCCCTGTTTTGTTACTTCCGAAGGTTTTTTCCCCGGTTTTTCATTGAATCCGGCTGACAGAACGCGACTTCTTGAAAAAAGAGTCGCTCCTTTTCTGGAACAAACAAAATTACGGATCTGTTTTGAAAAATTGCCGAATACGGTACAAGATTTGTCTTTAACTTCTCAACTGGCTTATGATGCGTTCAAAAAACATAAAGGTAATAAAGTGCTGACAGAGATTTTTGAAGCTTTCTTTTTGTATGGAAAAAACATTTCGGATCCTGATATATTGATAGAGATCGCGGACAAAAATCAATTGTCTCATGACTTTTTAACACAGAAATTTTCCTGCATTTTTCCGCCTTCTGTCAGAAAAGATTCGTTGCGTGCCGTTCCTTGCTTGATTTTCGATCAAAAAACAATGATATTCGGTTCTCAAAGCGTCTCTTGTTTAAAAAATATGCTGTCTTTGGCGATTTGCTTGGAAAAAGAAAAGAGTTTT
Organism: uncultured Alphaproteobacteria bacterium; assembly: GCA_944391535.1. Lineage (GTDB taxonomy): Bacteria > Pseudomonadota > Alphaproteobacteria > CAAGCB01 > CAG-977 > UBA11549. The sequence continues at coordinate 782 of CALXTY010000022.1, forward strand.
GATTGATTTTTAACTGGACTTTCAATTTTTTCGGTATAAATTTCTTCAAAAAAATTATCTGGGAGAAAAGTAGTGTCCACAAATATGCGTGCTTCATGGGGATCAAAACTGGGGTTGGTTCTGGCGTCTGCCGGTTCCGCTATCGGATTAGGCAATTTATGGCGTTTTCCGTTTATTGCCGCCGAAAACGGAGGCGGTTCATTCTTGTTTATTTACCTGATTTGCACTTTCAGCGTCGGAATCACACTTGTCTTTGCGGAAGCAGCTTTGGGCATTAAAGCAAAATCCGATCCGGCAGGAGCGTTTCAATGGATCAGCCCGCGATTGAAATTTATCGGTGCTATCGGCGTTCTTACCAGCGCGATCATCGTCCCTTATTACAGCGTCGTCGGCGGGTGGATCATCGCTTATATCGTTAAGTCTTTTTCCGCAACCGCCATCGAAAATTTCGAAACGCATTTTTCTGAATTTATATCTTCTTCAGTTTCCCCCGTTTTGTTTTTTTATGTTTACCTGATTTCGACCGCAGCCATTGTTTATATCGGAATAGAAAAAGGAATTGAAAAATTCTGCAAATTAATGATGCCTCTGTTGTTTCTGCTTTTGCTTGTCCTGATGATCAGAGTCTTGACCCTCGATAACGCGTGGGAAGGCGTTAAATTCTTCTTTACTCCGGATTTTTCGAAAATAACCGGCAAAACAATGCTGTCGGCAATGGGACAAGTCTTTTTTTCCATTTCTGTCGGTATGGGAATCTACATCACCTACGGTTCTTATGTGAAAGACGAACACATCAATGTCAGTAAAACCATGTTCCCCGTCGTTTCTTTGGATGTTCTCGTTTCCTTATTAACCGGTTTAACTATATTCCCTGCCGTCTTTGCTTTTGGCTTGCCCATGAACGCCGGCCCCGCGTTGACTTTCATTACTTTGCCCAAAATTTTTGCTTCCATTCCTTTCGGGCAACTTTTCGGATTGCTCTTTTTCGTCATCTTACTCGGAGCCGCTATTACTTCTTCCATTTCTTTAATGGAAGTCGTTACAACTTTTCTGTGCGATCAAATTAAAATGACGCGGAAAAAAGCCGTTGTCGCTTATACCGGATTATGCTTGATTACAGGAACTTTGGTTTCTTTGTCTTTCGGCAAACTCAGCGGATTTAAAATCGGCGGAAAAATCTTGTTCGATCAGTTCGATTTTCTGGCCTCCAATATTTTAATGCCTGTCGGCGGACTTTTGACCGCAATTGCCGTCGGTTGGATTCTAGGACCGGAAAAATTAACCGTCTGCAAAAATAAATACCTGCAAAAAGGATTTGAATTCTGCGTTAAATGGTTGGCTCCGATCGCTGTTTTCTCAATCTTGTTAAATCTGGTCGGATTGATTTGATCTTTTCCTGCGGCGAGACGGAAATTGTTTATGAGAAATGACTCTCGGTCTGACTTTCCAACTATGACGGTTTTTCGGATCCGCCAGGACAAAAGCGTCTGATTTAGGTTGCACCAGAATTTGTGTCGGATAAAGACTGCGCAGTCCTGTCAACATATAGCAAATGATGCAGACCGCCCCCGCATAAGGCGCAATGGCGTGTCCGAACATTTCAACCGCCATAAATGTGGCGGCCAAAGGCGTATTAACGGCACCGGCGACGCAAGCAACGAATCCCAAAGCCGCAAAGAAACCGATATCCAATCCGAAGATCGAGGCGAACAAACCGCCCGCCGTTGCACCGATATAAAAAGTGGGCGTTAACACACCACCTGATCCGCCGCCGGACAACGTAACGGCCAACAAGACCGACTTTAACAAAAAAGAAAACCACGGTTGTTCCTGTCCTGCTAAAACCAATTTCAGTCCGTTTTCCCCCATTCCCAAAAAGCGATCCCCCCATAAAACAACCGTGCAAAGTAAAAAAGCGGAAGAAATAAAGCTTTTAACCGGCAGAGGTATTTTTATTTTTTGAAAAAAGCGACAAATGAAATGAACGGTTTCAACATGGTAGATACAAACAAAGCTGAAAAAAACCGCCGCCAAAACACACCAGAAAAAGACCGTTAAAGAAAGTGTCGGAACGGCAATAGCCGGCATACTGTAGGACACGCCCAGAGCAACGCAAACAAAATACGAAGAAATACTGCTGATCACGGCGGGCAATAAAACGGGATAAAAGAAATCGCCGACGAACAAGACCTCCACGCCGAAAATCGCACCGCCGATCGGAGCCCCCAAAACGGCGGACAAAGCGGCAGAAACACCGCAAATGACCAATTTTTTACGTTCTTTTTCCGAAAATTTCAACCAGATTGCCAAAGCCGACGTAAAACCGGCACCGATTTGGACACTGGGGCCTTCCGTTCCGACGACACCGCCCGGTGCCAATGTAAAAATCGTCGAAAGAATCTTCCCCGGAACGACCGAAAAAGGAATTCTGGCCGCTCTGTAATGAATGGCGGAAATAACTTTATCCGTCCCGTGTCCTTCCGCGGCCGGAGCAACCCACTTTATACTATAGATACTACCCAACAAGCCGATCGGGATCAATACGTAACGCCAATCAGGCAAATCTGAAATAAATTCAATACTGACATTTAATAAAAATAAAAAACCGACAATCAATCCACCTGTCAATGCGCCGGCGATCACGGATAAAAACAACCATTTGATAACATTCAATAAAATGATTTCTTCATTTTTAATCTCTTGGGCGGGAAACATCATCATATCCTTTTCGACATACTTTTCTGGACGGAAGATTAGATTTAATTACAAAAATTTACAATACTTATCAAAAAAGAGATGTTTATTGATTTTTTTAAAAGAAATATGATTGGCTTCAATAAAAAAACTCAAGGAGTATGTAAAATGAACATTTATGATTTTTCAATGCTTAAAGCAGACGGCTCTTATCAGCCTTTATCCGACTATCGCGGCAAAACCGTTTTAATCGTCAATACCGCCAGTAAATGCGGTTTCACAAAGCAATTTGCCGGATTGGAAGCTCTGTATAAAAAATTTAAAGATAAAGGATTCATTATTTTGGCTTTCCCTTGCAATCAGTTTTTAAAACAAGATCCGGGAACAAATGAAGAAATTCAAAACTTCTGCAAGATTAATTTCGGTGTTACCTTCCCTGTTTTTGCAAAAATCGACGTACGCGGAAAAACGCAGAATCCGCTTTACAATTACTTGACAAAAGAATCCGGCTCCGAATTCAAAGGCGCCATCAAGTGGAATTTTACAAAATTTCTGATCGACAAAGACGGAAATATTATAAAACGCTATGCTCCCCCTGTAACTCCGGAAGAACTCGTTTCAGACGTAGAAAAGGTCGTCGGATAAAAACAACAAAAAATTCTATCTTTTTTTCCAAAAATATTGACAAAAAATGAAAACTGTTTCATGATGAAATCCTAATCAAAAAAGGACGAAACTTATGTCATTATTGCAAGAAGCATTTGAAAAAAAAAGACAAGAGGAAAGCATTCAAAAATTTAAAATTCATGGTGTAAACGTTAACGTTGTTCCCAGTGAAAAAAAATTTGTTGAAGACTTGTTCGATTCTTTAGCGTCAATTCCAACCGGACGTCAAGCGATTGAAGACATGCAAAAATATAAGGTCGATTTCTTTTTAGAAACGGCTTTGGGGTCTGCCGGGGGATATTTCAGTCCGTCTCAAAATCGAATTGTCATGGCAAAATCGCTCGGCATGGATTTTATGGAATTCGCTTTAGTCCATGAAGCTCGCCATCTTTTGCAAAACAATTTGGGACGTGCCGAAGTTGAAGAACAAAATTTGGACTACGCCTCTCGTTTAATGGTAAACCGCGCCACTGAAGCCGATGCCCAAACGCAAGCGATCAAAGCCTGTAAGGAATGGGAAGCGCTGGGACATGACGCGCCAATGAAACGTTTCGAAAAACATTATAAGCCACTTGTTGACTGTTTTGAAAAAACGGGGAATCTTTCAGATGCATTCAAAGGATGGTATAATGACGACAGAATTTGCGCTTCCTATGAACGCGGATATGATGTGGAACCGGCTCTGTTATGCTTGTTTTACAGAGCGGATCAACGCCCGTTGGTTTCTTTAAAACCTGAAGACATCGCTCCTTTCTGCGGAGCGGATCGTGTCGAAGGGTTTACTTCTTTTCTAAATACCACTCAAGCTCGTCAAGTCCATTTGTCCACTAAGGAAATCGTTGACATCAATAACTTGGTAGCAATGAAACAGGGGGCTCCTCGCGACACATCTATCGAAAATATGCCTTTACGCCAATTAAAAGGAAATCCGAGCGCACAAATGTACGCGACTAAAAATATAGAGGAAGCTCGCAAAATTCTGGATAAAAACAAACCGATAGATCCCAGAAAAAAAGACATCTTAAAATCTGTATCCCGCCTGATTGATGCCGTTGAAAAAGTAACTGCGGCAGAAACAAAAGGAATACGTGATCCCGTCGCGGAAAAAGCGTTAAAAACAGAAAAAAGCGTCATTCAAACGCAAAGTAAAAGTTTGTTTCAGTCCGCAACCGTTAAAAAAATCCTTGACGCGAAAAGATGTCGTTAATTCAAATAAAAAAGACCGCATGATCCGATGCGGTCTTTTTTTTTCTCACAAATACTTTTTTAAATATTGCCCCGTATGACTTTGTTCGCAACCCGCCACTTTTTCAGGCGTTCCTTCTACGACGATCGAACCGCCCGCACTGCCGCCTTCCGGCCCCAGATCAATAATCCAGTCGGCCGTTTTAATCACTTCCAAGTTATGCTCAATCACGATTACCGTATTGCCCTGCTCTACCAATTGATGCAATACTTCCAACAGCTTGGCGATATCTTCAAAATGCAATCCGGTTGTCGGTTCATCTAAAATATAGACTGTCCTTCCGGTCGCTTTTTTAGATAATTCCTTGGATAACTTAATGCGTTGCGCTTCTCCGCCAGATAATGTTGTCGCCGACTGCCCCAGTTTGATATACCCCAGTCCGACACGTTGCAATAAAGACAGTCTGTTTTTAATCGCCGGAACCGCATCGAAAAAGACGACCGCTTCGTCAACCGTCATATTCAACACGTCGGCGATGGATTTCCCCTTATATTTAACTTCCAATGTTTCCCGATTGTATCGCGTTCCCTTGCATTCATCGCACTGAACGTACATATCGGGCAGAAAATGCATTTCTATGCGCAAAACGCCGTCGCCTTGACATGCTTCACAGCGTCCGCCTTTGACGTTAAAGGAAAACCGGCCGGCTTTATACCCCCGCAATTTTGCTTCGGGCAAACCCGCAAACCAGTCCCGAATATAAGAAAAAACACCGGTATACGTTGCCGGATTACTGCGCGGCGTCCGTCCGATCGGAGATTGATCAATATCAATCACTTTATCAATATTTTCCAATCCTTCGATTTTATCATGCGCCCCGACAGTCAAACGCGTCCCGTTTAAAGCTTTGGTCAGACCTTTATAAAGCGTTTCAATCACCAAAGACGACTTTCCGCCGCCGGATACTCCGGTAACACAGGTCAACACTCCCAAAGGAAATTTAACATCTATGTTTTTAAGGTTATGCACTTTTGCGCCGAGCACTTTTAAAAACTTCCCGTTTGCTTTCCGACGTTTTGACGGAACAGGGATTTTTTTCGTTCCCGCCAGATAGCGTCCTGTCAAACTGTTTAAATTTTCAGCGACTTCCTGCGGCGTTCCCGCGGCGATGACACTGCCGCCCAAAGAACCCGCCGCCGGCCCCATATCAATCAGCATATCGGCGGCGCGCATGGCGTCTTCGTCGTGTTCGACAACAATGACCGTATTTCCCAAATCACGCAAACGGAACAACGTCGAAAGCAAACGGTCGTTATCTCTTTGATGCAAACCGATCGACGGTTCGTCCAAAACATACAACACCCCCGTCAATCCCGATCCGATCTGAGAAGCCAAGCGGATACGCTGACTTTCACCGCCAGACAACGTTCCAGACGAACGCCCCAAAGACAAATACCCCAAACCGACATTGATTAAAAAATCCAGTCTTTCATTGGTTTCACGTAAAATTCTTTGCGCTATTTCACGATTTTGAGGCTTTAATTTTTCTGCAACGCCGCCAAACCATTCTCGAGCTTGCGCAATCGACATTTCCGTCACATCGGCGATATCTTTGCCATCAATTTTGACTGCCAAAGCTTCCGGACGCAGACGTTTTCCGTGACAGTGTTCACAAATGATATTGTTTTGAAACTTTTGGATTTCCTCGCGCATATACTCAGAATCCGTTTCCAGAAAACGGCGATTTAAATTCGGGATGACCCCTTCAAACGACATATTACCATACAAAATCGCCCTTTGCGTGTCCTGCGGCAAATCGCACCAGCGCGCTGATAAGTCCAAGTGAAAACGACGGCTTAATCCCTGTAACGCTTCGCGATGCCACGGATAAATTTCTCCGTTTGCCCCCGACCACGGCGCAATAGCTCCTTCGTCCAGACGTTTCGTTTTATCGGGGATCACCAATTCAGGATCTACATACAGCTTGACTCCTAATCCTTCACATTCAGGGCAAAAACCGTGAGGATTGTTAAAAGAAAACAAGCGCGGCTCAATTTCTTCAATCGTAAATCCGGAAACAGGACAGGCATAACGCGAAGAAAACATCATTTCTTCATGCGTTTCAACATTTTCCGCCACGGCCAAGCCGTCCGACAACCCCAAAGCCGTTTCAAACGATTCAGCCAAACGGCTTTCGATCCCTTTTTTAACAACGATTCTGTCAACGACAACGCTGAGGTCATGTTTAAAACTTTTGTTTAATTCAGGCGTTTCATCAATATTATAAACCGTTCCGTCGATTTTCAGACGCTGGAATCCTTTTTTTTGAAACTCTTTGATTTCCTTTTTATATTCGCCTTTTCTTCCCCGCACGACCGGAGACAACAATAACAATTTCGTTCCTTCGGGCAATTCCATGACCCGATCAACCATTTGCGTCACGGTCTGGCTTTCAATCGGCAACCCCGTCACCGGAGAATAAGGAACACCCACACGCGCCCACAGCAAGCGCATATAATCGTAAATTTCCGTTACCGTTCCAACGATTGAACGCGGATTATGAGACGTCGTTTTTTGTTCAATCGAAATCGCCGGAGACAATCCTTCTATCAAATCGACATCCGGTTTTTTCATTAAATCAACGAATTGACGCGCATACACCGACAAACTTTCGACATAACGCCTTTGACCTTCGGCATACAACGTGTCAAAAGCCAAAGACGACTTTCCCGATCCCGATAATCCCGTCACAACGATCAGTTTGTTTTTAGGAATATCCAAATCGACGTTTTTCAGATTATGTTCTCGTGCGCCGCGGATTTTAATATAGTCCATAACCAATCCCTTTCCTCAAAGATTGTCCAAGATATAAGATTGTTCGGACTAAATTTAAAGAGTTATTTTCCCGTATTGAACGATGAACAGATTGTCGGTTTGGTTTGTTCGATATAATTCGTGCATCGTTTAAATTCCTGATCCTGCAAAGCCTGAATCGTCTGAGAAACCGCGGGAACGGCGCGAACGGCGCGTTGAAACGTCAAATGCGGATATTGACGACAAAACTGATTGACTTTTTCCAACAAAGTCCATTCGTCATCCGTATCCGACATTCCGACCAACCGGTTACCGTAAATGTCCTGCAAAGCCGAAACATAGCCCATCATAATAGACGCCAAAGATTGCATTTCCTGTTCTTCTTGCTCCGTTGCCCGAGCCGTTCCTAAAATTGTTCTGGCATAAACATCTGAAAAATCAAGGCAGGTCGGCAAAGCTTTGACTTCCCTGATCTGCTGAGCCGCAACAGAGGAGAATACACTTCCGATTAACAGATAACACAAAAAAAAGATCAAAATCTTGTTCATTTGAATCTCCGGCATCAACCATAACATATTTGTTAATCAGCATATAAAAAAAAACTTTTGGAATCAACTTGGCAAAAAAAGCAATAAAAAAATTCTTTTTTTGACTTCATTTATTCAGATATTTTTCATCATTTTAATGTATTGTTTTTATTAAGAGGATAATATGTTATCTATGCTTTTCGTCACAGATTAAAATAAATATAATGTGATACAAAAGGAACGGATAAAAAAGAAGGATTTCGTTTTATGCCTGTAAAAGTCACTTTTTGGGGTGTACGCGGCAGTATACCATGTTGTTCGCAAGAACATACCGTATATGGTGGCGACACTTCCTGTGTTGAGGTGAATTTAGACGGGGAAACGGTAATTTTCGATGCCGGCTCTGGTATCCGTTCTTTGGGAATCAGTCTGGCAAAACGAAAAATTAATCGCATGACCCTGCTGATTTCACATACACATTGGGATCATATTTGCGGTTTTCCTTTTTTCTATCCGGCATTTCAGGAAAATTCAAACCTGAATATTTATGCCGCTCGGTTGCCAAACGGACAAACCGCTGAAAAAGTTTTTGATATGTTGATGTCAGCACCATTCTTTCCTTTACCAATGCACATGATCCCTTCGGTTCTGCATTTTCATAACTTCAAAACTCCGGACACGTTTAAACTGCTTGACAACCGAGCAACACTTCATACGCGCTATTTGGAACATCCCAACGCAGCGACAGGATACCGTTTGGACTATCAAGGAAAATCAATATCCTATATCTCGGACTATGAACATTGTTTTTCTGAAGGAATAAATGAATTGATCGATTTCGTCAAAAACAGCGACTTAATGATTTTTGACGCCATGTATACTCCTCAAGAATATGAATTTTTTAAAGGTTGGGGGCATTCGACTTGGCTGGAAGCTGTCCGTTTGACCAAAGCGGCTAATATAAAAAAAACAGCTTTATTTCATCACGCGCCCATACATACGGACGATGTTATGGCAAAAATAGAACAAATGGCTCAAAAAGAGGACGAACGTGTTTTCGCCGCAAAAGAAAATATGTCTTTCATTCTTTAGATATACCCCAATATCGTCGTGATGTCTTGACGAGCATAATAAAAAAGAAGACGATAAAAAAAGACAACACCGTTAAAACCTCTTTCCACAAAAGCAAAAATCGTTCCAAAAGTCAGACAATTCGCTCCTGGTAGAAAACAAATTGAAAACACATATCCGGCGACTTTAAAGTCCGTTTGCCCGGGATGTGTTTGTTCGGCAAAAGAAAACAAGTTATAGCATACGGCTGCCCCCAAGCAGATAAAAATCCAATCTGGAGAATAGCCTACAATCTGTCGTACGGCGATCGCAAAAAAAACCATTGTAAAAGCCGTTAACGGAAAAAAATAAGGTGCAATGGCGATCAACCAATTCCCTTCTCCCGCAAAAGTCATGGATCCGCCGCCCGTATCGGCCACTTCCATGGACTTGACGGGGTGAAGCGTTAATAAAGCGAATAAAACATGTGTCATTTCATGTTCCATCGTTTCCGCTGCTCCGCGCCGCATAATGAAAAAGATGCGAACAGCCGCGAAAAAAGCCATTCCGATGGCAAAATAAATCAAGTTATGCCAATTCAATTGATCTCGAATCACGTAATATCGATGAAACGCATGCAGTGCCGCGGGAACGACACACAACATCACAACAGCGACTGGCCATTTAATCAATTTGATAAATTGATTAATATAGGAGCGAGATATTGTGAGAGTTTTTTTTATGAAAAACATTTTCGCTATCCTTGAAAACAAAAGGCGGGGTCATCTTACCCCGCCTTTATTTTTTAAGACAATTCAGGGACGGGCGGTAATTTTGCCAACATCGCCGGCGTTACCAAAACGACCCCTTTTTCCGAAACGTAGAAATACTTGGCGTCTTCCTGCGGATTTTCACCGATCACCAAGCCTCTGGGGATGACGCACCCTTGAGCCAAAATCGCTTTTTTAACGCGTGCGTGACGATTAATGACGCAATTCGGCAAAATCACAGAATCTTCAATCAAAGAAAAAGAATGAACGCGTACCGCCGAAAACAGCAGTGAATGGCGAACCGTTCCGCCGGAAATAATACAACCGGCAGAAACCAAAGACTTCACTGCCATTCCTGTTCTCAGATCGCTTTCAAAAACAAATTTAGCCGCCGGATGTTGTTCTTGAAACGTCCAAATCGGCCAACGGGAATCGTAAAGATCAAGATCGGGCACAACATTCGTTAAATCCAGATTGGCTTCCCAATAAGCATCCAACGTTCCGACATCACGCCAATAAGCTTCATCCGTTTTATTAAAGACGCAACTGTCTTGGAAACGATGAGCCACCATTTTTACTTTCCCGACCAAGGACGGCAATATATCCTTACCGAAATCATGTGAGGAATTTTTATCCTGCGCATCTTTTTCCAGCAACTCAATCAGAAAATCGGCATTAAAAATATAGATCCCCATACTGGCGAAAGAACGATCCGGTTTGCCGGGAATTGCGGGAGGATTTTTGGGTTTTTCGACAAACCGAACGATATTGCCTTCGGCATCGGCATCAAGAATTCCAAATTCATGGGCTTTTTCGATTGGAACCTCAATGCAGGACACCGTTGCTTTTGCGCCTGCTTCAATGTGTTGCTTGAGCATTTTGGAATAATCCTGCTTGTAAATATGATCACCGGCAAGGATTAAAATATATTTTGGCGCATGAGCACGAATCGTGTCCAAATTTTGGTATACGGCATCTGCAGTTCCCTGATACCAGACTTCATCAGACGTTTGTTGCTGAGCCGGCCAGATTTCCACAAATTCATTGAGTTCCGGCTGTAAAAAGCTCCAGCCCTGTTGAATATGTTTAATCAGGCTGTGCGCTTTATACTGGGTCAACACGCACATTCTGCGCATACCGGAATTGATACAATTGGACAAAGGAAAATCTATAATTCTGAATTTTCCACCGAAATGAACGGCAGGTTTTGCCTGTACTTCCGTCAGATTTTTCAGGCGAGACCCTTTCCCGCCGGCTAAAACCAATGCAAGAGTGTCTTTTCTTGCCGAAATCAAATTCACTTCGTCCATGCCGTACTCCTTCAAACAAGCGCCATCGGAAACAATTGTTGATTCTTCTGTCAAAGAAGATATCCGCTTGATTTATATTAACTATATTATTTTCGAAAAGCAAAGAAGAAAAAACGGATTAAAACAAATAGCGCACTTTAAGCGTACCGTTTATTTTTTCCAGTTCTTTTTGCAATTCAGGAGCATTGTCCAAATGTCCGTCAACATCAACGACGACATAAGCATACTCTCCGTCAGTACGCAAATACTGTCCGCTGATATTCAATCCATTTTCGGAAAAAACTCTGTTAATCGAGCTTAAAACACCCGGAACATTTTTATGTATATGCATGAAACGGGTTGTTTTTCCGCTTTCCTGAACAGGCAAAGACACTTCGACACAGTTAACGGATCCCAAAGTTGAACCGTTATCCGAATATTTAACCAGTCTTTCAGCGACTTCCAAACCGATATTGGCTTGCGCTTCCAATGTTGATCCGCCGATATGCGGCGTTAAAATAACATTAGGCATACTGCGTAACGGTGAAACGAATTCCTGTGTCTTGTCCGCCGGTTCTTTTGGGAAAACGTCAATTGCGGCGCCGGCGATCTGCCCTTGATCCAAAGCGGTTTTCAACGCATCAATATCAACAACGCTGCCCCGTGCCGCGTTAATAAAGAAAGCGCCTTTTTTCATTGCAAAAAATTCGGCATGAGAAAACATATTATCCGTTTGCGGCGTTTGCGGCACATGCAAACTGACCACATCCGAAAGACTGAGTAATTCCGACAAAGACGAACACGGTTCGGCATTTCCCAAAGCCAGTTTGTCAACGATATCATAGTAACGCACTTTCATTCCCATCGCTTCGGCTAATATTGAGACCTGCGTTCCGATATGGCCGTATCCGACAATTCCCAACACCTTTCCGCGGACTTCGGTCGCCCCTTTGGCGTTTTTCAACCAAATCCCTTCATGAGCGGCAAAATTACGCTGAGGAATGCCGCGCATCAGCATGACGATTTCTCCGATCACCAGTTCAGCAACGGAACGCGTGTTGGAATACGGCGCATTAAAAACAGGTATGCCGTGAGCTTTGGCGGCATTTAAATCAACCTGATTGGTGCCGATGCAAAAACACCCGACCGCCATCAATTTTTTTGCCGCTTCAAAAACGTCCGCCGTCAGCTTCGTTCTGGAACGAATACCGATCATGTGAACGTCCTCTATGGCTTTTTTTAATTCTTCGTTATCTAAAGCATTTTTTAAAAGAACTAAATTGTTATATCCGTGATTTCTGAAATATTTTTCTGCATTCGCGTGCAAATCTTCCAAAAGCAGAATTTTAATTTTATCTTTATTCAAAGACATTGTCGTCATGGATTCTTCCTTACAAAAAAAATGAACTGACCTTTATATACACCAAGACGGTTATTGTTTAAAGTTTTGTTTTTCAGATTTTAAAATATTGCACATTCCCGCCAAATCAGTTAAAAACTAAGCAGTATTGTTTATTTTATCAGGGAGAATCCGGTTATGACTGTCAAAATCGAAGAAAAATTACAACAACTGGGAATTACTTTGCCGGCCGTCGCCGCGCCTGTTGCAAACTATGTCGGTTGGACGGTCAGCGGCAACACCGTTTATGTTTCAGGCCAGCTGCCGACTGCAAACGGCTCTTTGACGCACAGCGGACATTTGGGAACGGATCTGACAATCGAACAGGGAAGCTTGGCCGCCCGTCAATGCGCCATTAATATCTTAGCCCAACTTAAAAACGCTTGTGACACTCTGGTTCCCGTAAAAGGGTTGGACGCCGTAAGGAAAACCTTAAAGCTTGAAGGATTGGTCAGCGCTTCTCCTGATTTTAAAGATCATCCCAAAGTAATTAACGGGGCTTCCGACTTAATGGTCGACGTTTTTGGAGAGGCAGGGAAACACGCTCGCGTAGCATATGGCGTAGCGTCTTTGCCTTTGGGGGCCGCCGTCGAAGTCGCCGGCATTTTTGAACTTGATTTTTAATCTCTGCCCTCTTTTAAATGCTTTCGGACATAATAACTATAACAAAGGAAGTCCTTAAATTATGCGTTTTTTCTTATTTGTTTTTGCTGTTTTCACCTGTTTTCTGAATTCTGCGGGAACTATGGCTCAGGAAGAAGACGTTGATGTCACAATCGATGCAGATCTTGTCGAAATATTGGATTCTTTCGATGACAAAAAAGGATACGATCCTCACGTTGCGCCAAGATTGTCAAACATTCTGGAAGCCAGAGGAACGCTTATTTTTTTCGACAACACAAACTCTTCCGGACAAAAACCGAAGCTGGCGGGAAACATCAAAACGAAAAGATCCAACACATTAAACCGGATTTTGGACAGGGCTCGTCGTCGTTTGTTCGGGAAACAGAAGAAAAACATTCAGGAACAAACGCCGCCCGTTTTTTCTGATCGAAGCCCTCAAGAACCCGATTTTTTTGTTCCGCAACAATCTTCTTCAGAAAATCCCCGTTTTCTGTCGTTGGCTTATGACGGAGAAAAAACAATTGCATTAGTTCCGCCCAACACATTCATAGAAGTTCCTTATCTGAAGCATATCCCCTATTTTTTCAGTCACATCGAAATTTTAACGAACGGTTCGGTAAAAATTACCGAAACAATTGAACGGGTTGTTGAACCGAAAGAAACAGACTTTATCGGATTGGAACGTTATTTTCCAAAATATCATACAGACCGGACCGGGAAAAAATACCGAACGGACGTAACCGTTTTAGAGGCTTCCGTAGACAAGACTCCGATTAAAGCTCAATTATTTCCGGACATCAACGGCATAAAGATCAATTTGCATTCGGACTCACCTCTTGCGGCGGGGACACACCTGTATCAGGTGACCTATTTGTTTTCCAACAAAATCGCCGAATTCAGAAACAACTCAGAAGCTGCGGAAATTCCTTACTTTAAAGAATTTATCTGGGATGTCACCGGAGCCCATTGGGATATCCCGATCACACGAGCCGGAGCCGTTATCATTTTTCCGCCGGATTCCGTTTTGTATTCGCAGGCCGCTGTAACAAGCGGTCCGCAAGGATTCGGACATAACTACAAAATCCGGAAAGATAAAGAAAACAATTTATCTTTTGTCATCACATTTCCGTTGGCGCCTTATGAAGATTTAACCATTTTGGCGAATTGGGCCGAAAAAAATCCCGCGCCGGTTTTCCAAAACGGCAAAATTGATAGATTTATTATAGAACACGGAACAAGCAATATTGCGTTTATCGCTTTTTTATTTGTTCTGTCTTATTACTTGGCGACGTGGTTCAGCTTGAAAAAGAACAAAAAAAGTCAAATTATAAAAGCTTCTCCCTTGCAAAAAGGCGATCTGTCCGCCGCTGTTTTGAATTACGCTTTAAATAAAAAAGCGCATCAAAAGCTCCTTTTTATCACTTTGCTGAATATGGCGGCCAAGAACTTTTTAGCGTTTGACGAACAAAGCGATGGCTCTTTAATTCTGATCAAACAAACCGACAAAGAAACAGGATTGACCTCTTTAGAAAAGAAAATAGCATCAAAGCTGTTCGGTAAAAACAGCACCTCTTTTGCATTAACGAACGCAAACGCGCTTCAAATAAAACGTTTAATGAATGATGTCGAAAAAAATATTCTGAAAGAGTACCGTAAAAAATTTACGATTTTTCCCCAGACTTATTTCTGGTTCGGAATCTTAATGTCGGTGATCGCTCTGGTCGCCGTTTCGGCCATGTCTTTATTTCCGATTATCACAGGATTAACCTCTTTAGCCTGTGTTGTTTGTTTTGTTCCGGCATCAGTAATCAGCGCAAAAATTTATGCCGCGATCAAACAAAACACTTTCAAAGAACATAGAACTCTCTTATTGAAATTAATTCTTTTATTGTTCCCTGTCGCTGTCACGCTGATCGTATTGTTTGTTTATTACAGTATTCAAACAACCCCCATGACCGCAGTGTTTTTCTTTGCTCTTTTAATATGTATCGGTGTTTTTAAAGTTTTGTTGCGCTCTGCGTCTGTATTGGGTAACTCCCTTTTGGAAAACATGGAAGGATATAAATTATATCTGTCTTCACAAGACGACACTTTGTTAAATGTGATGCGCAACGCCGAACAAAAAATCAAATCCTTATACAACAAACATCTGCCTTTTGCGACGGCGATGGATCTGGATCAATTATGGACACGCCGCTTTGTCGCTTTTTCAGAAACGGAAAATCAGTTGAAACCGGATTGGTACAAGGGTAAACTGCCGTTTACAGAGACCTTTATTGAAGCTCTTTACGCCGAGTTCATGCAGCCTTTTCCTCAAGAAACGGCTTCAAAGAAAAACACCCGGAAATCCGGTTTAAAAAAAACTTCTTAAAAATGAAATGAATGCATACGCCTATGTCTGATTTGTTTAATAAAACCATTATTGAAACCGTCAATGAATACTCCGCAAAAGATATCGAAATTCTGGAAGGATTGGAACCTGTCCGTCGTCGCCCGGGAATGTATATCGGCGGAACGGATGAAACGTCTTTTCATCACTTGGCCGCAGAAATATTAGATAACGCCATGGATGAAGCCGTTGCGGGATTTGCCAGTGTCATTGAAATGGAAATGAATGCGGACGGATCCTTGCGCATCAAAGACAACGGGCGCGGCATTCCGGTGGATCCTCATCCGAAATATCCTGAAAAATCCGCTTTGGAAGTCATTATGACGTCTTTGCATTCAGGCGGGAAGTTCAGCGGGAAAGCTTATACCGTATCCGGCGGTTTGCATGGAGTCGGAATGGCGGTTGTCAATGCTTTGTCCTCTTTTATGACCGTGGAAGTCGCCAGAGACAAATGCGTTTGGATGCAACAATATTCTCGCGGTGTTCCGACGACTCCTTTACAAAAGATCGGTGCCGTATCCAACAGACGAGGAACAACGGTTATTTTCAAGCCGGACACGGAAATATTCGGAGAACGCCTTCGATTTAAACCGAGCGTTTTGTTTCGCATGGCTCGTTCTAAAGCTTTTTTATTTAAAGGAGTGGAAGTTCGTTGGAAATGCGATCCGGTATTATTGACGGGCGAAGATAAAACTCCGGTCGAAGAAACGTTAAAATATCCGAACGGATTGGAAGATTTCCTGAAACATCGCCTGAAAGATGAAATTTGTGTCACACCAAAGCCTTTTTCAGGACGCGCTGAATTATCCGGCGATCGGGGTCATGTCGAATGGGCCATGACATGGTTGGAAGACGGTGACGCCGGATTTATCAGTTCGTTTTGCAACACGATCAGCACGCCTCAAGGAGGAACGCACGAAACTGGTTTAAAGACAGCGTTAACCCGCAGTTTACGAAGCTATGCCGAAATGGTCGGCAATCGTAAGAGCGCAGAGATTACGACAGAAGATGTTATCGGTTCTGCAGGGATTATGCTCTCTTTATTCATGAAAGATCCTCAATTCCAAGGACAAACGAAAGAAAAATTAGGTTCTCCGGAAGCTTCACGTCTGGTTGACACGGCGATCAAAGATCAATTTGACCACTGGTTATCCGGTGACATTAAAACGGCAGATGCCCTGTTGACACACGTATTGGAACGTTCCGCCGAACGTCAACGTAAAAAGAAACAAACGGAAACGGCTCGGGCTTCCGCGACAAAAAGATTGCGTTTACCGGGGAAATTGGCGGATTGTTCAAGAACGTCTTCTCACGGTACGGAAATTTTTATTGTCGAAGGAGATTCGGCCGGAGGCTCCGCAAAACAAGCCAGGAACAGAGAAACACAAGCGATCTTACCGTTGCGCGGTAAAATTTTAAATGTCGCCAGCGCTTCAACGGATAAAATTTTAGCTAATGAAGAAATCAACAACATTACAGAAGCTTTAGGCTGCGGTCGAAAAGAAAACTATGATGAAAACGCTTTGCGTTATGAAAAAATCATCATCATGACAGATGCCGATGTCGACGGAGCCCACATAGCTTCTTTATTAATGACATTCTTTTATCGGGAAATGCCTAAATTAATTCAGAAAGGGCATTTATATTTGGCTGTTCCGCCTTTATATCGATTGGCTTACGGCAGTAAAGTTTTTTATGCGATCGATGATGAGGACAAAGACAGAATCATCAAAAAAGAATTTAAGAATGCCCAAAAAATTGAAATCAGTCGATTTAAAGGTTTGGGTGAAATGCCGCCCTCACAATTAAAAGAAACAACGATGGCTCCCGAAAAACGTTTATTATTACGTGTTTTGATACCTGATCCGCGCAGAGAAGAAGATCAACATGAATCTCAAATGACTGCGGAACTGGTAGAACAGCTGATGGGATCAAAGCCCGAACTGCGTTTCCAATATATTCAGGAACATGCAAAATTTGTTGATGATCTGGATATTTAATTTTTATAAAAATAAGTAAATTTAGTTATTGACAGCGTGAAAAAATCAGCTATATTTCTTTTTGTTTTGAGTGCCCCTGTGGCGGAACTGGTAGACGCGGCAGACTCAAAATCTGTTGTCCTTCAAGACGTGCTGGTTCGATTCCGGCCAGGGGCACCATAAATTAAAGCCTTGAGTATTCAAGGCTTTTTTTTGTTATCAAGCTGTCTGCACGTTCCTTTCTTTATCTCTCTTTAATCGCTTCGGGGGCACCGTTGGGGCACCGTCGTTTTCTTGTTTCGTTTCTGCCAACAAACAAAAATTATTATCAACGAATCGACAGATTTTTTCAACCCGTAAATGATTATCAATCACTATCATGCATCCGCCATATTGCAATCGCTACTATTCTATGGTTAGATTGATAACAGCTTTTTAGCACAGACCGGTATTTACCGAGCCTGCACACAATTCAGTCAAAATCAATATCATGGATTTGATAAAGGGTTGATGCGCGGGTATTTCTGTGTGCTTTTCCCTTTGTCAAAGAAAGGAGAAGCATATGGAACGTATTTGCAGAGAAGCATGTAACATATCCCCTGCCGGTCTGATGACACCACGCGACGCCGCGGTTTATATCGGCGTTAAAATCAACACGCTAGCCGTTTGGCGCATGACAAACAGATATGGATTGCCATTTGTCAAACTGGGCAAAGTCATCAGGTATCGCAAATCCGATTTGGACGAGTGGATCAATAAAAACGTATCAACAGACAGGGCGGAATAATTCCGCCTTGTTTTTGCGTCGTTGAGCTTTTAGAATATCTCATTCTTTCGGTTTAGTCGTGGGAGAGAAAATGATTACAGGCGTGATTAAAAACAAAATTGACAAGATTTGGACGGACATCTGGGCAGGCGGGATTACAAATCCGATTACGGTAATCGAGCAACTGACATATTTGATGTTTATCCACGACCTGGACGTTAAGGAACTTGAAACGGAGCAGTTAGAAAACCTGACGCACACGAAAATGGAAAAGATTTTTCCGCAAACGCCGGCGGGACAAGCGTTAAGGTGGCATAATTTCAAGGATAAAAACGCCGCAGAGATTTTTGACACCTTAAAAGATCGTATTTTCCCGTTTATCAAAAACGAGCTTGATAAAGACGGGCGATCGGCTTTTTCCCGTTATATGAGCGACGCTCTATTTTTGTTCCCCACACCGCAAATCGTTGAAAAAGTAGTCACCGGACTGGATGATTTGTATCAGCACGATTTGACCGGAATGGACGTTCAAGGCGACTTGTACGAATATATGTTGGACAAGTTGGCGACTTCCGGCAAAAACGGACAATTCAGAACCCCTGCACAAATTCGCAATATGATGGTTCATTTAATTGAACCGACACCGGATTCAAAAATTTGCGATCCGGCATGCGGTACGGCGGGCTTTTTGATTTCAAGTGCGGAATTTATCCGTTCCAAATATGAAAACGTGATGACTTCGGAACAATGGGATCACTTTGCAGGCGATATGTTCAACGGGTTTGACATGGACAAGACGATGCTTCGTATTTCCGCAATGAATCTGATGCTTCATTCGATTACAAAGCCGACGATCGAATACAAGGACAGCGTTTCCAAAACAAATACCATTACCGAAGAATACGATATTATACTGGCAAATCCCCCGTTTTCGGGAACAATTGACAAAGAAGGCGTCAGCGATGAATTAAAACGTATTTGCAACACGACAAAGACGGAATTGCTGTTTGTTGCCTTGTTTTTAAAAATGTTGAAGAAAGGCGGTCGTTGCGCCTGCATCGTTCCGGACGGCGTTTTGTCCAATACGACAAAAGCGCATCAGGCTTTGCGTAAGGAACTGATTGAAAAACATCGTTTGCAAGCGGTGATTTCTATGCCGTCTGGCGTGTTCAAGCCATATTCCGGAGTTTCAACCGCCATTCTGATCTTTACCAAGACAGGGGCAGGAGG
>CALXTY010000023.1 GCA_944391535.1 uncultured Alphaproteobacteria bacterium
ACTTCCGTGCGTAAATCAAACTCGTAACTCATTCCTTTTTTTTTTTTTTTCTTGGCAAAGCTTAAATCCGGATGTTGCGCAACGGAATAATGAGGGGTGTTGTCTTCAGTCATTTGTATGCTCCAGCCATTCCAGTGTGCAGTAGGCGTCTCTGAGCCGATAAAGTTTCTCTTCATTCGTCAAAGTGCTGTCCCGCAATATCTTTTTTGCCCATAAAGGCGGTTCTTCTTCTGATAAAGTTTGCTCCAATCGCAAGTCAATGTCAATAAATCCCATCGCATCGGCTTCCGTCGAAAAATGAAAAAAATGAGCCGCCCGCAATCCTTTGTCCAATATCTCTTTGATCTCTTCGTCGGTCAAACCTTCGGTCTTCGAGGGAAATTCTTCCCGCAAATATTGCGTGGCATAATGATAAAAACGATTGTCGCTCGCTTTCGTCTTTTTTTGTTCTTCCGTATTCATCAAAACCTCTTAAGAAAAGAGGGGATTTTTCCCCTCTTTGTCAATTAGTTCTTCTTTATCTTTTTGTGCAAAAGCATCAAAACTTTAAAAAATTCGGACGCAATGATCACGGTCATCGACAATCCGATGATCTTTATCCACATCTCGACCGGTAACGGAACCGTTCCAAAAATGTAACCGCCGTACTGGCTGATGACGTATTGTAACAAAAAGGTTCCGACAAACGCGATTAACATCAGTTTGTTATCAAAAAAGTGTTTGAAAATACTTTCATGCGACAACTCGCGGCATGAAAAAGCGTTCATTAACTGGAACGATACAAACAATGTGAATAAAATCGTGCGCCCTTGTTCCGGAGTCCCGCCTAAAATATTCTGCGAGGTCTGCAACATGAAAATCGCCGAGATGAATAAACCGCTGAAAATAATGCGCGCCAACATCTCTTTGGTGACAATGCTCGCGTTTCTGGGCGTCGGCTGGTTGTCCATCAATGAACTGCGGATCGGTTCCAGACTTAACGTCAAAGCAGGAGGACCGTCCATAATCAGGTTCACCCACAATAATTGAAGCGCCGTAAACGGTGTCGGAAAGCCGGCCAACAATGAAACCAAAACAACAACAACCGATGAAAGGTTGACGGTTAACTGGAATAAAATAAAGCGTTGGAAATTCTCGTATATGCCGCGTCCCCATTGAATCGCTTTGACAATCGTCGAAAACGAATCGTCCAACAAAACAACGTCGCTGGCTTCTTTGGACACTTCCGTTCCGGATATGCCCATCGCTAAACCGATGTCGGCATTCTTGATCGCCGGCGCGTCGTTAATCCCGTCACCCGTAACCGCAACAACGCATTTCATCGCTTTTAACGCTTTGACAACGCGCATCTTGATCACCGGCGTGCTGCGCGCAATAACGCGGATCTTCGGCAATAAAGCCGAAAGTTCGTCTTCACTTAAAGAGTCAATGTCTTTGGCTTCGACGGCAATGTGGTTTTCATCCAATAATGACAGATCGTTCGCAATCGCCGTCGCCGTGACAATGTTGTCGCCGGTGAGCATCTTGACGTCAATACCCGCTTTGCGACAGCTGCGCACCGCATCATAGACTTCTTTGCGCAAAGGATCCGCAATCGCCGTAAAACCGTCAAAAATCAAATCGCTTTCAATCTGAGCACGACCGGTTTCAAAATCGGGACAATCGGAAATCTCTTTGTGGGCAAAACCGATCACGCGGCACGCTTTTTCCTGAAAAGCGATGATCTGTTCTTCGTATTGTTTCTTTTCCTGTTCCGAAATCGCACACATCGCAAGAATTTTTTCGGGGCTGCCTTTTGTGTAAACGGTATAACCGTTTTCACCGCGCGCCACCGTCGTCATGTTCTTTGTGTCAGATGAAAACGGATATACGTGAACAATCCCGAATGATTTGCGGATCTGCTGATAATCTTTTCCGGCTTTGTCCGTCGCCACCAATAAAGCGCATTCCGTCGGATTGCCGATAAAGGTGTAGGTGTTGTTTTCTATGCCGATGTCTGCCGTCGAATTTAAGCTGAAATTGGAAAGTAAAGACGAGTCCGCCACATCTTGAGGCTGTTTCAATTCCCCGTGATCGCAAACCTGTAAAACGGTCATGCGGTTTTCTGTCAAAGTGCCCGTCTTGTCCGAACAAATGACGTTGATGCATCCGATCGTTTCGCAGGCGATCATTTTTTTGACCAAAGCGTTTTCTTTGGACATCTTGATGATGTTGATCGCCAGACAAATGGCCACTGTCGTCGGCAAACCTTCCGGAACGGCCGCCACAATCAAAACAATGCTGGTGATAAAGGCTTCCGAAACGTTGCTTAAATTCGCCGTCCCCGCGGAAATAAACATTCCCAACTGAATTAAAAAGGCAAGGATCGCCATGGAAACGCCCCATATGGCGATGATGCTGCCCAAATGAGCCAGTTTTTCCTGCAACGGCGTCATGCTTTTTTCGGTGGAAGACAGTTCCTTGGCTATTTGACCGAATTCCGTTTCGTTGCCTACCGCCGTGACGATCATACTGCCTGATCCGGCCGTCACAAACGTTCCAGAATAAACCATGTTCGTCCGATCCGCCAAAGGAGTGTCCGGATCATTGAAAACCGCCTCCGCATCTTTCTTTACGGCTTCGCTTTCACCGGTTAACGAAGCTTCCTCTACCCGTAAATCCTGCGTTTCCAACAAACGCCCGTCCGCCGGGACTTTCGCCCCCGTCGCTAAATAAACAATGTCCCCGACAACAATGTCTTTCTGGCTGATCAGACGTACCTTCGCATTACGAAAAACTTTAACCGGAATGTCGTCCTTCATCTTGTTTAAAGCTTCAAACGCTTTGGCGCTTTTGCCTTCCATCACAAGCGATATGGCAACCGATAAAACGATCGCCGCGATAATCCCGACGCATTCGATGTATTCCGTTTCTTCACCGCTGAGGCCTCTGGCATAATTGACTCCAAACGCAATGATCGCCGCCGCCACCAACATTAAAATCATCGGTTCGGTCAGATTGTTCCATATCTTTCTTAATAGGGATTCCTGATGTGGACGGGAAAGCTCGTTCGTGCCAAAACGAACCGCATTGTCTACGGCTTGTTCTTCTGACAAACCTTTCTGTTCCGAAACGCCAAGCTCTGCTAAAACCTGTTGTTTTGTCTTTGTGTATGCGTCCATAAATAATACCTCTTCCGGTTTAAAAAAAAGACTCATGTACGAACTGAAGAAAGTTCAGTCTGTACATGAGTCTTGTTCTTTAAGACAAGCCAGACCGATATCACGGTCACGGTGTTGACTTGCCACATACATTGTATGCAAACTACTCCCTCATGGGACATTAGAAGTAATAAAAAATATAATCAATATTGTCAAGTGAAATATTATCCTGACGTTTAAGTGGGAAAATTCCCGAAATTTTGTCTAATTTCCAGTTGACTCTCCATACTCTCCTTTGTTATTTTATAATGTGAAAATGCTTTTAAAAGGGAATTCTTCTATGCAGCACGATCATTTGATAAGTTTTTCCGAATTGTCGGACTCTTTCGAAAAGAATACTTCCAATACTGAAAAAAAACGTGTTTTCGCCGCTAAAGTCAATGCCGCTATGGCTCAAAGAGAACCGGCCGATGCCAAAGACGACGAACCGTTTGAATATCGCTCAAAAATAGAAAAATTGGAAGCTCTTGATAAAATCGTCGCTGAAGGCTTGGATGATCTCGATTCCAGTCAGGTCATGTCTCTGTTTTCGGCTTATCGTGATCTGGCCGCTTTCGATAAAATGATTGATCTGTATAAAAATACCGATAATGAAGACTTTAAAAATGCGCCGATGGTTCGCGAACAACTGGCCGTCGCTTATCGTAAAGTTCCTCGCGGCAATAAAGAGCAGGATAATAATGAAAAGCTGGCCGATAAAATGTGGGACTATCATCAATCAATGAATATCTGTCTGAGCCTGATTGATGAAGGATACGGTAACGGCATCACTTTTGAAAATATCGGCAGGTGTATGCGTTATATCGCCAATAAAACGGAAATGAACGACAAAACGGCTCAGGCTAAAAGAAAAAACGAACTCTTGAACGATTCATTGGATCATCTTGAAAAAGGTTTCATGGCAACCATGGAAACTTCCATAGGGATTCAGGCCGTACACGGTAATATCTTGACCGGACAGCTCGGTAAAGCTAAAGAAACAGCAAAAGTCGTCTACCTCGCCGCTCTGCGTGACGGTGCGGAAGAATCTCATGACTATTTCTGCCTGTCCGCCGCATTGCAGGCCGCTTGTATCGCAGGTGAAAGTAAGGATGTCGTCGATCACCTGTTTCATCGACTGGAAAGCAGTATCCGCTATAAGTGGGAGCTCGAGGATATCGCTAAAGACATGAACCGTATCGCTAAAACAATGCCTTCCGAACGTTCCGTCGATATCGCTCAACGTATGGAAAATTTGAAAAAATTGGCTATACCGGCTAAAAACAGTAAAGGTGATGAAACCGATCTGATCGTTTTTAAACATAAATTAAAAGAAGATCGTTTCTTGTCCGAAGATAAAAAATTAAAAGCTGTCCGAAGCTACAGCTATTCCTATCGAGGTTGCGGCTCCGCTTTCCGCGGAACAAACAGAGTCGGCGGAAATATGGCCTTCGGCGGTCAGTTGCCCGATCATACCGTTTCCAGAAAAGATCTCAGATTGTTTACCGGATTGGTTAAAATGACTCCGGCCGAATTGGGAATTAAATTTAATAAACCGATCCAAGGCGTCAATATGGATGTCGTGATGAATCAACCCTTGACAAAAATTAAAGATCCCGAATTGTTTATGGTTATTGCGGATAAATTCATCCGACAGACCTTCTCAACCCAAAATTTCGCAGGATCTAACCTGCATATGGAGAATAACGCTCTGGATAAAAAGAAATTTAACGCTAAAGACGGCAAAGTCGTCGAAGAATCCGCCTATGATGCTACCGTTAAGTCCGTCCTGCGGGCGTGCGGTAAAAAAATCGGAGAAAAAGATCCCAATATCGATACGAGAACAAATATCTCCGCTATCTTTGCTCTCGGAATGGGCGACTGCAGACACCACGCTCAAGTTAAACAAATTATGTTCGATATGTGGCAAAAACAGCAAATGAATGAAACTCTGAACGATATGTATTATCAGGTCTGGCAAGGAAAACAAGTCGATACCGCCGGACCTAAAGCACAAGAGTTCTTTGAAGTCCTCGATACGGAATTGAGAACCGCAGATGTTCAAGTCAGATTGCCGATCCTGATGAAACAAGAAGAAAAAAAAGATTGGGCCAAAGACGGTACGTCTTCTGTTAGAAAAGATGCAAAAGGTAATGCGGTCATGGTCGATAAACCTTATTCACCGCAACTTGTAGACGGAAAGTTCGTTGTTGATAAAAACGAAAGACTGCATAACCTGGAAGATCATACCTTGTGTTGGCTGATTAAAAAAGATCGGCATAGACATTTGATCGAATTCGGACTACGTGATGCGTTCTATCAAGATTTGCACTATGAATGGGGACATCAAAATGTTCCTATCGATGAAATTAAAGTAACTTCAAAAGGAAAACCCAGAATCCCAGCCGGAATAATTCACGGAAGCAGAACAGATACCGGTGAGGATATACCGATCTATCAAGTCCCAACGCCTTATAATAAAGGAAAAAGAGATTCCGTCGTTACAAACAGTATCGGACGCGATGTCTGTCTGGTCGGTGTTCCGTTGGCCGGTTTCGCTACCCCGAATGATTTCCTCGCCATGATTAAAGATCGTGACGGTATGGCGGATATCATGCAACAAGTCCTGTTGAGTGATCCTGAAAATCTGGGCTGGACCGCATGGAGATCACCAAAACCAAAAGAAACAAAAAAAGAAATTTCTTTACAACAAGGAATCGCTTGTAAAGGACAAACGGTCTCTACAACTAAATTGAATCTGCAAGAAAAATTAAATCAGCAGTCTAATGCAGATAATCAACAAAAAACTCTCAATATGAAAAATTTAGTTGTTCAAAAAAAACAAAAATCTGGAGGAAAGGTTTAAATGAAAGAAGTCGTCTATGAAGTTTCTTGCCCGCATTGTCATAAAAAAAATAAAGTTTATGTCCTCTTGAGTGACGATTTTAACGAAAAAGAAGAATTCCATTGCGATTTCTGCGGGCTTGAAATAGGTGCCGTACCAGCCGCCGAACCGCCAAGAACAGAATATGTTAAAGAGGATAATTCATAAATAAACGGCATCTTATTCAAGATGCCGTTCCCGTATCTTCGATATCTTGTTCCTTTTTATTCTTTTCTTGATCGCCGCTCTTTCTTGCGAATCCGCAAAAAAAGTTAAAAAAGTGTAAAAAATATGTTGAACATGATTCAATATATTGTATCTTGATATATAAAAT
Source organism: uncultured Alphaproteobacteria bacterium (assembly GCA_944391535.1). Lineage (GTDB taxonomy): Bacteria > Pseudomonadota > Alphaproteobacteria > CAAGCB01 > CAG-977 > UBA11549. Next base: position 6,398 of record CALXTY010000023.1, read on the forward strand.
GACATATAGGTCTGTTCCTGTCGTATCTCTTTCTTACTTATCAAGGGCAATTGTGTGATGGATGTTGTTAAAAATTTACGTATCTCGTGTAAAACAATCCTTTTCCCTTTCTTGTCCTCTCTTTTGTTCGCTTCTTGCGCCGTGCAAACAGAACCTACTACCTTGGCTGAACGTTCCGCTCGTGCCGCTGTCGATAAAGCGGCGCTGTTCGCCGGACAAGAGGAAATTATTAAACCAATCTCCTTGTACGAAGCTATCGCCAGAGCCATTAAGTATAATTCAAATCAAAAAGTCGCCATGATGGAGCAGGCGATCGCTTACGGTGTCGCTGATTCCGCTTCTATCGATCTGTTGCCTCAAATCGCCGCCAGCGGTGGTTTCTCTACAAGATCTGAACAGTTGGCCGTCTCGGCTAAATCCGTTGATACCGGTCTGACTTCTCTGGAAGATTCCTATATAGAAGATAAATCCTTGCGAAAAGCGCAATTGCAGATTGTCTATAATGTTTTGGATTTCGGTATCAGTTATGTCAACGCCAAACAAGCTTCCGATAAAAGATATGTCAGTGAGGAAATACGACGTAAATCCATTCAACAAATCGTTCATAATGTCAGAACCGCTTTCTGGAAAGCGGCCGCCGCTCAACGAATTGTTGATGATATGGGCGTGCTGATCGCTGCCGTTCAAAACGAACTGATACGAGTGAACGCCGCCGAACTGTCTAACAAAACTAAAGATCAGTTGCATGAACAAAAAAAATTACTGACGGCACTGAAAAGTTTGATGGATCTTAGAAACGATATCTTGACGGCAAAGGCCGATCTGGCGACTTTGATGAATTTATCTCCCAATACGGAATTTTCTCTCGATATACCGGTCGAAATGGATCAACCCAAAATCATTAAAAATTTGGGGCAAATTAATCTCGAACATTTCGCCCTGGTTAATCGACCGGAACTCAGAATTAATGATTATGAAGCCAGAATCGCAGCCCTTGAAGCTAAAAAAGAAATTCTGAGAATCTTTCCGGGAATTGAGTTCGAAGCCGGCGTCAAGTATAATTCCAATTCGTATCTGAAAAATAAAAATTGGGCCGATGCCGGTATTGGTATTACTTGGAATCTGATGAATCTCTTCTCCAGACCTCAGGCAATTCAACAGGCAAAAAATGAAGAAGAACTGCAACGATTACGCAGACTCGCCATGACAATGGCAATTATGTCTCAGGTCAATATTTCCTATCTGCAGTTAAGGCAAAACGCGGAAGTCTTTGAAATCGCCAACTCTTTGGATCAAGTCAATGACGGACTATGGAAAAAAGCTATCGCGGAAAACTCTACTTCTGTCCAGAAAAAAAGAGAGGCCTTGTTCGTCGCCGTCGATCGCTTGATCTCGCATCTGAAACGAGATTTCGCTTATGCTGATTATAAAGGGGCAGAAAGTAATCTGTTCGTTGCGTTAGGCGTCGATCCGTTGCCTCGTTTCCTGCCTCAGGCCAGCGTACGTTCCATCGCTGAAACCCTGGAAGATAATTTGTCCAGAAATGCGCCCCGCGGCTTTAAAGACGTTTCTTACGACCGTCCTCCATCGGATAAACCCGTCTTATCCGCCTTGGGTAAGGATGAACGGGCAAAGTTGTTGCAGTGGTCTGATTTTAAACGCGTGAAATCCAATACGGCTGAACTTAATAAAAGAGCGTTAAATAAACCGATCCTGTTAAACCCCGCAGTCGCTGTTCAAAAAGAAAAAACGGTAAAGGTCGCGATTAAAAAGGAAAATACTCTGCCTGCCGGTTTTAAAATGTTGCAAGTGTCTTCTTTTGAACAATTGAATAAAGCTCAAAGGTATTGGCAGGAATTGACGGCAATCGATCCTTCCTTGACTTCCTATGCTCCAATCTATCGGGAAGTCTCTGTCAATCAAAAAAAGAGATTTAGAACCTTCATCGCAGATACAGAAAGTCGCTTGAGGGCTATTTGCAAAAAATTGGCTGACGAATTGAAATCTTGTCTGATTGTTAATCACTAAAGGAAAAAATAAAAGGCGGCTTCACGCCGCCTTTTTTATTGTTTCAACATCGCCTTCTTTTCCGGCTTGCTCATAGAGGGGGACTCTGATCGAGAGCTGTCTTGCGCTAAGGTCTTTCGAGGAAGTTTAACTTCCATTCCTGTTAACAGACTCTTGACCGATCCAACAGCAAAAAATTGTTCATAAAGTGTCGACGACATTTCTTCCTCTTTCCTGACCCCTTTTCCTTTATCAAGTATCTGTTAAAAAAAAGTCATTGTCAATTTCTTCTGCTGGATAGGCAGTTTATATGCGATGTTCTTTAAACAGTTCTGGTAATCCGTCTATCGCTTCATTTATCAGACGCTGATCGTCTTCCGATGTTAATTTTGCAGATAATATACGTTCCACTGTACGCATTGACAAATGAATTGCCGTCAATCGAAGATCTTCAGCTGCTTCTTTCGCCGCCTGTTCCATACGTTGCATCGCCAGGGCTTCCCGATTCTGTAGTTTCCGTTCAAAATCAGATTGAATATTGGCTTTTAATGTCTGAGCCTTTTCTTCGGCTTCTCTTAAAGCGGCCTCGGTCGTTTGTTTTATATTGCCCTGCTTTTCACGATATTCCGCCAATAATTGTTCGGCTTGCTTTCTTAAATTCGACGCCTCGTCTATCTGAGAGGCGATTTTGTCACCGCGGGATTGTAAATAAGATGATATGGCCTTGCCGCATAACTTGATTAAGGCTATGACGGTAATGCAAAAAGCTACGCCTACCCAAAAAGTCGGATCTTGAAACATATTATGCTCGGCAACGTGTCCTTCCGTCGCCGCAAATGCTGTTGATATGATCATCTCATTTCCCCAGTGCTGCCGCTGTTTCTTTTCGGATTTCTTCCGATGAAACCTTGATCCCCGCAACTTTGCGGATTATCTGATCCGTTAAATCGCCGGAAATTGTTGCAATTTCTTGCATCGTTTGTTCTTTCGCGGTCTTTAAGGCCGCTTCCTGTTCGCTGATCCGCGCATTAAGGCGGGCATCAAACGATGTTTCCATCTGTTTCGTTATTTGCTCCGCCTCTTCCTGAGCTTTCGCAAACAGCGCTTGCGTCTGTTCTTTGATCGAAGTCTGAGCCGATTCTATCTCTTTGAGCAATCGGGTCGCTTCGTTCTTTAATTCTTCCGTCTTCTTGATGTCGTTCTCGATCAGGGATCGACGTCTGTCCACCGTCGCACGCATCGCCGGTATGACAAATTGCCATACCACTAAAAACATGGCGCAAAATGTGATTAACATCCATAAACTTTGGGAAGCATACCATGTCGGATCAAGCTGCGGTAACATCTTCGTCGATCCCTTCTTTACGTTCGTATTATAAGAACAACATAATCAAAGCAATAACCAAAGCATACAAAGCAATAGCTTCGGTCGCCGCAAAACCAATCAAACCAAAGGCGTTGACGTCGTTCTTGACTGTCGGATTGCGACCAACCGTGTCAATCATCGTAATCCAAATCTTGGACACACCTTCGGCGGCGGTCTTCATACTTAATGCACACAAGGCGGCGGCAAAAAACTTTGCTGCGTCTGCAATATATTTTGCGTATTCGGCTTCCATCTTCTTTTCCTTCCTAAAAAGCACTTCACAAAAAAATTCAAACTAATGCGCGTGTAACGCATCGCTGAGATAAACACAGGTCAGAATAGTATAAATATACGCCTGTAGAACTGCAATTCCCATTTCAAAAACGGTTAATAACGAAATAAATACAAGCGGTAACCATCCACCCCAAAAACTTAAATCATAAATAAAGCCCGCAATCACCTTTAACATAATGTGGCCAACCATCATGTTGACCGTTAAACGAACGGTCAGGCTGAACGGTTTCGAACAAAACGAAATAATTTCAATCGGTACCAAAATGGGGGCGATCGCTATCGGCGTCCCTTTCGGAAAAAAGTTCGTAAACCAATTCAATCCGCGTTTCTTTAAACCCGCAATCACCGTGATCAATATTGAAAAAACAGATAACGAACCGACGGCGGCAAAATGACTGGTATAGGTAAAGCTGTAAGGCAACAGTCCCAGTAAGTTGCCTAATACGACAAAAGTAAATAAGGTGAAAATAAAAGGAACAAATTTACGTCCCTCGGGGCCGACCATCTCGTTAATCATGCCGGTGATTAACTCATAGACAATCTCTGCCACGGATTGCAGTTTCGTCGGGACAAGGCTTCTTTTGCGCATCGCCGTAATGAAAAATAAAGCGCAAACAACCACTCCCAATGCCATAAACAAAGAAGAATTCGTAAAAGATAAATCCACCCCGTCCACTTTGGGCAGAGAAATTACGGGCTTAATTTCAAATTGTTCTATCGGACCGGACACTCTTCATTCCTTTCCTTGAGGCGATTCCCCGCGTTGTCGTTGCCGTTCGTCGTATAAACGCAAAAGTCGGACAACATTCAATACGCCGGCAATGCTTCCCATTATTAAAAATACGGCGATAAATACAGGACGCGTCCCTAACCATCGGTCTAAAACGTACCCGATTCCCAAACCGCATATTACCCCGGCTATCAGGTCTGAAACAATATTAAAAGCCAACCACATTAAACGACCGATCGAATGCGGAAACGAAACCGTATCGCCCGAAACGTTTGAAGGGTTCTTCCGTAACGCTTCCAAACGTCGTTCAATCTCTGCCAATGCGTCTTCTGACGGTTGTTTTTGTTGTTCTTCAGGCACTGTTTACCTTTGAGCTTGTATCCTACGAAGTCGAGGAAAAATTGTCAAGATTTTCAATTCTAAGGCGCCCCGGTCGTTGTCCCAACCTGTCCTGCAGAACCATCGGACGGCCAAGAACCGGTATGTTGTTTCTTCAGCTCCTCTATCGCCTTGTCCAATTCCGCTATATGCGGCACACCCTCAAACACTTTCTTTTGCTTGCCTGATTGGAGGATTAATGTCGGAGTCGCATGAATCTTGTAGCGCATTATGGCTAAATTGCGCTGACGCGTCACCTCTTTTAAAGCTTCCTCGTTCGTGGCGCATGACAGCATATCTTCCTCATTTAATCCCGCCAATTTCACATAAGGTAATATCGATTCCTGCAAATTTTCCGAAAACGCCCAATGGCGCTGGTTCTCAAATAATGTCTCTATAAAGGCAAAATACCGATCCCCCGTTAAACAACGGGAAATTAATGATGCCGTCATTGCTCGCGCATCAATCGGAAAATCCTCTAAAATGATAAATGCTTCATTACTCTTGACGTAGTTCTCTTCCAAATGAGGCATAATCTGAGAATGAACCGCAGGGCAATGATTGCAGGTTAAGGATGTGAATATATGAATCTTGATCGGAGCGGATCTGTTCCCAATCGTTTTTTCGGAAAAATCAAAAACAGGTTTCTTCTCCTCAGGCGCGGAAGGCACCAATTCCGTCGGTTCACTGACTACCGTTGCCGATTCGGCGTCGGATGTCTGTGTGAAAAAACTCTTGATCTTTTCAAACCATGACGACGCTGCTCGCGCGTGTGAAGCCCCGCAGGTCAAAGTTATAAGTAAAAAGCAAAACAATACCCGTTTTGTTCCGGTCTTCATCGGTTAATCTCCTTAAAAACTCTTTCGTATCTATCTTTTCTTATAAACGAAAAATAAAAAGCTGTTAATCCTTTTTTGTCCTGTTCACAAGAACTCCCAGTTCCGTCGCCGCTTCTCTCAGGGATTCGTCTTGTATCGACGAGGTCAGCGGAAGTATCTCGGCCTTTTCCTGAACACTGACGACAACGGCTTTCTTTGAAGGTAAAAGAGGGCTTGCCCTCCCTCCCTGAATCAGGCGAATGTCACTGACCGCCTGATAGCCGAAATAAGAATTGACACGTTCCAGTATTTGTTCTTTGCGTGCGTCAAAGGCTAAAGCGTAAGCGCCGCTGAAAGCCGAAACGTGTAATATCGTCCGATCTTTCGTTACACTGACTGAACACGCCGTTACGCCGACGCTTAAATCAGAACCCAATATGTCTTCCCAATGAGACAGTATGTCCGCTTCAATAAAGCCTTTCCTGCCCAATATCGGCTTGAGCAAATCCCGCGCGTCTTTGCCAAAAGAAACCAAACCCGTACCGCGTCGCAATGACGACTTGTCCGTTTCCGTCTGATCTTCCGGTTTCCTCTGCCGCGTCATGAAAATTCGCCGCGGGCAAATTCTTCAAACGTCCCGTCTTTGATCGCTTGACGGATCGAACGCATCAAATCCTGATAGTAAGTCAGGTTGTGCCATGTAAGCAACATGACACCTAAAATTTCTTTCGTGCGTACCAAGTGATGCAAATAGGCGCGTGAATAATTGCGGCAAGCCGGACAACGGCATTCGCTGTCTAACGGTGACGGATCGTCTTTATGGCAGGCGTTGCGTAAATTCAATGTCCCGTGACGGGTGAAGGCTTGAGCCGTGCGGCCTGAACGCGTCGGCATGACGCAGTCGAACATATCAACGCCGCGTAAAACCGCACCGACAATGTCGGAAGGACGACCTACCCCCATTAAATATCGCGGGCGATCCTGCGGTAAATGCGGAGTCGTCGCGCTGATCGTGTCAAACATCAGCTCCTGTCCTTCTCCGACGGCCAAGCCGCCTAAAGCGTATCCGTCAAAGCCGATGTCCGTTAGTGCGTGACAGGATTCTTCACGTAAATCAACATGAACGCCTCCTTGCACGATGCCGAAAATACCGTAACCGTCCCGATCGATAAAAGCGTCCTTCGAACGTTTCGCCCAACGCATCGAACGACGCGTCGAATTCGCAACGTATCTTCTGTCCGCGGGATACGGCGGGCATTCGTCAAAGCACATCGTTATGTTGCTGTCGAGCTGATGTTGAATCCCAATCGATATTTCTGCCGAAAGTTTGCATAAATGACCGTCAAAATGGGAACGGAACTCGACTCCTTCTTCCGTAATCGTCCTGAGCTTTGATAAAGACATGACCTGAAATCCGCCGGAATCCGTTAAAATCGGCTTGTCCCAATTCATAAATTTATGCAATCCGCCTAATCGTTCGATTATGTCCGCACCGGGGCGCAACATTAAATGGTACGTGTTCCCCAGTAAAATTTGAGCGCCCGTTTCGGCTACCGATTCCGGAAACATCGCTTTCACCGTTGCCGCCGTCCCCACAGGCATAAAAGCCGGCGTTTCCACAACGCCGTGAGCCGTGCGCAATTTTCCCAGTCGCGCTGATCCGCAAGTCTTTTCTATCTCAAAACCCAGCATCGTTCTTTCCTCTGTCAATCCTAAACGGAGCTAAAACATTTTAAACCGAAAAGTCAAGTGTCGAGTTTTATTTATGGACGAATTTGAAAAATGCGGTTACCCTTGAATCAAATGTCGCGGGAGTATGTCATGTCTGAAATAATTCAATCCGTTTTTGAAAATCAAAATACGGCGGGTCAAATACAAGATAAAATCCAACCCTCTTATCCGTTTCTGGTCTATGAAAAACACGAAGATCTTCAACGCTTGGAAGAAATTCTCGGTCAGATCAGACAATCTAAAACGGGACGTCAGCTGATCGATGATGCCGAAAAACATCAAACGTCCATTTGTCTGGATGACGGTATGCGCGCCTACGGGGCTTATGACGAAGTGGAAAACCACCTGAAAGTGAACGCTAAAAGCGATCTGAACCGACAAGTCGGAACGATGGCGCATGAATTGAGGCACGCCCAACAATTCCAAAAGGGCATCATTATGGACGCTTATCTTGATACGCCTAAAACGTATATCCAAAATCAATCCGTCATCGAAGCCGATGCGTCCGCAACAGCTACTGCCGTGTGTTTCGAACTGGCCTTAAACGGCAATGATAAACCGTTGGAGGCTTTGCGGGAAAAAGATGCCCACATCGTCAATCCTTTCCAAAATCAGGCCGTTAAAGGCGGGCTGAACGACGGATCGGCCTATCAGGCCGCTTTTAAAGGGTGGTTCTCGGATTATTCCACAAGGGATTGTTATGATATCCTGTATATTAAAATGGTGCGTCAACGCTTTAAAAACTGCACGAGAGAAGAGGAAGAAAAAAAATTCGAACGTGTCGTTCCGGTTAACGATATCGTTCAAAAAGTCTGCCTGTGCCAAGGAAAACCGTATCTGTCGGAAAAAGAGGCCGACGCGTTTTTCAGTACTCAAGACGCTTGTTCGGTTTCTTTCGAACGCTTCAATAATATCTTCGGAAATTGTTATATGAAATTTAATTTCGATTTCAGCAAGCCTCAAGAAGAAGTGATGAAAGAAAAACTCGGACTGTGTTCGAGACCGCACAGCGGATATATGCCCGCAAAAATCGTCCCCGAACCCTTGCCGATCCCCAGTGTCGCCGAACGGCAGGTCTTGGCCGCGGAAAAAATCGCCGCCGCTAAAAAAGAAAAAACGCCCGCGCAAAACATCATCCATGAAGCGGTTAAAAGAAAAATAGTGGCTCAAAAATAAAAATAATCACAAAATGTGTTGACATTGATCAAATAATATGACATATTGTTAATACAATCGATTTTGTGTCTTTGAAATTAAAGCGTTCCTGTACGGGAACGCTTTTTTGTTTTGAAAGGAAAAAATAATGGGACTGGGAAAAAGTTTAAAAAAAATCGGAAAAAAAATTGTTTCGGCCGCTACGGATCCGAAAAATCTGATTAATCCGTTGTTTTCTGTCGCCGAATTGGGAAAGGGCGTCTATGAAGGGTATGCTGAAGCGCAGTTGGAAGAAAAAGAAAAACAAGCGGCTCGACAACAAGCCGAAATCGATGCCTCGAATAAAGCGTTTCAGGAGGGGCTCGATAAAAACAGGCGAAATTCAAAAAAATCCAATGTCATCTTCGCCGGTGTCTTGGGAGCCAGCGATAAAATCGGGCTGGGCGGACAGAAAAACCTGTTGGGATTGTGATGATGACGGATTCTTATTCTTTGGCAAATAAAATTGTCGGAAAAGTTGAAGACCTGAAATCGCAGCGCGTAAATTTCGAAAAATTATGGCAGGAAATCTCCGAATTGGTTTTACCAAGAAAGGCCGATTTTACCGTAAAACAAAATATAGGAGCGCCGCGAACAAGAAAACTGTTTGAAACAACAGCGGTAAACGCCGCGGAAATGTTGGCGGCGGGCTTGCATGGTTTGATGACAAATCCTGCGGGAAAGTGGTTTTCGCTGACAATCCCGAAATATAAAAACGTTCCCAAAATATCCGAATGGATAGCTCAGGCGGAACAGATCGTCGCGGATGAAATTATTCGTCCGTGTGCCGGATTTGCGACGAATATCCATGAAGTGTATTTGGATCTGGCGGTGTTGGGAACGGCGGGGCTCTATGTGGGGTGGAGTGAAAAAAATGACGGCTTGCTTTTTCAATCCAGATTCTTGGGAGAACTTTTTCTTGAAGAAAATGCCGCAGGGCAGGTCGATCAGGTCTATCGCGTCTTTAAAATGCCGTTGGAAAAAATCGTGAAAACGTGGGGAAAAGACTGTTTGCCCGAAAATTTGAAAGCTGATCCGGATTGCGGAAATCAAATTGATCGGGAATTTGAAATTATTCATGCCGTCATACCAAATGACTTGTATGAAAAGGGAAACGTCTTTCAAAAGCCGATCAGTTCCTTTTATCTGTTAAAAGAGCAAAAGGCCGTCCTGTTCGCAGGCGGTTTCGATGAAATGCCGTTGTTCGTTTCCAGATGGTGCAAAGCGTGTACCGAAGTCTATGGCAGATCTCCGGCCGCGGCTGTTTTGCCGGATATTAAAATGATTCAGGAAATGATGAAAGAAACGATCATCTCGGCTCAGTTGGCAAATCGACCGCCGCTGTTGGTCAGAGATGACGACCAGTTCGCTCCGGCGGCAACGGTTCCGGGCGGAATCATTCGTTATTCCGGTGAAGCGCCAAAGGCCTTTGTCAGCGGGGCAAATTCCGGTGTCGGACTGGAAATCATGAATGAAATCAGAAGCAGAATAAAAACGGCTTTCTATAACGATCAGCTGATGAGCACGGAAAACGTTAAAATGACGGCTACGGAAGTCCTGCAACGCAACGAGGAAAAAATGAGGTTGCTCGGTCCGGTCTTCGGAAGACTGCAAACCGAATTGTTGGGGCCGATGATGAAACGAATCTTCGGATTGTTGGTCAGACACGGAAAAATGGCGTTGCCTGAAGGAGTGTCTTTCGCCGATGTCAAAATCGAATATGTTTCCCCGCTGACACTGGCGCAAAAGCATCTGCAGGCCAAAGCCATTATGCAAACGTTGGAATTGGCCGAAGGATTCCTGAAAATTCAACCCCAGGCCGCAGAGATCTTTAATGCGCCCGAAGCTATCCGAAAAATCGCGGAAATGTATGGCGTCAGTATGTCTCTGTTTAATGTCGAACAAAACGGAGGCGAACATGATTGAACCGGATAAAAAGAAAAAAATACAAAAAACGTTGCGCCTGATCCAAGCCTATAAAGCGGTCTTTATGTCCGATAACGGGCATATCGTACTGCAGGATCTGGCCGATAAATGTCATATGTTGGCTCCGGTGACGGACGTGTCAAACCCAAACGGGTTCTCTGCCGCCAGCGCTTTCTACGACGGAAAGCGAGCGGCTTTTCTGGACATTATTAAAATGTCCGAGTGTGACGAAAAAAAACTCGTCGCTTTGTTGCAAGAAACTGAAAGGAATAAAAATGAATAATGCTTTGTCTCTGCCTAAAGAAAATGTTCAGGGCAATATGATGGACGATTTGATCGATGAAGAGGCCTTTGAAGAATTTAAATCGTTGGCCGAAAATCTCAATTTGTCCGAAGAACAGGCTCAGGCGGTCTGGGACTGGATCGTTCAGGGCGCTTTGCGCTTCGTCGATGATTTGAATGAAAGCGCTTCACGGTATTGCTCGGATGCAGAAAATCAATTGCGCGGATTGTATGGAAACGATTTCGATATGAAACGAAAAGCGGCATTGAACCTGATCCGTAAATACGGCGGGCGGGAATTGGAAACTTTCCTGAAAAAAAGCGGAATCGGAAATTGTCGGGAAATCATAGCCTTCCTGATTAATTTGGCCGATGCCGCCGCCGAAGACAGGGGACTGGTCGGGGAAAAATCTTCAGTCCTGTCTTCCGAAGAAAAAATTAAAGCCGAAATCGCAAGACTGATGGCTGTCCCCGCCTATATGCAGGCAAGGCATCCGGAACACGATTCCACGGTTCAGCAGGTCTATCGTTTAAGAAAACGTTTGTTCGCTGAAGAATAAATATCCTTTTTAAACGAATGATAAACGCTCCGGTTCTCGGGGCTTTTTTTTACTTAACAAATGAGGAAATTATGAGCACTCAAATTACAGCATCTTTCGTTAATCAGTACAGTTCCAATATCCAGGCGTTGGTTCAGCAAAAAGGGTCTAAACTGCGCGATCTGGTCGGATATGAATCCGTTCGCGGAAAAGGTATGTTCATTGATCAGATCGGACAGGTCGCGGCGGTGAAAAAAACAACGCGTCACGCAGATACGCCGCAGTCCGATACTCCGCATAAAAGACGTAACCTGAGATTGGAAACTTATCATTGGGCGGATCTGATTGATAACGATGACAAAGTCAGAATGTTGATCGATCCCACAAGTGATTACGCCAATGCCGCCGCGTGGGCAATGGGGCGGGCGATAGATGAAGCTATCGTTACTGCCGCGTTCGGAACCGCATATACCGGTGAAACAGGCGCAACGTCCGTTACTTTGCCGGATACGCAGGTCATTGATGGAAGCTGTACGACAAAATTTACTTTCGATAAATTGCGTGAAGTTAAACGGATGTTCGATCAATGTGACGCTCCCAGCGAAGGTCGTGTCATCGTATTGTCGGCTCAGCAGTTGGACGACTTGTTGAGTGAAACAAAAGTGACTTCCGCCGATTATGCTTCGGCAAAAGCGCTTGTTCGTGGCGAACTCGATACCTTTATGGGCTTTAAATTCGTTCAGTTAAACGCAAAAAATTCCGCGGGATCTTTGATTTTGCCCGATGTGATGTCCTCGGAAACAAAGGTGGGACGTTCTTGTCTTGCCTTCCAAGCCGATGGCATTAAATTGGGGATCGGCCAGGATATCGTCAGTAAAATTACCGAACGCGACGATAAGTGTTTCGCTACGCAGGTCTACTACGAAATGTCGATCGGAGCCGTTCGTATGCAGGAAGAATTGGTCGTTAAAATTAATTGTAAAGAATAATTTCATAAAAAGCGGCAGATTTTCTGCCGCTTTTTCTTAATCAAATAAAGGAGATTTCGATGACTTCCGTTGTTGCCGTTTGTAATCGGGCGTTGGCTAAAATAGGGGACGAACTGATTATCATGTCGTTGGACGATGACACAAAAACCGCTCGGTATTGTAAAGCGCTCTTTGCTGATACCAGAGATTTCGTCCTGAGATCTTATCCGTGGCGTTTCGCTTTGAAACGTTATGTCCTCGCGCCGTTAAAAGATAAACCGTTGTTCGGATATGATTATCAATTCGCCGTGCCTTCCGACTGTTTGCGTGTCTGGAAAACTCAACAACAAGAACGATATCAAGTCGAAGGAAAATATATTCTGGCTGATCAAAATATTTTCAATTTCATCGGAATTTCTCGCATTGAAGATCCGGCGATGTTTGACCCGATGTTCGTTGAAGCGCTTTCTTTGCGACTGGCCGCCGAATTGGCCGTTCCTCTCGCCGCTTCCGTTTCTTTGAAAGAAAACCTGACAAAAGAGTTTCAAATTTTCGTTCAACAGGCAAAAACGGCGTCGGCTATGGAAGGAATCCAAGACGTTTATCAACCTCAAGGGTGGGTGGAGGCCAGAATCTAATGTCATACTCTACTGCTTTAGTCAGGTTTAATATCGGTGAAATTTCCGAATTGATGGCCGGACGAATTGATACGGAAGAGTACAGAGCCGCTTGTAAAATTTTAAAAAATTTCATCCCCTCTGTTCAAGGCCCCGTTTCAAGACGCGGTGGTACGCGCTTCATTGCTCAAACTAAATTCAATACGAAAAAAGCCAGACTTTTTTCTTTCCAATTCTCGGCAACTCAATCGTATCTGTTGGAATTCGGTGATCAATATGTGCGTTTCTTCTATCATCGACAGCCTATCGTCAACGAAAACGGAGCCGCAATCGAAATCAGTCTGCCCTATACGGAAGATGATCTGGATAAACTCTATTTCTCTCAGTCCGGAGACGTTGTCTATATCGCTCATCCGGCTTTCCCGTTAAGGACAATTACCAGATATTCTCAAACGGATTGGAGAACCGCTGAAGTCAAAACAATCGACGGACCATATTTGCCAATTCATACCGGAGATATCACTTTAACGCCTTCCGCAACAACAGGAAAAATTACAATTACGGCTTCCGATGAAGTTTTTTGCGCAACGGACGTCGGACGCCATGTCCGTATTATGCATCCCAATAATCCCAATGTTCAATGGGGAGCGGCTGAAATTACGGAGTTTACATCAGCTACGGTTGTTAAAGCAAAGGTCTTTGACACGTTCCCTTTCTTAAATACAACGGCTTCCACAGCATGGAGGTTTGGCGTCTTTTGTGCGAAAACCGGCTATCCTTCGGTCGTTACGTTCTTTGAACAAAGATTGGTCTTGGGAAAAGGAAACGGTGTCTACGGGTCTAAAACAGGACAGTACGAATTT
>CALXTY010000024.1 GCA_944391535.1 uncultured Alphaproteobacteria bacterium
AAGCTTCTGTCAGATATCTGGCCCGCGATTTGGGATCTCAGGGTATCCGCGTTAACGCCGTTTCCGCAGGCCCCATCAAAACATTGGCCGCTTCCGGTGTCGGTGATTTCCGTTTGATTTTAAACTGGAATGAATACAGTTCTCCTTTACATCGCAATGTGACACAGGATGAAGTCGGTAAAAGCACCGTCTATCTGCTCAGCGATCTGGCAAGCGGCGTAACGGGGGAAATTTTACATGTCGATTCGGGATATAATACTGTCGGCATGATGAATCCCGAATACGCGCATGAAATATCCGATTTATTGGCTTCTTTTCCCAAAAAAAACGCTGAATAATCATGACGGGAAACGGCTTCGGTAACATATTCCGATTTACGACTTTCGGCGAAAGTCACGGAAAAGCGATCGGTTGTGTTATCGAAGGCGTTCCCGCTCAAATTCCTTTAGGCATATCAGACATTCAATCGGCGCTTGACCGCAGAAAGCCGGGGCAGTCCCGTTTTACCACACAAAGAAACGAATCGGATCAGGTTCAGATCTTATCCGGTGTCTTTAACGGTATGACCACGGGAACGCCGATCGGATTATTGATTGAAAATCAAGATCAACATTCGCAGGACTACAGCGAAATCGCTGAAAAATTTCGTCCGGGACATGCCGATTTACCCTATTTCTTAAAGTACGGCAATCGTGATTATCGCGGCGGCGGAAGAGCTTCCGCCAGAGAAACGGCTTTACGCGTCGCAGCCGGTGCTTTGGCGAAAAAGGTTTTAGCGCATTTTATCAAAACGCCTTTTGACATCACGGCGGGATTAATTCAAGTCGGCAAAGAAAAAATATCGTCTTGGGACAGCGCGGAAATCAACCGAAACGCTTTGTTTTGTCCGGACGCTTCCGCCCTGCCCCGTTTTGAAAACGTCATCGAACAGGCTCGGAAAAATAAAAACTCAATAGGTGCCGTCATCGAAATCAGAGCATCCGGCTTTCCCGCCGGATTGGGCGAACCCGTTTATGACAAACTTGACGCCGATCTGGCAAAGGCGCTTATGAGCATCAATGCCGTTAAAGGCGTTGAAATCGGAGACGGTTTCGCCGTCGCCGAAATGACGGGAACGCAAAACAACGATGAACTCCGCGCCGATCCGAATGCGTTAAACGGTATTTCTTTTTCAAGCAATCACGCCGGCGGTATTTTAGGCGGCCTGTCAACGGGACAGCCGATCATCGCCCGTATCGCCGTCAAACCGACGCCGTCTGTCGCAACGTCTTTACATACGGTGACAATCCAAAAAGAAAACACCGACATTCAAACAACCGGTCGCCACGATCCCTGCGTCGGCATTCGCGCCGTTCCCGTCGCCGAAGCCATGACCGCTTGTGTTCTGGCAGATCATTTGTTACGTTTGCGCGCTCAATATAATCTGTAATCAAGAGGATAAATATGCCCGTATTTCCGGATTTCCCCGCACCGTCTTCTTCCGTCTGGGGAAAACAACATCTTGAAAAAAAATCTTTTTTCAAACGCGTCATAAAATTTTTCACTTTATTTTTCTGTTTTATCGGGCTTCTTTTTTCTTTGGCCGTCGGCCTGCGGGTTTATTCTTTAACGACTTCCTCCCCCGCTGTTTTCAAATCGGGAACGGTTTTGCGTCTTAATTTGGAAAACGAGCTGTTTGAAACCCGACCGAACGATTTTATCGGCTCTTTGACCTTTGGCAATCCGCCGACTGTTGTTGATGTCATATTGGGATTAAATCGTGCCGCAAAAGATCCGAATGTGTCCGGTCTGGTGGCCTATATGACAAAGACTTCTTTATCTTTGACGCAGATCCAAGAAATCAGAGCGGCTGTCAAAACGTTTAATAAAGCAGGAAAAAGAACCGTTTTTTATGCACCGACAATCGGCGAGTTGGGCGGCGGTTTGGGAATGTACTATTTGGCTTCGGCTTTTGATGAAATCCGCATTCAACCGGGCGGCGAAGTCGGATTGGCCGGTGTCGCCATAGAAACGCCTTATTTAAAAAAAGCCTTATTAAAGTGGGGAATCCAACCCTCATTTGACGCGCGCTACGAATATAAAACGGGAGCGGATTCTTTGAATGCGGAAAAAATGTCTGAACCCGAAAAAGAAAATTTGACGAATATTTTAAACAGCTTTTTGGATACGATGGCGATCGACATCGCGCAGGATCGTCCCGCTTTAAATAAAGCGGAAATCCGGCAGATTTTGGAAAACGGTCCTTATTTTGCGGATCAAGCGCTTAAAATGAAATTAATTGACAAAGTAGAATATGCCGACGTCTTGGAAACTGAATTAAAAGAACGGCAAGCGGAAATCGTTGATGTCTTTGATTACAGCATGGCAACCGCCCCTGTTATTAAACACAAAGAAGCGGTCATCGCTTATATCCCTGCCGTCGGCATCATTCAGTTCGGAGAATCTTTGTTCGGAGGAGATTCTTATCGTTCCATCTTAGGTTTTTCGTCTTTCAGTTCCAGCTTAAGAGAAGCGGCCGACGACGAACAAGTCAAAGCGATCGTCATTCGATTGGATTCTCCGGGCGGCGGCTATACGCCTTCCGATGCGATGCGCCGGGAAATCGAATACGTGAAAACCGTTTCTCAAAAACCGATTATTTGCAGTATGGGATCAACGGCGGCTTCGGGCGGATATTTCGTTTCTCTGGGATGCGACAAGGTCTTTGCCGACCCCGCAACATTAACCGGATCCATCGGCGTTTTCGGAGGAAAGCTTGTTTTCAAAGATTTGTTGAAAAAGCTTGATATCACGGTCAGTTCGTTAAAAATGGGAAAAAACGCCGGACTGTTTTCAATGGCTCAAGACTTTTCCGAAGAACAAAAAAAGTTCTTTAACGATTCTTTGGATCGCGTTTATCGGGACTTTACGCAAAAAGTGGCTCGACGCAGAGGCTTTTCCGAAAAACAAATCGATGCGTTGGCGCGCGGCAGAGTCTTTACGGGAGCTCAGGCAAAAGCGAACGGCTTAATCGATGAAACGGGCGGCATAGCGGATTCCTTTGCCGAAGCCGCAAAAGCCGCAAATCTGACAACACCCGCCCGCGTCGTCGAATTTCCCGTCAATCCGACACGATTGGAAATGCTGATCAGTCTGTTAAATTCAGACGCGGCCGTTTATTTGAAAAAAAGTATCCTGCAATACGGTATTTTTCCGCGGATCAAACTGTGGTTTGACAAACTGTCACAGGGGGATTTAAGACTGTTCTATGACGGATTAAAAGCTTTTTAAAAAAACACGAACTTGTTCATTTTTTCATCACGCTTTTAAAAATAATCGGGTATGATAAAAAAAGAGCCGTTTTTTAAGGAGTTGAATATGAACCGTCTTGCCCTGTTTATCCTGCCCGTTGTTTTATCGGCCTGCTCGGCAACAGTTCCAGAAAAAAAGGAAACGCGTCCCGAACCCGAAGTTGCGACTTACACTCCGAAAAAAAGCGTCCAAATAACGACTGCCGGCTATATGACGGATCAGGAAAACGAGTTAAAGCAGATTTTAAAAGAAACTCCTTTTTCTCTTGTGCGGCACAATAATATTCTCGTCATTTCATTTTCCGGAGAATCCATTTTTGCCCCCAACAGTTACCATCCGACAAAAGCGGCGACACAAACTTTGGAAAAAATCGCGCTTGTCCTGTCGGTTTACGATAAAACGCGCATCAGCATCATCGGACACACGGACAGCATGGGAAAACCCGCGACAAACCAGTTAATGAGCGAAAAAAGAGCCGACGCCGTCGCAAATATCCTGAAAAAATCAGCGAAAATCGCGGCGGTTCGGTTGTGGGTTGAAGGTCAGGGAAATCAAAAATCGGAAGGTTCCAACCAAAATAACAGAGTGGATATCATCTTAACCCCGACATTTGTTAAATGAGAAAAACTTTCTTTTTTTACATTTGCTTTTTCTTGTCCGGCTGTTCCAACCTGCTCTTTCATCCGGAAAAAGAGTTCGTTTTGGATCCGTCACGATTGGAATTGCCTTACGAAGACGTTTACTTAAACACCCCCGATGACGTTAAATTGCACGCGTGGTTTATTCCCGCTTACTGTGACGGAAAACAACCCTGCCCCGCAAAAGCCAATATTTTATATTTACACGGCAACGCGGAAAACATTTCGTCCCATACGTTCAGCGTCATCTGGCTGATCTTATACGGTTACAACCTCACCGCTTTGGATTACAGAGGCTTTGGCAAATCCGAAGGATCCGTCAGCCTGTCGGGATCTGAAACCGACATTCAAACCGCAATTTCTTATTTATTGGAAAAATATCCTGATCTGCCGTTATTCGTTTTCGGTCAAAGCATCGGCGCTTCTTTAACCGTTTCAGCCGTAGCGAAATCCGAACATCAAACGCAAATCGCCGGCGTTATTATTGACAGCGCTTTTTCCAAAGCAAGACGCATTGCCAGAGAAAAAGTCGCCGATGTTTGGTTGCTTTGGCCGTTTCAATACCCCTTATCGTTCTTGGTTCAAGAAAACGACGCGGAAGGTTATGTTTCAAAAATCACTGTCCCGAAACTGTTTTTAACCACAGAAGATGACAAAATCGTCGCTCCGCATCATACGCGCCTGCTTTATACAAAAGCCGTTGCGCCCAAAGAATTGGAAATCATTCCGACGGGCGGACATATCAGGGCTTTAAACAATGAACGCGCCAAAGACGTTTTGTTAAAGTTTTTAGAAACCAACGGCAAGAAAAAATAACGGCTTTATTTATTTCTTTTAGATTTGGATTTGTTTTCGTACGGATTTTTGGCCTTGCGCATCAAAATCCGGATCGGCACGCCTTCAATCCCCAGATCTTTAGCCAATCCCCTGATCAGGTAACGCAAATAAGATTCCGGCAATTTTTCGGGATTGCTGGAAAACAAAGCAAACGTTGGCGGCCGCGTTTTTGCCTGAGTAATGTACTTTAACGGAATCGGACGCTTTGTCGCCGACAGCGGCGGAGGCGTTTGTTCCGTCATTTTCATCAGCCAACGATTTAATTTCCCCGTCGAAATACGCAAATTCCAAACGGCATAAACATCAAAGACGGCCTGCATCAATTTATCCAAGCCTTCTCCGGTTCTGGCGGAAACAAAGACCGTCTTCAGCCCTTTGACTTGCGTTAAAGACGTCGAAATGCGTTCATTCAGAAGGTTGAACGTCTGTTTTTTATCTTTAACCGTATCCATTTTGTTCACGGCCACGATCAAAGCGCGACCTTCTTCAAGAACTTGGCGCGCAATTGTTAAATCCTGCTTATCAAGGATCGCATCGGCATCCAGCAACAAAATCACCACCTGAGCCAGAAAAGCGGCGCGTTTTGTATCAGCGGCGGATAATTTTTCCAAATCGTCCTCGACTTTCGCGCGTTTACGCAAGCCCGCCGTATCCGTCAATCGCAGTTGACGACCTTTATACGTCCAATCAATCGAAATGGAATCTCTGGTCAATCCCGCCATCGGCCCCGTCAACATTCTGTCTTGCCCGATCAAACGATTGACTAAAGTCGATTTGCCGACATTCGGTCTGCCGACAATCGCCAGATCGATCACGCGATCGTAAATATTTTCCTGTTTGACCGTTTCATCAAAGAGATCGACTTCCTGATCTTTTTTCTTTCTGCGCACCCGTTTTTCTTTAGGCGTTTCTTCGTCTTCCTGCACGGGTTCCGTTTGAATATACGGAGATAAAGCGTCAAACAAATCACTCATTCCCAATCCGTGTTCCGCCGAAATCAGAATCGGTTCGCCAAAACCCAAAGAATACAAATCCTGCACGGGCAAATTTTTTCCTTCGGCTTTATTTGCGGCTAAAATGACGGGCTTTCCCACTTTTCTCAAAGTCTGCGCCGTTTTTTTATCTAAAGGGGTCACGCCGGCGCGCACATCAACCATAAAAACGACAGCCTCTGAGGCTTGCAACGCCTTTAAAGTTTGTTTCCACATGGAATCCGCCAGTTCTCCGCCATTTTCAAGACCGGCCGTATCGACGACCGTAAACGGACAACCGAACAAAACGGCCTGCCCTTCGCGCCTGTCACGCGTTACGCCCGGACGATCATGCACCAACGCTTTTTTTCGCCCCGTCAAGCGGTTAAACAAAGTGGATTTGCCGACATTCGTTCTGCCGACCAAAGAAATCATCGCTGTCATTATCTATACGCTATCAAGTTTCCGTTTTCCGTAATGAAAAACAAAGTGTCATTTAAAACAATCGGCGGCAAAGTTCCGCGATCATCAATATCGTCCCAACCGATAATCGTTCCCGTTTGAGGCGCGACGGCAATGGCTTTACCGTCCGAATTGGTTAAGATCAACCGATTTCCTGCCATAACGGGTCCCGTCCAGATCAAACGGTCTTTTTTCTTTTCGGGGTCTTGCCATTGTGTCAATCGGTTCACCCACAAAATTTTCCCCGAGGAAGCCTCGAGAGCAATCAATTCCGCATAAGAGGAGACGATATACAAGACATCTCCGGCCACCCACGGCTGGTTAATGCCGCCGATTTCGCGTTCCCAGATGACGCCGCCCGTTTTCAGATCCAAAGCGGACAACAATCCGCCGCTGGATACGATAAAGACCTTATCCTGATCAATAACGGGTCTGGCGCGGATATCGTTAATTTGAGCGCCGGCATCATTAATACGGGACGCCCCCAAAGATTCCGTCCATAAGATACTGCCGTTTTCCGGACGGAACGCGATAACGTCTCCGGAAGCGAAAGCCGCCACGCCGATCCCGTTATCAATAGCGGGAGCCGCCCTGCCCAACAAGGAAACGCTTTCCAAAAAAGCGTAGTGTTGCCATAAGGTTCGTCCGTCATCTTGAGCCAATGCCGTCAGTTTGTTATCCGCCGTAATGACAAACAGTCGACCGCCGTAAACCGTCGGTGCCGAACGCACCGGAGAATTTAACTTAATCCGCCATAATTCCGAACCGTTATTCGCGTCCAACGCGACGACCTCGCCCGTTCCCAAAGAAACAAACAATCGCCCTTCGGCCAAAGCCAGACCGGATCCAATGGTGCTGACCCGCCTCGAAGCACCTTTCGGCGGCAACAAAACACCCCAGATTTTTTTACCTCCGGCCACCGAAGTCGCCTGCGCATATCCCGTAGAATCGACGGTATAGATGATGCCTTTTTGACCGACGGGTTCCGCTAACAAAACACTTTTTTTACTGCTTCCCTGCCCGATCGACACTTTCCACGCCTGCATGATTTTGGGGGATAAAGACGGATTCTGCATCACGTGATGAGACAATCCGCCTGCTTGTGTCCATGCATCGACAGGTTCAGGTTTCGGCAGAAGGTAGTTTTTTTTCAGATCGGCATCAGGCATCAAATCCCGTCCGTATGTCAGAACGGAAATTTTTCGTCCCGTCAGCACCGTTTCATCCGAAGCGCATCCCGATAACATAAAAAGAGCGGCGCAAACGGCGGTCATCTGGAAAAAGGCAAAGCGATTCATTTTTTATTTTTCCGTTTTTTGATCTTTATTTGCAGGCATCGTTTCGTTGACAAAAGAAATATACTCCGACACTTGCAGTCTTTTGGCTTCGGAAACGCCGGACATTCCTAAAATCTGCTGCCAACGGGATTTGGCTTTTTCCACATCGCCTTGGCGTAAAGCCAGTTCCGCCGCGATTTCCAACGCCAACGGCGTCCAAGCGTTGCTTTTAGCCGCCAACTGATCAAGTTCTTTTTCCATACCGGCGAAATCCTGATCCCCGTTTTCGATCCGCAAAATGATCTTGTCGAACAGAGCCATATTTTTAAACGGCAACGGAGCGTTTTTATCGTTAATGACGGTATTCAGCATTTCGATTGCCTGCGGATATTTTTCCTTCCCTTGTCCTATCAGATAATCCGTATAATGAAAAGCTGCCAAATAGCGGTATCCGCGCGTTGACGTTTCGCTGATCGATTTTAAGATGTCGGCTCCCGATTCGGCGTCTCCCGTTTCAATTAAATTTAAAGCCGTACGGATTTGTTCAAACTCGGCCAAAGCGCGCTTTTCCTGATCATAGCGGTAAAATTCGATTCCCCCCGTGATCACTAAAGCCGCAATAATCAACCCGAACACATAAGGACCGATTTTTTTCCACAGTTGTTTAAACTGCTCTTCCTTTATTTCTTCTGCGACTTCACGAAGAATTTCGGCTTCCAAAGGGGTTTTTTCATCTTTTTGATCAGCCACGGGACATACTCCTTAAACAAATAAAAACTTTTTATACGCTACATTTAAAAAACATAAAGAACAAGTCGTTTTAATGTCTTTTTTTCATAAGACAGGCTATGTTACAATAAAAAAAACAAAACGGTGGATCATGAAACGTTTGGCAACACTCTTTTTTATCTTTCCTTTATCGGGCTGCTGGTTTACCACGACCAGCTCTTCAATGCCGTTCGGCGCGGCGCCTTTAACCGTGTGGGGAGCCGGAGAAACGGTTTCTTATTTGGCGACGGGAAAAATTATGGAAGACAATATCGCTTCGTATTTTACGGGCAAAGACTGCTCTTTGGGACGAAAGCTCAGCGGCGAAGGAAAATATTGCATGACGGATCTGGAGCTTGAACGGGCAAACCGTCCCAAATGGGGAATACAAAAAATATATTGCTACCAGTCTTTGGCGGCGCCGACTTGTTACGCTCAACCCAGTCCCTACCCCACCGACACTTTGATCGGTGTTTATGACAAGCCCGTTTATCCCGTCAATAAATACGATTGATTATTTCACTTTGATAAAACGATACAGCCGTTTTTTCGATTCGCCCGCCTTTTTGTATTCGTCAGACGGTTCCTTCATGGCAACATATAAAAAAGGAACTTGTTTTTCCGCTGTTAAATGCAGTACGCTGTCCTTCTGAACGACGGCGGATTGCAAACGATTATCAAGCTTTTCCTGTTGCTTCGTTTTTTTCATCGGTATAAAACTCCGTTCAGATATTTATCCGAATCAGAGGTTTAACACAAAATGCTAAAAAAGCTATTTGATTCTTTTTTTATTTTATTTTCCACCGGCATTTTGCTGCATCGTTCGACAATCATCGGCATTTTATGCGGAATTTGGGTTTACTTCGGCGCCGAAGTCGAAGAAAGCGCTTTCAGACGGATGCTGACACCGGATCTGTATTTGTTTATGGCGTCATTTTTGATCTTCTATCGTCTTTTATTTAAAAAAATCGAAAAACCGGACGGAGATCTTGATCTGCACGCGATGTCCATTTGTTTTTTGGGTGATTTTGCTTGGGCCGTCGTCGCAATGTTCTGTACGGTTCCATTCTTTATGCTGTTCGCTTTTTCGGACGGGACGGATTATTCGGAACAAGCGCGCGCCGCCATCGATCCGCGCAGCCTGATGAAAAAAGTCCCTCGCCCGTATTTTAAATAATAAAGGTGTTTTTATGAATTTGATCGGGTTGTCACGACAAGAACTTCAAGCCGAATTGGAAAAGTTGGGCGAAAAGCCGTTCAGAACAAAACAATTGTGGCACTGGATTTACTTCCAAGGCAAAAAGGATTTTTCCGAAATGACCACTCTGGGAAAGCCTTTACGCCAAAAGCTTGAAGTAAACGGTTATACTTTGGATCGCCCTGAAATCATCAGAGAACAAAACGCTTTGGATCGTACGCGCAAATGGCTGTTTAAATTCACAGACGGACAAAGCGTTGAAACGGTCTATATTCCCGAAGAAGATCGCGGAGCGGTTTGTTTGTCCACTCAGGTCGGTTGTCCGAACGGTTGCGTTTTTTGTCATACGGGGTCTCAGAAACTGACCAGAAATCTGACCGCCGGAGAAATTGTCGCTCAATTCATGGCGGCCAGAGACAGTTACGGGGAATGGCCCACCCCTTCACAGGAAACCCGCTATCTGTCCAATATCGTTGTCATGGGAATGGGTGAACCTTTGCTGAATTATGACAACGTCAAAAAAGCCTTGCAGATCATTATGGACGGCGAAGGGATCGCTTTATCCAAAAGACGCATTACCTTGTCAACCTGCGGCATTGTTCCGATGATTCCCCGCGTCGCCGAAGATTTAGGCGTCAAACTGGCGATCAGTCTGCACGCCCCGCGCAATGACATCCGCGATCAAATCATGCCGATCAATCGTAAATACCCGTTGGAAGAGCTGATCGCCGCTTGTAAAAAATTTCAGGAAATCGGCGGAACGCGACAATACATCACCATGGAATATGTCATGTTGGACGGCATTAACGATTCCGACGCCGACGCGCGTGAGCTGATGAGATTGGTTAAAGGATTGGCCGTCAAATTTAATTTAATTCCGTTTAACGAATGGAAAGGTTGTCCTTTAAAATGTTCGCCCGCAAAACGGATCAAACAATTTTCGGCTTTACTGGAATCCAACAACTACGCCGCTCCCGTCCGTCAATCCCGCGGACAAGAAATCATGGCCGCCTGCGGACAATTGAAATCGACACAATCAAACGCATAAAACGACTTTATTTCAACCGCGCAGCCTGCTAGAATAAAGCGAAATGTTGCACGCAGGAGTTTAACGTGGGAAATAAAATCGCTTTAATCGACGACGATCAAAACATATTGACTTCCGTTTCCATGATTCTGGAAGAAGAAGGATTTGAAGTCTTTACCTATACAGATGGTCTTTCGGGACTGGACGGCGTTTTAAAAGAACAAGTCTCCCTTGTTGTTTTAGATATCAAAATGCCCCGCATGGACGGAATGGAAACGTTGCAGGAACTGCGAAAGAAATCAAATGTTCCCGTTATTTTTCTGACCAGTAAAGAAGATGAAATCGATGAACTGTGCGGTTTGCGTATGGGAGCGGACGACTATATCAAAAAACCGTTTTCTCCCAATCTGTTAATCGCTCGCATCAAAACGTTGATCAGACGGACGGATCCGATACTGAAAAAAGGGGTCGACAATCAGGAAGAAGACGTCATCATAAAACGCGGTGCTTTGGAAATGAACAAGACGCGCCATTTATGCCTGTGGAAAAAAGAGCCCGTCGATTTAACGATCACAGAATTTTTAATGCTCTACGCTTTGGTTGAAAAAACGGGGATCGTTAAAACGCGCGACCAACTGATCGACAGCGCTTACGGAGCGAATGTTTATATTGACGACCGAACGGTGGACAGTCATATCAAACGTTTGCGCAAAAAATTCAAAGACGTCGACAAAGATTTTTCGTGCATTGAAACGCTGTACGGTGTGGGATATCGCTATCGAGAAGGATAAATCCGGTGTCTTGGATCAGCCGCCATGTGAAAGATATTCTGCTGTATTTCAAGAAAAAATTGGCCGGATTAAAGGCCTTTGCGGTTATCCGTTCTCCGTTGTCGTGGCGATTGCTGTTATTAAATTTATTGGCTCCGGCTTTACTGGTCGCCGGATTGCTGTATATGGATCATTATCAAAAAGGCTTGATCGAAGCTGAAATCAAAGTCCTGAAAATCCAAGCCGAACTGATGGCCGTCGCCGTCAGCGAAGGAGCGGTTAATTCAGAGTTTATTTCTTCTTTATTACCCGTGGAACAAGAGCGTAAAGAAAATCAAGGCTACTTCTTAAGAGAAGAAGAAATGCACCCGTATTTTTCAAATTTCGGATCTTCCGGTAATTTGTTGACGCGAATGCCTCGGGAAATTTTCCGTTTATTGCCGGATGCCGCTCGACGTATTCTGTTGAGACTTCCCTCTTTAGACACAGTCCGCGTGCGTTTGTTTGATCATAACGGTGTGTTGACCGCCGACAGCAGGTTAAGCGGAGACACTTTATTCCCCAACAATGCGATGGAACACAGTGATTCATTTTGGAGAAATGTCTTTAACACCAAATATCTGCCGCGTTATAACGAGCCCAAGAATCAAACGGCTTTCGACTATCAGGAAGTCGGCGCCGCTTTGGGAGACGGTGTTTTTTCTTTTGAAATACGCTTTTTGGAAGGATACGGCAGAATTTTAAGCGTCGCCGTCCCTGTGATTTTTGACGATCAAATCGTCGGAGCCATCATGGTTACGGGCGGCATTGAAAACGTTTTAAAGAATCTGATTGCTTTCAGACTGGCCGTTTTCCGTCTGTTCGGATTGGCTTTTGCGGTCACGATTTTACTGTCATACTTCATGGTCAGAACAATCGTCATGCCTTTAAACCGCCTGTCAACAGCCGCCGTCAATATTCGAGTCAGCGGCGGCAGACGACAAATGATCCCCGATGAAACCAAAAGAAAAGATGAAATCGGCGCATTGTCCGGCGCTTTGATCAAGATGACAGACACGTTATGGGAAAGATTGGACGCGACGGAACGCTTTGCCGCCGACGTGTCTCATGAAATTAAAAACCCGTTGTCTTCCATGCGAAGCGCCATTGAAACAATTGATCATATTTCAAACGAAGAAAAGAAAAAACGTCTGATGACAATCATTCATGAAGACGTTTTACGTCTGGATCGATTGATTACGGATATTTCAAATCTGTCTCGATTAGATGCGGAATTATCCAGAGAAACATTTGAAGTTATTAATATATACAAACTTTTATCTTCCGTCATCGAAGTTTACAATTTAGGTGAAGCCGCAACAAAACGAAAAATCCAGTTCATCTTGCAGTGGGATCAGACGTTACCGAAAGACATTATGATTTTAGGAATGGAAACCCGTTTGGCTCAAGTGTTTTATAATCTGATCAGCAATGCGATTTCCTTTTCTCCCGACAGTTCGACAATTAGTGTACAAGCGCGCATGAAACAACAGATGTTAGAACTGCGTTTTAATGATGAAGGTCCGGGGATCCCTCCCGGAGACGAGAAAAAACTGTTCCAACGTTTCTATTGTGAACGGCCGACCGCCGAACAATTCGGTCATCATTCGGGGTTGGGGCTGTCGATTTCGGAAAAAATCATTTCAGGATTAAACGGTAAAATTTACGCAGAAAACAGAACGGATCATAACGATAAAATCTTAGGAGCATCCTTTGTCATTGAACTGCCTCCGTTTAAAGGAAAAAACTGATGGCTCTGGTTTACGCGTCTTGCGTTGAATTTATGGGAACCGGTCTATTGATTACAGGATCGTCCGGATCCGGAAAATCCGACCTGTGTTTGCGTTTAATCGATCAAGGAGCGAAATTGATTGCAGACGACCAAACAATTATAGAAAATCAAAACGGTCAACTGAAAGCCCGTTGTCCGGATACAATCAAAGGATTATTGGAAATCAGAGGGATCGGGATTGTCGAAATGCCCTTTATTTATGAAACAAACATTAATCTAAAGTTGAGCTTGCGAGCTTTTGACCAAATCGACAGAATGCCCGAAAAGATAACGGAATTAATTGAAAACATAGAAATTCCCGTCTATTATTTGGACGCGTTTTCAGATTCGTCCATAATCAAAGTCAAGACCTTGCTACAGATACAAAATAAACAGAGGAAACTGATCAGATGAAACGAATTATCATTGTCAGCGGATTGTCCGGCGCAGGCAAATCAAGCGTTTTAAAAATATTGGAAGATCTGGGATTTGAAGTCATTGACAACTTGCCCTTATCCGTATTACAGCAAGTGATTTCAGGATCGGACGACAATAAATCCGTCGCTTTGGGCGTTGACGCCCGCACCAGAGATTTCGATTGCGAAAAACTGTGCGCCATCTGTTCCGAAATAAAAAAAGATCCAAAGATCGGTGAAAAAATTATCTTTCTAGACTGCGACGACGAAAAATTGTTGCGTCGTTTTACGGAAACAAGACGATCCCATCCTTTGGCAAAAAATAAACAGCTCAGCGACGGTATCGCGTCAGAACGCGATCTGATGTCCGCTTTGCGTAAAAAATCAGACATTATCATTGATACGACAGATATGAAAATTTCGGATTTACGTTCTGTCGTCCAAGCGGAATTCAGCGAATCCGTTTCTAAACAAATGGTTGTTTCCGTTATGTCTTTTTCCTATCGCGAAGGATTGCCCAGAGAAGCGGATTTGGTTTTTGACGTGCGTTTTTTACGCAACCCTCACTATGATCCCGATTTGCGTCCTTTAACGGGACTGTCTGAAAAAGTCGGCGCCCATATTGAACAGGATCCGGATTATTTTTCTTTTTTCAAGCGGTTAAAAGATTTCATCGCACCGTTATTACCCCGTTT
This sequence comes from uncultured Alphaproteobacteria bacterium, assembly GCA_944391535.1. Lineage (GTDB taxonomy): Bacteria > Pseudomonadota > Alphaproteobacteria > CAAGCB01 > CAG-977 > UBA11549. Next base: position 14,161 of record CALXTY010000024.1, read on the forward strand.
TGAACAAGAAGGGAAAACACGCCTGACGATTGCGATCGGATGTACCGGCGGAAAACACAGATCCGTTTATATAGCGGAACAACTTTATAAATGGCTTTTGGATCAAAAAACGTGTATTGTAACCTTAACGCATCGCGAATTGGATAAAAACAAACAGGAAAAATAACATGATAGGATTGATTTTAGTTTCTCACAGACATTTGGCCGAAGAAATGAAAGCGGTCATGGAACACGTGGTCGGCGCACAGGAAAATGTTGAAACCGTCAGTATTTTTCCTTCCGATGACATGGAACAACGTCGTTTGGAAATTCAGGAAAAAATAGCAAAAGTTGACAGCGGAGACGGCGTGATCGTGTTAACCGATATGTTTGGAGGCACTCCGTCCAATTTAGCCATATCCATGATGACACAGGATAATGTCGAAGTTTTGGCCGGCATGAATTTACCGATGCTGATCAAGCTGGCGCAAGTCAGATCGACGCAAAAATTAAAAGAAGCCACTTTAAGCGCCCAAGAAGCGGGAAAAAAATATATTAATGTTGCTTCGGCATTACTCAACCACGCTTAAAAAGAGACACGTATGACGAACAAAGCTGTTTCCAAAGTCCTGCACATAACTAACGAAAAAGGGTTACATGCCCGTGCGGCGGCGGCTTTTGTCAGGACGGCGGATTCTTATGATGCAGAAGTCAGCGTTGAAAAAGGCGAGCAGGAAGTTTCCGGACATTCGATTATGGGATTAATGATGTTGGGGGCAGCCTGTCAATCTGAAATAAAAGTGATTTGTTCCGGAAAAGACGCACAAAAAGCGTTAAATGCATTGGAAAAACTGGTTAATGACAAATTCAACGAAAATTAAAAATCTGCCTGTCTTTTCCAAAAGCCGCAAAATCGGTCGGGAATTTTCCGCTTTGGACGGACTGGAAGTTGTAAGAGAAGGAACGGGCGTTTCTCCGGGTATTGTTATCGGAAGAGTTTTTGTTTATGACTCTTTATTAAAGTCAGTCCCTCAGTATCGCATCAGTGAAGAAGATGTTCCCGCCGAACAACAACGCTTTTTAAAAGCCGTTCAAAATACGTTGCATCAATTTGATTCCATATTAGATAAAGCTAAAAACGCTTTTGAAGATGATCCGTTCAGTTCTTTGTTTGACGTATATCGCCATATGCTGAAAGGATCCAGATTGATCCGGGGCGTTTGCAATCGAATCAAAAACGGACAAATCAATGCCGAAGCCGCCGTTCAGACGGAAATCGCGGCCATCGCTGATGTCTTTGCCGCAATGGACGACGTCTATATCGCCGGCAGAATAGAAGACATTCGCAGTGTCGGCGACAGAATTATGCACAACCTGCAATCCGAAGCCAAAGAAAAATCCATTCGCTTACCCGAAAATGCGGTTATTATCGCAAACGATCTCAGCGCGGCGGATACGGCTTTGTTAAATTTAAAAAAGATCGGCGCCTTTGTCACTACCGGCGGATCCGTTCAAAGCCATTCGGCGTTGTTGGCCAGATCCTTGGGCATTCCCGCCGTTGTTGATGTTCCGGATCTAATGCGGATCGCCCAGACAGGTGACATCATCATCATTGACGGTACGTACGGTAAAGTCATCTTATGTCCGAAACAGGAAAACATTAATCTTTATCGAAAGTATCGCTGTGATTTCTTACGTTGGAAAAGATCGTTAAAGCGTCTCAGAAGCCAGCCTTCCGTAACGTCCGATCAGGTGTTTATCCAATTAAAAGGAAACATCGACCTGCCCCATGAAATTGATTTCCTGTTACAAACCGGCGTTGACGGAATCGGATTGATACGCAGTGAATATATGTTTTTAAACAGACGTGACCTGCCTTCCGAAGACGAACAGTTTGATATTTTACAAAAGATTGTTCAGCGCATGGAAGGAAAACCCGTAACCTTCCGAACTTTTGACGTCGGCGGAGACAAATGCCCCGATGCGTTACATTCTCCGAAAACGGAAAATCCCGCCTTGGGATTACGCGGAATCCGTTTCGCGTTAAAAACGTCAACACTGCTTAAAACTCAATTCCGCGCCGTTTTAAGAGCCTGCTGTTACGGGGAAATCAAAATTCTGCTGCCTATGGTCACATCTGTTGACGAGATTTTTCAGGCAAAACAGATCTTTGACGAATGTGTTGAAGAATTACGACAGAACTCCCTCCCCTTGCCCGAAAAAATTCCTCAGCTGGGCGTGATGATCGAAACGCCGGCCGCCGCGTTGGAAGCGTTTACTCTGGCTCAAAATTGCGACTTTTTATCCATAGGAACAAACGATCTGATCCAATATACTTTGGCCGTGGACAGAACGGATTCTTTTGTCGCCTCTTTGTTTAATCCTTTACATCCTGCCATATTGAAATTATTGAAAAAAACCGTTGACGGAGCCAATGCCGCACATATCCCCGTTTGCGTTTGCGGCGAAATGGCCTCTAATCATCGTTACGCCCCCATCCTGGTCGGCTTGGGTGTCAGAGAATTGTCCATGCCCGCCATTAACATTCCTATGGTAAAAGAAAAAATCCGTTCTTTGAGCCTGAATGATATGGAACGTTTCGCCAATCACTTGCTGTCACTTTCCATGCCGTCGGATATTGTAAAAACATTTAACGCTTTTGAAGAAGGAGTCAGATTTTTCTAAAATGCAGAATCCGGACGTCGGTTTAATTTGTGTGATTGCTTCGGGCGCGGTTTTAATCATTATCGCTCTGCTTTCTTTTCTTCGCAAAGAAATGCCTCCTTTCAAAACTGTCTTGATCAGCGGTTCACCGGGGCAGACGTTGGCTTATATCAAAGCCGGAGCAGATCCGAACGGAAAAGATGAATTCGGCATTACCCCCTTAATGACGGCCGCCGCTTATAACAAAAACACAAAAGTCATTGATGTCCTTCTGAAAGCGGGCGCATTCATTTATACAAAAGATGCCGAAGGAATGACCGCCTTGTTTCATGCCATTAAAAACAATGCGCCTTTAAAGACGCTTGAACTGCTGATCAAACGCGGAGCCAATTTGTTTGACCGGACGAATACGGCGCAAACCGCCTTTACCGTCGCGTTATCCAACAAACCCTCTTCCTCTCTTTTGATTTGGTTAAGCGAGAAAGGATTGAATGTTAATGAACGTGATAAAAACGGTCTGACACCTCTGATGCACGCCATTCAACAAAATGTGTCGGTCGAAATTATTTCCACGTTGCTTTCACTTGGTGCCAATATTTCAGACAGAGCCGAATTCGGCGTTACACCGTTGATGTTGGCCGCCGGACGCAATTTAAATCCCGGAGTTTTGATAACACTTTTAGATCACGGCGCCGGCATAGACGATCGCAGTGCCGAAGGATTAACCCCTTTAATGTATGCCGCCGCTTTCAATCCCAATCCGGAAATCGTCGAAGTGTTGATCGACTGCGGCGCAAACATTCCTTTGGCGGATAAAGACGGCAACACGGCTCTGGATTATGCGAAAAACAATCCGGAACTTTATGAAACCGATACTTACTGGCACTTAAACAATCTCAGTTATGAATAATCAGCGCACGTCCTGAGGAACATATTTCCCTTCAAAAATGGAACTGTAAGAATCAGATGTGCGGTACGTCGGTTTATCATACGGATCCCGACACGCCGCCGTTGCCAAGAAAAGTCCTGAAATAACCAATAAAAAAAACAATTTTTTCATCATATCAAAGTTCCTTTTTTTTATATGGGACAGCTGCCGATAAAAGCAAAATCAAGCAAAGAAGCAAGGGAATGGCATTTCCATACTTGGCATAAAAAGTCGGTTGATCCGTTCTGCGCGGCAATCCGACATCAACAACGCCTTGTTCTCCCAAAGCCAAAGAAGAGACCACGCGCCCGTAAGCGTCTATCATACCGCTGATTCCCGTATTTGCGGCTCTGGCCAAAGGAAGCCCCTCTTCAACGGATCGCATCTGAGCCGTGGCAAAGTGCTGATAAGGACCGGCGCTGATCCCGTACCAACCGTCGTTTGTCACATTCAACAACCAGTACGGACGCACTTTTTTATCCACCACCTGTCCGGGGAAGATCACTTCGTAACAAACCAGCATACCGACCGGCAAGGTTCGGGGAATAGCAACGGTTTCAACGCCGTTGCCCGTACTGAAATCCATTGAGATCGGTGTCAGTTTGCGAATAAACGGAAACACGTCCGCGAACGGAACGTATTCTCCGAACGGCACCAAGTGGGATTTATCGTAGCTGCCCAAAAAAACGCCGACGTCATTTAACGCGACAATGCTGTTAAACAGCTTTAAGGAAGAATTTTCCTTTTGCGTTCTCAAAGATCCCGCCAGCAGAATAGCCCCCGGAGTCAAAGCGCTGGTCACCATTGCGCGGGCGAATTCGTCCTGAGTAAGCAAAAACTGTGTCGCCGTTTCAGGCCAAATGACGTGAGTCACTTTTTCGGCGCCGGCCGACCGGCTTAAGTGAACGTGCTTCATCAAATTTTGTTCGGCTTCATCGGCGTTCCATTTTCTGCCTTGAGGAATATTGGGTTGAACCAAACGGATCCATACACCGTTAATCGTATCCGTTGTAGCGGGAGCTTTCGACAACCGCCAAGAACCGAACCCGAACAACAGCCCTGCGATCACCCCGACCGACAGCAGCGATTTCAACAGTGTTTTTTTATCATGAACGAAGGCGAACAAGCCGGCGGCAAAAACGCTTACGACGCTTAAACCATAGCTTCCCCAGAAAGAAGCCGTCTGCAACATTTCGGGATAATCCGTCCAGACGGAAGCGATCAGATTCCACGGGAACCCTGTAAACAGCCACGAACGGATCCATTCCGATATTCCCCAAGCGGCGCTGAACGCCGTTAAACGACGGACGCCTTTTTTAAAGAAGGATGCGACCCATGCGGCAAAAGCGACGAACAGACCGCCCCACACTCCGAATCCCAAAGGCGGCAAAGGCACAAAAGCTTTCACGCCCATGCCTTCAATCATCAAAGCGTTGCAAACCCAGATCAGCCCGACCGAAAAAAAGCCGAAGCCGAACATAAAGCCTGTCATGGCCGCCTGTTTTTTACTTTCGATGCGATCAAGCAAAAAGACCAGTCCCGAAAAAGCCGCGAAAAGGCACGGAATAAAATAGAACGGGGGCAAAGCGCCGACCGCCAGAACGCCGCACAAAAAAGGCACCGCAACTTTTTTTTGACAAACCGCTTTAAGCGTTTTTCTGATCATCATAAGGATTTTCTATACCGTTTTGAGCCAAAATTTTAATTTCCAGCGTTTCCATTTCGACCGCATCGTCGTCTGTCATATGATCGTATCCGATCAAATGCAACACCCCGTGAACAACCAAATGGAACAAATGATCCGCCAAAGAAATGTTTTGTTCTTCCGCCTCTTTTTTTGTCGTTTCAAACGCCACAACGATATCGCCCAACAGCAACGGATCGACGATCGGTTCGTCTTCATCGTCCAAAGCGGCAAAAGACAAAACATTTGTCGGACGATCAACGCCTCGATACGTTTTATTCAACGTATGAACGGTCTGATCGTCGGTTAATAAAACACTGACTTCCGCATTTTTGACAGGCAACTTGAAATCCCCGAGATTACCGGCTTTCCAAGCGGCCTTTGCCGCCGTTTTCACTTGCCTGTCCGGATCGGTCAGGCTTTTTTGCCACGCCGGGTCATCAATGCGCAAAGCG
>CALXTY010000025.1 GCA_944391535.1 uncultured Alphaproteobacteria bacterium
ATTTGTTGGCGGACGGAACTAAGGACTATCTTGAAAATCAAAGCGGTATCAATCCTTTGGCTTTGGAGAGCTTGACCGAAGAAGAGGAAGATCGTCCCAGATGTGTCGCGTTCGGTGATAAGCTGATGTTATTTCTGCGCGCGATCAACCTGAACCCCGGAGAAGAACCTGACGACATGATTCCTTTGCGCATCTGGTGTGAAACAAATCGTATGATAACGTTACGCGAAACGCCGATGAACTTCTTAACCGCCATGGAACGGGAATTCAATTCGGGAATGGGAGCAAAAAATGTCGGCGAACTGTTGGACGTCTTATGTTCTTTTACATTGGATAAAATTGTTGAAGTCGTTTCCGGCGTTGAAGTCGTTATTGACAATGTCGAAGATAAAATCATTGATGAAGAAGAAGACGAAGACGGTGATTTTATGCCGAAACTGTCCGAAGCCAGACGTAATTTAACCGAAATGCGCCGCTATTTGTATCCGCAGCGGGACGCCATGGATGTCTTGCCGCGTCAAATTATGCCGTGGCTTGATGCAGAAAACCGCTATCAGTTGCGTGAAAACGCCAACCGTATGATGCGGATTATCGAAGATATCGATTCTTTACGCGAACGCGCCATGATTAATATGGACGAATTGTCAAACCGCGTGCGTGAACAAACGCAGGAAAACATGTATATGCTTTCCGTTCTGGCGGCGATTTTTGTTCCGTTGACGTTTATTACGGGACTGTTCGGCATGAATGTCGGCGGAATTCCTTTGGCTACCAGTGAATACGGTTTTTTGATCGCGACTTTGTTCTTGTTGGGGTTGGGAATATTTTTGGCTTTTCTGTTAAAACGGTTGAAGTGGTATTAAATGTCTGTTCAAACGATTAATTCTGAAAGTATGGCTCTGGCCGCCGAGCTGTTGAATAAAGGACAGCTTGTGGCTTTTCCGACCGAAACGGTTTACGGTCTGGGAGCCGATGCGCAAAACGATTTGGCGGTCGCTTCGATTTTTGAAACCAAAGGGCGTCCGCAGTTTAATCCGTTGATTGCTCATATCGCCGATATTTCATGGGTGGATCGCTTTGCCGTCATGACGCCTTCCGCATTATTGTTGGCGGAAAAATTCTGGCCGGGGCCGTTGACAATGGTCATGAAAAGAACAAAGGATTGTCCCGTTTCCCATTTGGTTAGTGCGGGACTGGATACGATCGGCGTGCGTTTTCCGGTGCATCGGGGCGCGCAACAAATGATTGCTGCTTTCGGACGTCCCGTCGCGGCTCCGAGCGCCAATATCTCGGGAACGGTCAGCCCGACAACGGCCGAACACGTCAATCAAGGATTGGGGGATAAAATTCCTTTGATCTTGGACGGCGGAGCGTGTGACGTGGGAGTGGAATCAACGATCCTTGATGTTTCCGGTGATGATCCGGCGTTGTTAAGAGCCGGCGGTGTCGGAGTCGAAGACATAGAGGACGTGTTAAAAAAGAAATTACGCAGGCCGGAAATCAATCCCGATGCGCCGCGTTCTCCGGGACAGTTGTTGTCGCACTATGCGCCACGTTTGCCGGTTCGTCTGAATGCCGATCATGCCGAAGAAGGCGAGGCTTTCTTGGCATTCGGAAAAGCCGAAAAGGCGACGTTGAATCTCAGTCCGTCCGGCGATTTAAAAGAAGCGGCGGCGCATCTGTTCGCTTATATGCGTTTGTTGGATGATCCGAAATACAAAGGGATCGCAGTCATGCCGATTCCGACGAACGGATTGGGGTTGGCCATCAACGACAGATTAAAAAGAGCAGCCTATCCGCACTAATCGCAAGGTAGGGCGGCAAAGTGGTTTTTGACATCCCTTAAAGCATTAAAAAACGAATTTTTTGTTAGTTTTAATTCTTTTCCTGAACGGGCATAAAAAGGCTTGGGATATTCAGGTCTGTCTTTCCATTTTTTTATGATACCGTCATCGCTGTGACTGATTGCCCCTACGATTATTGCGGCATATCCTGAATTCGTCTTGATTGATTGTAATTTTTTTGTGCACTTATAGTAGTCGGAATAAAAATCAAAATCGCGTTCTTGCAATCCGAATTCTTTTTTGGCTTCTTTTTTCCATTCAGGTAATACTTTTCCGTTCATTTTTCCGATGACAAGGATTTTTCCCCCTTTTAAAAGTGAACGGAACAAAGAAATTTGTTCCGTCTTTTTCGGAGATTCGAATATTTCCGGTTCTTTGGGCGGGGCAATGATTCCCGCTTGCTCTGTTTCTGCTGTTTCAAACGGTAAAACGGGAGGTGTATCGATTTCGGATGTTTCAATTGTTTCCGGTTGCGATAAAGCTTCTTCTTCTTCCGATTCTAAAACTTCATCAAAATCTTCTTCCGGTTCTTCTTCATCAAAGTAAAATGCTTTGAATGTTCGCCATTCATCGCTGTCAATCAGATTGAATTTTTCCGCTTGATTTAAATAAGCGTCAAAGTCGATTTCAAGATTCTTTTCATCGCGTTTTTCGATAAAGATGCGCAAGGCATCTTTGAAAATTGCGTTACGTTGATTAACGGCTGATTCGTTTGTAACATCAACATTATTTAAACGGTTGAAAAAATGTCGTTCGGGAAGTCTGAAATAATTCAAGTCCGCAGATTGAATCAACGATGCCGCGATATATAAATTGACCCATTCAGGTGGATTCGCAGAATTTTCCAGAATCTGTAAACGATTTAATGCTAAACGATATTCTTTTTGACGATAATACAGTTGCGCCAGTTGTTTTGTGATTTCGAAATAGCGTTCGGAAAACAGTCTGATGTTTTCTTTTTCCTGTTCCAATAAAGAAATTTGTTCTGCATCTGTCATATTTTTATTCTTCTATGAAGTCGGATAGTTTTTTATAAACAGTATCGTTTTTTATGTTTTTTTCCTGATAGATATACAGTTTTTCCTTTGCCCGTGTAATAGCGATGTAAACTTGATTTTCTATCGTTTTCTGATTTCTTATGTTTGCAGGATTAACCAAAATAACGATGTCAAATTCCAGTCCTTTAATTACTCTGTATTGGAATATGAAAACTCCCTCTTGAGAAAAGTCGATATAATTATTATTGTCATATCCGGTTTTATATACCTGAGGGTTGAATTCGCTTAATGCTCTCTCATATCTATCAACTTCTTCTTTCAGTACGGCAATGCCGATTGTTTTGTTTGAGTTTTCTTCGATAATTTGTTTTATTTTGTCAAAAGTTCCAAGGGAGACAGGTTTTTCACCCATGCCAATCATGGATTTTGTCGGAAAGAATCCTTCTTCGTTCCAGAATCGTTTTGCCAGATTGATAATGCTTTGTGTGTTTCTGTAATTATTTTCCAAAGTAAATGTCGTTTCGCAATCAAGGCAACTTTTTAAATCATCAACGCTTGTTTTGTTGGATTCTGTCGCCTGATTTGGGTCAATGAAACAAATTAAACGATACGCATATGTCGTTAATAAGCGAAGCATTTCCAGACTGAAATCCTGCGTCTCATCAATAATGATTGTGTCATAATCTCGTCTTCTGTTTAATCGTTTCTGATATTCAGTTTGTAAGAAAAGAGAATCTTTTATTTTTTTAGGGCTGTATCTATGATATTTTTTTGAAAAAAAAGAGTGTAGAGTTCGGATATTTTCTTTTTCCTTAAGACATTGTTTGAACCACATATTTAAAGGTTTATTGAAAGAAAGAAGAAGAATGTCTTCCCTTTTTTCTTTTAAACATTTAAACAATTTTTCAGCTATCCAACTTTTTCCTGTTCCCGGTCCGCCCTCAATTATGCAATGATTGTTGACGAGCCGTTTTAATTTTTGATTCCGAATAGGCGAAGGAGGCTCGTTTTTCAAAAGATTTTCAATTGCAGAAACGTTATTATGCTGACTATATAAGACTGTTTCAACGATACGATTTTGAGATTCATCTAAAGTAATAGACATTTTAAATCGTTCTTTACTTGTGATTTACGTTAACGTTGAAATTTGTATCTGATTTCGTATTAATATTGTGTGTGTTTTGTAATTGAATAATTTCTTTTAGATTTTCGAAGGCTTTTTCTTTTTTGGCATCTTCTAAAGCAGGATTTGATAATTGGCAAAATACGGTATCCGGATATCTGTACGCTATCGAATCAATCAATGCTTGACTGACTCGATAAGGTTCTAACTGAACTACTCCTCCTTGTAATCCGTCCTTTTTACAAGTAATCATTTTCGTTTGAACGGATCTTTTTAGTTCTGTTTCACACGGAGCCGTGCAAACAAATTTACCATTCATGTAAATATCGGCGTTACTATGAGATGTTTGAAAAAAAATCGTCTGAGTGCCACTACAGGCTGATAAAAGCGGCATTATTAACAGATATCTTTTTTTCATTTTTTATTCCTTATAAGAAAACGAAGTTAAAGTTATATTTTTATTAAAATATATAAATTTTAGCTTCGTTTTGTCAATCCAAAAAATAATTTAAACTACGTCTTATGAAAAAAGACACGAAACAACGCATCGGGTTTTTGTTGCAAAAATCGCGCAAAGAACAAAAGTTGACGCAGGCCGATATAGCAGAAGCCTGCGGTCTGTCCGTTGAAGCTGTTTCTAATATTGAACGGGGCGTCAATTATCCTTCTTTTGACAACTTCGTTTCCATTTGTGAAAAATTGAATTGTTCTTGCGGTGAAATTTTAAGTGATGCCGTTGAATCCCAAAAAACCAAAGAACGTTTGTCTCTGGAAACAAAAGCGGTTGGCGTTATTCGTTCCTTGTCAGATCATGATTTGAAAATGATTGTTAAAATGCTTTCCGCATTAAAAGCGTAAGAATTTCACTAATCTTTTGCGTGTTCGAAAGTTTAATGCTATCTTACCCCGATCATTGATGACGGGGTGACTATGGCTTTTTTAAAAAAGAAAAAAGATCTGCCTGCTTTGACAAAAGAAAGTATGCTGATGTACAAGCGCGTATGGAATACTTACGTCGCTTCCAAATGGCGCTGGTTGATTTTAGCGGTTGTTCTGATGCTGGTCGCCGCAAGCTTTGACGCGTTGTTGGTGCGTCAGCTCAAACCTATCTTTGACGAGGTCTTTATCGATAAAAACCGAGCCTCTTTGGGGACAATCGGAATGACAATCCTTATCTTGTACTTTTTAAAAGGCGTCTTCAGTTATTCTCAGTCCGTCGTCATGACAAAGCTGTCGATCCGCGTGATCGCCGATATGCAAAGAGATATCTTTAAACGTTTGATCCGTATGGATAACGCTTTCTTTCAAGAACATTCCACCGGTGAAATCATTACTCGTTTTACGTCCGATGTCGCCATGGTCAAAGACGCCGTCTTAAACAGTTTGACGACTTTTGTCAAAGACACGGCTTCCGTCGTGTTCTTGGTCGTTTTGATGTTTTTTCAGTCTTTTGAAATGGCGTGTGTCGTTTTCTTCGTTTTCCCGATCGGTATCTACCCCGTTGTGATTTGCGGAAGAAAAATGCGTAAAAAAACAAAGCGGAATCAAGAAGCGAACGAAGGTTTCTTCAATCTGCTGACACAGTGCTTTAAAGGCATAAAAATCGTTAAGTCTTATTGCACCGAAGAAAAAGAATATGATGAATTGAATCAAACAATTCTCAAAATGAACAAGCTTTCTTTTTCAATGGCGTGTCTGCACGCGTTGCAAAGCCCTTTGATGGAATTTTTCGGCGGCATTGCCATGGCGGCCACTCTGGGTTACGGCGGTTACCAAATTATGCAAGGCAATATGAGCCCCGGCAACTTTATGGTGTTCTTGTTGGCAATCGTCGCCGCTTATAAGCCGATGAAAAATGTCGCCAGTCTGCATATGCGTATGCAAATGGGGGTTGCCAGTATGCAGCGTTTGTTCGCGATGCTTGATGTCGAACCGACAATCAAAGACGCTCCCGATGCCGGAACTTTGACGGTTTCAAAAGGAAAAATAGAAATTCGGGACGTCTCCTTTTCTTATGACGGGGAAAGAGATGTCTTGCACAATGTTTCTTTGACGGTAGAGCCGGATCAAACCGTCGCTCTGGTCGGACATTCAGGATCGGGAAAATCAACGTTGATTAATTTTATTCCCCGTTTCTATGATCCGGATAAAGGAACAATCCTGATTGACGGGCAGGATATCACGCAAGTGACGTTGGAAAGCTTAAGAAAACATACGGCTTATGTTTCTCAGGAAGTCATTTTGTTTAATGATACGATTAAAAACAATATTCGTTACGGTTCTCCCGAAGCCAGTGACGAGGAAGTGATCGCTGCTGCCAAAGCCGCCGCCGCCGACAAGTTTATCGAACAGTTGGAAGACGGTTACGACACCATGCTCGGAGAACAAGGCGCAGGGCTGTCCGGCGGACAACGACAAATGATCTCGATCGCCAGAGCCATGTTGAAAAACGCTCCGATCCTTTTGCTTGACGAAGCAACTTCGGCTTTGGATTCCCAATCCGAAAAAATCGTTCAGGATTCTTTGGAAATCCTGATGAAAGGAAGAACTTCGATCGTTATCGCTCACCGTTTGTCAACGATCGTTAACGCCGATAAAATTTGCGTCTTTAATGAAGGGAAAATCGTTGATTGCGGAACGCACGAAGAATTACTCAACCGTGACGGCATATACGCTCAGCTGTATAAGATTCAGTTTATGAAAAAAGAGAGCTAACCTTTTTTGCGTCTCTTTTCACCGTTTGGGCAGATACGCAGACAGCCCTTCTTGTCCTTATAATGATCTTCGAATCATTTTTATAAGGAGAAAAACATGAAAAGATTTCTTTTAGGAGCTCTGGCCGCTTTGGGCGGTGTCGGGCTGTACGCGTTGCATAAAGAAGGAAAATTCCCGCATCTGAAAATAAAAGGGACGGTTGATTCCGTCGATCGTGAAACAAACACGTTTAAAATCAGATCCTTTCTGGATAAAAATATTCTGATGGACTTTACGGTTTCGCCGTTAACCAAATTTATGTGGCTGTCTCACGGCAGCGCCGCAAAATTTGAAGATGTTGAAGAAGGACAACACGTCAGTGTTTCTTTTATAAAAAATAAAGAAAGCGGCAGAATTTTGGCCGAACGTGTCGTTATCGAAAATATTTAACCCATGAAAAACCGGCAGAATGCAGACCAAAAGACGATTGAACCCCTGTGGGTGCGCTTGATCTTTTGGCTGATCCTGCTGTCAATGGTGTTATACAGTCCGGCTTTGATCTAAAAATTCCTGCCATTGTTCCGGCGTATTCAAATTAAACCCGATATTGATATCTGTTTGTTCGACAGCCAGACAGGCTCCTTCGGGCAGAGTTTTACGCAATTGATCCATTCGATTTGTTCGCGGATCAAGCTGAATGATTTGTTGCGCGAAATTTTTTGACAGGAAGACGGGGTGACCGTCTTTGCCGTTTCTGACGGGAAAAACCATGTCGGCATCCTTGCCATATAAAATATCCGTCAACGTATGCCAGACGATCGGTTGCGGCGCCGGTCGATCCAAAGCTAAAAAAGCAAAAGAGGAAAAGTCTTTTTGTAAAAGATAAGACAATCCTGTCTGTATCGTTGAAAAAGGACCGTATTGCGGTAACGGATTGACAACGGTTGTTATCTTTAGTCCTTTTGTTTCAACTGTTTGATCGACTTTTAAACAGGAAAGAGCCTCTAAGTAAATGTCCGCCGAATATCCTAAAACGACGACGGCTGTTTTTCCGCCGGCTTGTTGATAAACGTCAAGTTGATGCACCAACCACGGCTTTCCGAAAAAATCCAACAGCCCTTTCGGGGTTTTCATTCGTTCGGATTTTCCGCCTGCCGGAATAACCAGAGCGGGTAATTCAGTCGACCAATTTTGATATGTCGTCACCGCTGTTTAACGTAAAGACTCTGTTTTCAACGACCGGCAGATCGCTTTTACGTTCGCCGACCCCCGTAAACAGAATGCCGCAGCGTTCTCCCTGTTGAACCAGTTTGTTTTTAATCAGCTGACGCAAGCCGGCTAATCCCGCACTGCCTGTCGCGGATAAGTCTATGCCCGTATGTTCACGCGCCAAATCATAAGCCTTTTCCAATTCGTCTTCATCGGCAATCAAAGGCAGACCGCCTGAAATCATCATATTGCGCACGACTTCCAATCCGTCGTAAGTCGTGTCGTCCAAGATCCCTTCGGCAATGCTTTCCGGAACGTTTGCCGTCCATGGCTTGAAGTAATCATTACGGTTTTGACCGACTTTGACAAAGACGGCTTCCAGATCTTCCTTGATTTTCGGATACATTTCCGCAATCAGGCTGGCGGTCATTTTGATTTGTCCCAGATTGTTTTCCAACAAGGCTTTCGCATCGAAGTCACCTTCCAACAACATCGCCAATTCGGGCGGCAACGTGATAACTCCGTCGCGTCCCAATTCACGCAAAACCATGAAATAACTTTGTGCCAAAGGATAGCAACTGGATGTCTGACAGGTATAAAAACGCGGCAGTTTACGAATGATGTCCAAACGTTTAAACAAAGCGTTGGCTGAAGAAACGGCATTTGCCAAACCGCCGCCGCCGACTTGAACGACCTGCACGTCCAAAGGCGCATCAATCAAATATTGATTGAATAAAAATTCGTATTCCAAAGTTTCGGCACCTTCCACGGCTGACCAGATGTCGTGTCCGTAAGAAGTAAACGGCACCCAACCGAATTTCTTTAAAGCTTCCTGATAGCGCAGGTTGCACGGATCGCCTTCGCCGACAGAACCGTCGCGGCTGACTTTGACAACGTTTGTGCCCAAGTTGGTTAAAATGGAAACGACCGTTTCGCTGACGTGATCGGGAACAAAAGCATACAGCTGATACCCGGCTGCTCCGGCGATGGCGGCAGCCCCCATGGCGGCGTTGCCGCAAGAGAAAATCGCCAGCGTTTTCTTTTCGGCCGGTTCGTCGGAAATTTCGCGTAATGTTTCCAAATGCATGATTGCGCTGGCAAGATGGCGTGATTTATGAGATCCCATCAATTGCAAAGTCTCATTCTTGACAAATAAGGACCCTTTCGGCAGATCAATCGCCTGTGCCAAATCATCGGCTTGAATTTCAGGAGTACGGATGAAACCTTTTCCGGTCATTCTTTCACACGCGTTGGACAAAGCCAAAACGCGTTCCACCCACCAGGTTGCTTTACCGTGAGCATTTGCCAGTTGATAACTGGCCATAAATTCACGAAAAACGCTGAATGAAAGTTTGTTGTCGTTCCAACGTTTGGTCAATGTTGTCGGAAACACGCGCGCCAATTCAGCGGTGTTTTCCCGTTTGATCAGAGGGTGTACACCGTTTTCGGTACTTTCGGGGCAAAACAAAGAGGTTGTTTCCAAAGGGTATTCCTTGTCGCAAACCGGACAGTACAATTGCATTTCTTGAAATTCCTTCTTTTGTGATCCTTCTTACGTTTTCACACTATACTGTTTTTTTGCAGAATATAAAGTTTTTTTTGATGTAAAAAAAGCGGATTGGTTTATCCGCCTTTTGTTTATTTGCTTTTTGCCATGGCAAGCAGTTCGGCTTCTTTTTCGATGATCGCCATCATATGCTTTAAAGCGGCGTAATAATCTCCGCCCAGAATGTCTTTATTCAGTTCGTCTATTGCCGGAGCGAAACTGGGAGCCGCCTGAACAATTTCATTAATGCGGGAAAAGTATTCGGGGTGCAAGACTTTCGGGTCTTTTGCCAGATACATTTCCTGTAAAACATAATACACTTTTTTGCACGGCGTGTCGGCTTCCTTTTCCGTTAAAACGTATTTTTCGCGTAAAATGGGAACATTCCCTTCTATAAACAGCTTGACGCGTTCTTTGTCGTTTGTAATCAGAGCATTGCCGACAATCAGACGTTCACCGGGCTTTAATTCTATTTTTAACGGCATATAAGTTCCTTTTTAAAAGAGAGATAATACACTTGAATCGGCTTCCAGTGTAATACTGATTACCTGATTTACCAATTGTTTTTGTGTCTCGATTGCAATCAATTCCGCCGAAACTTCGTTCAAATCGGCTCCGGTTAATGTTTCCGCTCCCAAAGCACAGGTGTTTGACATCGCTTCCAAAAAGGTCTCGCGGGATTGTACCATATAAGAGGCGCGCTCGAATTTGTCCGCAGCTCGCTGTACCAAATTAAAAGCCTGCTCGATCGCATCAAAGGCGGCCTGAATATCTTCTTCGTTTTCCCAGTCGTTTTCAACGGCCGGCAACCCAAGAGAATCCGTATCCATATTGACACCGATAACGGTTCTGAAGCTGGTTCCTTTTTCATCAAAAATTGCTCGGATCGTATCGCCTTCCAACAAATTCAATCCGTTAAAAGTGCTGTCAAAAACAATATCGTTGATCTGCTTTAAGAGCTCGCTATATTGTTGAGCATATGTTTTTGACGTGTTCGTTCCGCCGTCATCATATCCGTCAATACCGAAAGAATTAGCCGTTTTCCCCGTTAAATCCGCAATCGACAGATTATCGCCGTAAACGGAAGATACGGTGAAATATCCTTCCGAATTTACGGTGGCGGAAACACCTTCTATCTTGGAAAAAGCATCGGCCAGATCCTGAACGGTCCAATCGTCTTCCACCGTGATTTTATAAGTGGTGCTTAAGTCAAATCCGAACACTTCGGCCAGATCGCCGTCCAGCATTAAAGCGCTGCGATCCGTCGTCACCAGTGATAATTTTCCGTCTTTGATTTCAAAAGAAAAATTTTCGATTCCGTATTGATCCTTTATTTGCCCGAAAAATTCGGACACTTTCATCTCTTCGTCAAAGACTTTCAATTCGACCCATTCATTGTCGCCGACTTTGATTTTTAAGACTTCATCTTTAAGAATGTTTAGATCCGCAAGGGTTGTGTCTTTATCCATCAAAATATCGGATTCCATTTTATCGGCATCACCCGTGCGCAATAAAATTTCGTCACCGACATTGACATTCGGCAGATCTGAAAGTTTCTCTTCGAGTTTCGTTGTATAATTTTTACCCGTTAAGGTCGATAAATACGCCTGACCGTCCAAAGCCGAATTTGCCGCCGCTTTCGCCAAAGACAATAAATCCGTGATCGCATCAAGGGATTTGCTGGTTGAATCCAAAGTGGAAACAATGTTTGACAGCCCGTCTAAAACGCTTTGCAATCCGTCCGCGCGTTCCGTCAGGCGCATATCTTTAAAGTAAAGCGTTGAATTGTCGTATGACGTGTTAACGATTTTTCCCGTTGTCAAAGCAACGGAGTTTTTGTCATACATCGTGGTCAATGCTTTAGATTGCGACAGCGAAGTCAAAATCGATGACGAAGTCGGGATCGAAAGGTTATAGGGCATTGTTTTCATTATTATTCTCCTTTTTTTTGCTAAAAAGGCAAAAATCCTATTTTATTCAGAATAACATAAAAAAGATGCTCTGAAAACAAAAAAATGTAATTTTTTCAATATATTAGTAGGCAATTTTTGCCTAGTGTCACGTTGTGGTTCTGACACTGACATCGACTGAAATCGTATGATTGCCGCCGCCGGTCATAATGCCTTTGATCGGGCTCATGTCGTCAAAATCGCGTCCCCAACCGACCGTTAAATGTTCCGATTGCATATACATGTTGTTTGTCGGATCCAAATCGACCCAACCGAATGAAGGCACATAAACGGAAAACCAGGCGTGGGAAGCGTCTCCGCCGATCATGTCAATGTCGCCTTTTTGTTCGGCTTCTGCCGCTCTGCGGGTGCGGATATAGCCGCTGACATAACGCGCGGCCAGACCGAAACTGCGCAGGCAGGCAATGCCGACGTGAGCGAAGTCCTGACACACGCCGCGTTTCATTGCCAGACTTTCATTGATCGGAGTCGCGATGCTGGTCGCTGAGGAATCATAAGTAAAATCCTGATAAATCCGGTGCATGATTTCTTCGGCTGTTTCCAAAACGGGGCGCCCGGCGTTAAAAGAAGGAGCCGCGTATTGTTTGATTTCTTCCGTCAACGGGACAAAGCAGGACGGACAAGTCATTTCGCTGGCGTTCAATTGTTCGGCGGTTTTGGGAAATCGCAACAAGTCGGCTGTTTCTTCCCAAGACGGTGTTTGTGTCGGATCCGGATAAACAGGCGCAGTGATTTGTGCCGTAAAATCGGATATGACACTCATTTCGTTATGCGGTGTTTCAACAATTAAAAATGTTGCCGTGTTTCCGAAAGCGTCCGTCTGATCGGCTTGAAAAGCCGCTTCTGGAAGCAAAGCAATATTGCTGGATATAACGTGTTGATAAGGCGTTTCGCGCGGTTTTAATCGCGCCAAATGATGAGACAATGTTACGGGAATGCTGTATCCGTACACGGTTTTATGGCAAACGCGGTAAGTTACGGTCATTTGATTTTCCCTTTGTTATAAGTCGGTCCTTGTCTGGTTGAATCCGCGTGAACAAAGCAGGACAAAGTCAGTGTGTCTGAAAATTCTTGCAATTTGGAACGCAGATCGTTCAACAAAGCGTTGAAAGCGGGATTAACGACGACGGTTTGACTTAAAGTTTGTGTGTGTTCCGCCAAAGTCATGACATCAATTTTTTTTATTTGTTCGATCGTGTTTTCCAAAATCAAAGATTCTTTTGAGAACAGTCCCGGCAAGCGGCTTTCTTTTTCCAAAACAAAGATATTTTGTCGCAATTTCAAAATCTGATAAATCAAGGCGCGCGGATTGCCTTCATCGCAGACCAACAAATCAAAAACCAGAGGAACGGTCGGCACGGCCATATAACGCACGCGGTAGGTCATGCGGCTGTCAGAAGTTTCCAGTAAAGTTTCTAACGAAGCGTTAAAGCCGTTGTTGGCGCAAAAATCAATGCCGGAGAGCAAATTTAAGATTTGAAAGCTTCTTTCCAACCGTCTGCCGATTTCCATAAACCGCCAGCTGTGATCGCGGGTCATGTCTTCGCGGATCAGTCCGCTGAGAGCGTTTTGGCGAAGAATAATCCCGTTTAATCTGTTTAAAAAGATTTGACTGTTTGATTTTTGTTCGGGCAAAAGCGGCAAAAGCTGAGTGAATAAGTCCCAAGTGTCCATGGATAAGCGGTCATGTAAAAGATCCGCCATTTCTTTTAATCGGGAAAATAAATAATACAAACCGAAGTCATATTCTTTTGAAGAAGTGATCTTTTTTAATTCGTACAAGGATTCTTTTTGAATTTCCGGATTTTGATAATCTTTAAAAGGCAAGTGTCCCGTTAAAGCCAGAATGCTTAGTAACGTTGCGACATCGTCGGGTTGAGGAATTTCAGGTCCTTCAGTCGCGCGTTCGATCGTCACGCGCAACAGTCGAGCCAATTGTTCGCTGCGTTCAAGGTTTCTGCCCAACCAGAACATATTGTCGGCGATACGCGAGGTTAATTCAAAAGTCGTTCGAACCGGTCTTGTTTCTGAAATCGCATGAAGGGCGATGACAGGATCTTTAGGTTGTTTTTCATCAGTTGTCGCTACCCAAATATCGCGTAAAGCGGGGGTGTCGGCTTGAGTGAAAGCCAAGCCGCTTTTTAAAATGCGATAAGATCCGTTTTCGTAAATCAAATGAAAACGCAACCGCGTGCGCGCCGGAACCAAGTTTCCGTTTTGCAATACGGGCGTCATCGATGCGTTGATTCTTTCCTGAGCGACATATTTTGCGGGAGATTTTTCAATTTCTTCTTTTGTCGGACGCACTTTTTGACCGACTGTATCGTATATTTTTAACTCGTTTAAATGATCGAGGACATATTGTTTTTCTTTTTCCTGTCCCGTCCACCAGGCGGCGATGCTGGGGAGCAGTAAATCGTCTTTGTTAAAGTAATGATTTATGCCGTGAATAAAAGCTCTTAAGGTCGGAATTTCCGCCAATCCCGTTCCCAACGGATTAACCAGAGCGACGTTTCCTTTGCGCACGACCCGAGTCAATCCCGCCACGCCGAATAAAGAAGATCCCTTTAATTCTAAAGGATCGCACAACGCATCGTCGATACGCCGTAAAATAACGTCAACGGGCTTTAAACCGTCAATGTTTTTCAGATAAACCCGTTCGCCGCGAACCGTCAAATCCGCCGGATCAACCGCGCTGATGCCCAAACTGCGGGCAAAGAAAGCTTCTTCAAACGACAGTTTTTTCTTAACGGCGCCGCTTAGCAAAACGATTAAAGGAATTTTTGTTTTGTCCCGATCGGCGGCGCAGGCGAATAAGTTTCGGCGTACGGCTTCGAAAAAATCGAAAATTCTGGCGGGAGAAGCTTTGGCGTAAATGTCGGGCATAACACGGGAAAGAACCAATCGATTTTTAATCGTCAAACCGACTCCTTCGGGCGTTTGCGTCTTGTCCGCCACCACCCAGAACCGTCCGTCGGGAGATCGTTCCACATCTGCGGCATACTCTTGCAAAAAAACGCCGTTTGCCGGCCGAATGTTCTTTAAGGCGGGTAAATAGAAAGGGTTCGCAAAAACAACTTCCGGCGGCAAAACGCCTTCGGTAATCAGTTTCTGTTCGCCATACAGATCGCATAAAATTTTATTAAACAATTCGGCGCGTTGGATTAACCCCGCCGATAAAACCTTGAAATCCTCTTGAGATAAAATAAAAGGAATGACGCCGTGAACGGATTTTTGATCGGAGGCATTGATAAGCGTATCCGCACTCATCAATCGGGCGGTTTGATCGGCGTAAGCTGAAAATTTGTCCTGACCGTTTTGACACAACGCTTCAAAGAAACTGCGCCAATGCGACCTGATTTCTCCGTCGGAATCAAGCAGTTCATTGTATCCGCCGGTTTTGCAAAAGATCGGATAGGAAATCGGAAAAGACATAAACTTAACGTCCTTTGTTGTTTTTTTATCGTTTTTAAGACAAAAAAAATAAAAGGACGTTAAAATTATTTTCACTTGGTGTTTTTTTGGGAAAGAAAAATGATAAAACGAAAAATACAAACATTTTTTTTGACGGCAATTCCTTTCGGAGCAAGTGTTTCTTTTTTTCAGGTTTTTTCTAAACAAGAAGAGTTCTTTGTTTCTTTAATGCCTCTTTTCGGTGCGATTCTCGTTTGTTTGTGCGCTTTTTTCCCGAAAATACATAAAGACCTTTTGGTTTCGTCTTTAAAAGCTCAGCCGTTGGCGGCGGTGGTTTTTACGTCGTCGTTCATTCTTTCTTTCTTGTCGGATTTCATGATCACGGTGCAATTGTTCGCCGTTTTGATCTTCAATACGATCTGTATTTGTATGGCTTATGACAGACGAAAAGATTTCAGGAAAACATTTTCTTTTTGGATCTGCTTTTCGGCGGCAATTCTTTTCGGATCCGTTTTATCGCTCTGTTTGCCGTCCTCGGTGTCTTATCTGCTGTTTGTGCTGGCGTCTTTGGCTTGCAGGCCTTTTGAAAAAGACAGGTCTCCGCAAGAGATCTGGAAAGATGTCGCTTTCCCGTTGTTTGTTCTGGTCTGTTCTTTTCTGTTATTTATCGCCGCCAGTCATGCCGAAAATTTTTCGGTCCAAATCGGACAGTCCGTTGTCATGGTCATGGTCGGAAGTCTGTTGGTTACAGCGGGATCTTCGGGAATACGCCTGATGTTGATGAGTGCTGTTATGGTCATTTTCGGCTGTTATGTCTTTTCGATTCAAAATCCGAATTCCGTTTTTAACGGATCGGGACACGGACAAGTGCAAATTCAACGGACGATGTGACCTAATCGGGCTTGCGAAAAAATGAAGGATCCTGAAAAAACTCACATTTCCAAAATCCCCGTCGGCTCTGGATCGCCTCTGATTCCAATATCAAAAAATCATGGTTGTATCGAGACGCCATGGCAAAACCTTCTTTGATCATCATGGCGTTTAAGCTGATTTTTGCACCGTCTCGCTCAATAAAGCATTCCGCGATCAAACGGCCGTAGTAATCCCGTTGCGTCGCTTCGCACAAAACCGTGTGAGAATCTATCAGACGATATAATTCCTGCTTTGCCTGAATGCCGCATTTGACCGTTTTCCCGCCGCAGATGCAATCCTGTTTTAATTCCGGCGCGTCAATGCCGTCCAGACGAATCGTTTGTCTGCCGATTTTTAACGTATCCCCGTCAATAACGACCTGATCGTTATCCGCGGCGGCAAAGGTGTAAATCATTACGATTAAAAGAATAACGTATTTGATCGATTTTTTAAAAACGGTTTTCATACTGTTCATTTCTGTTTAATTCGTATAAAATAATGATCCGGAACGATCTGAACACGAGGAAGCTTTTTATGTCAAAAAAAATTTTATTTTTTTTATTTTTGATTTGTTTTTCTTTTCAAGCAAATGCGAATGATTCCGCTTTATTTGTCCGACGTATGGTTCCTCAGGGAAAAGGGATCAGGCAGACCGATAAAATCGTTTTTGAATTTAATCGTCCCGTTGTCGCTTTGGGAAAAATGGAACGGGAAGAAAATCAGATTCCGATTAAAATAAAACCGAAGTTGAATTGCCAATGGCGCTGGTTGAATCAGTCGGCGTTGGCTTGTTTGTTGGATCAACAAAATCAGTTGAAACCGGCCACATCTTATAAAATCACGGTCGATCCGGATTTTAAAGCGCTTGACGGAGCCGAAATGGAAAAACGCCAAAAGTTTCAATTGGAAACGATACGTCCCGAAATCAATCTTTCCCGTTCGCGTTTTATGCGTTTCGCTTCGCCCGAACGTCCCGAATGGCGATTGGTTTTTGAAACGGATGCGCAGATGAAATCGATCGCTTCCAACGTGTTTTTTAAAGCTGACGGTAAAAAGGTCAAAGCCGATGTGTCTCAGGACGAATGCTTGTCATGGGAAAACGATTGTCAGGCGAAATATTTGGTCGTTCCCAAAGAGGATCTGGGAGTGGATCAGCCGTATGAAGTGGTTTATGAAAGCGGCTTCAAGGCCTTAAACGGCGGAGATTTAAAATCGGAAAACCAAGGAATCGCGGGTAAAGGAAAGACGTTGCCCGTTTTTCAGGTTGAAGCTTTGCGATGTTATGATGAAAAGTTTTCCGTTCAAACATACAATGCCGAAGAAACCCGCCT
The DNA here is from genome assembly GCA_944391535.1 of uncultured Alphaproteobacteria bacterium. Lineage (GTDB taxonomy): Bacteria > Pseudomonadota > Alphaproteobacteria > CAAGCB01 > CAG-977 > UBA11549. The sequence goes on from CALXTY010000025.1 coordinate 17,042, forward strand.
GAAAACGCCGGAGTGTCTGTTCGATTTTCCGATTAATCTGGTGTTGTCGGACAGAACGGTTTTGGCGAATGTTTCGAACTTTGTCAAAGCGCAACCGTCGGTCAACGTATATGAGCATGAATCGGTTTCAAACGTTGTTTCTATTTATGCGCCCAAAGCCGGAGAAATATATACGCTGAACGTTTCCGACGCCTTGACGGACGTTTGGGGGGCAAAGCTTTCGAAAGGGGAAACGTTTTTCTTTAAAACGTCGGATCGTCGTCCGGCGATGGAATTGCCGTATTCTTCGATTGTGTTGGAAAGCGGTGAAAAAACGCAAGCTGTCGGGTATGCGACGAATTTAAATCACGCCGAAGTGGACTATACGGGCTTTACGGCGAAAAAAGACATTTCCGGAACGTATCGCATTCCCGAAATCATGCCGTCGATCAGAAACGTGTCGTATCCGTTCGACTATGGTGTACGGGCGATGTTGGACGGCAAAACGGGTTTTGTCGCGGGGACGTTTAAAACGGTTCCGGGGTTGGACGGTCGTTTCTTTTTCACCGCTTCGGTTTCGCCGTGGCAGGTTGTCGCCAAGATCGGTTGGCACGGTTCTTTGGTTTGGGTCGTTGATTTTAAAACGGGAAAACCCGTTTCCGGCGCCGAAGTCGAGTTGTATGCGGCTTCTTTGAGTGATCCCGAAAAAAGAAAAGTGTTGGCGGACGATGAAACAAACAAAACCGGACGGGCGGATTTGCCGGGGTATCGGCGTTTTGATCCGAAGGCGGTTTATTTAAATCAATGGGATATTAATAAGGAGTCTTTGTTCGTTCGCGTGTCCAAAGGAAAGGAAACGGCCGTTCTTCCGTTGACGTCCTCTTTTTCCCTGTCCGCCGGCGCGTTGAGCGATTGGAATGTGTTCAGTGTTTATTCTCCGGCCGAGTATCTTTATTTGCGCGCGTTCGGCTTTACGCCTCAAGGCGTTTATCGTCCGGGGGATACGGTCGATTTTAAGATCTATGTTCGCAAAGCGGGCGAAGAAAATCTCGAAAAAGCGCCTGAAGACGGCTATGATCTGATCGTTACCGATCCGACGGGACAAAAAGTTTTTGAACAAAAAAATCAGTCTTTGTCTTCGTTCGGCGCGTTAAACGGCAGTTTCGTTTTGCCCGAACAGGCGTTTTCGGGGTGGTATGACGTCACGTTGACCCGTCAAAAAGCCAGATTGTCTCCGATGCGTTTTCTGGTGTCCGATTTTTCGGCTTCGGCGTTTAAATCGTCCACCGAAATCAACGGAAACGTTTTTAAAGAAGGCGACGAAGTGAAATTCAATTCTCAGGCGACCTTGTTTTCGGGCGGCGCTTATGCGGGGGCAAAAATGCGCCAAAACGCCGTTTTGTCTTTTGCTTCGTTTAATTTAAAAACGACTGAAGGCGAAGAGCCGTTTTCTTTTAATTCGGAACTCAAAGAACAGGATTTTGCTCAGGAAACCTTGTTTTCTCAGGAAGGTGCCGGTGATGAAAAAGGATCTTTGATCAAAAAGTTCAAGTTGCCGAAATCCGCAAAGCCTTACGGTAAAATCAGGTTTGAAACGAAAGTCTTTGACGATTCCGGACGTTCGGTGTCTTCTTTTGCCGCGGCGGATTATTTTTCGGTCGATCGTCTGGTCGGATTGCGTCGAACCAAAGATCCCGCGGTGGTCGGCAAATCCGTT
>CALXTY010000026.1 GCA_944391535.1 uncultured Alphaproteobacteria bacterium
AAGCGGCTCTTCCTCATTATGAAAAAGAAACGGCGGCGTTTGAAAAAGGGCTGAAAATTTCTAAAAAAGAAGCGCTTACCCAAGCGGCTTTGGCTTGGTATGAAAACGAAAACCGATTGTTCAAGCACGAATGTCGCGTTGTCGCTCTGCCGTTAAGCGCGGGGGCGAATTTTGAAAATACGACAGGTAAATACAAAGAATTAACCCCTGAATCCTGTATCGACCGTTTCTGCCGCTTTAACAATGAATCTTATTTTACGCAAAGTGCCGACGCTTTAAAGACACCGGAACGCGCCGGCATATCGGAACGCACCAAAATGTGGTTGGACGTAACGGTCAATTTATGTAAAAATGAAGGTGTTTCACCCGAACCGTCCATTAAATCTCTTCCGATTCATAAAGATTCTCCGATGCTCTACGGTCAGGTCAATATGCCGCCGTTAATGCCGGAAGCTTTCAGAAAAATCGAGGCTTACAAGAAAAACCAATCCCTGCAAGCTCGAGCCGTCCTTGCCAGAAACAACGGCAGATAGCCTGTTTAGACAAAACAACATTGACTTTTTAGAAAGATTCGTCCATACTCTTGATATGCGTTTCAGGAGGTTTTTATGCTCGCCGATTTTTTTAAAAAAGATGTCACCGCTTATCCGTCCGGTTCACGCTCTTTAGGGGATAAATCCCGCACAGCCTTTTATGAAAAAGCTTTGTCAAAGGCCGGACTGTTTCTGACTTCTGTCGCCGTTGCCGCTTCACTGACCGCATGCGGTCCTTCCAGAGCCGAAATAGACGCGATGAAAGCGCAGGTTCCCGACAGCATTAAAACAGAAATCATCGCCAAATGCGACAGCTCGCTGCTTGCCAATATTGATGCCGATTTCTTGGCAGGCGCTCGTAATTCAAATTCAAGCATATCTCCGTTCGGCATTGTCCTGAATCCGGAAGTCGGTGAAAAATTGGCAAACGCCGTCATGAACGGATATAATGAAACCAGAAATCAAATCTATGACACAATTCCTTCCGTTTCTCAGCGCACCGGAGAACATTACGTTTTACTGGATTATATGAACGAATGTTCAGATAAAGCCATCGGATCAAAATCCGAAATGAAATTATGCACAATGGGAGACGGGATCAAATTGCGCCCCGCAATTGTACATTATGGTAAACCTCAATTTAGACAAGAATTAGCGCAAAAAGTTCAGAAAAAAAAAAAAAAAAAAGCGGTCGTTGCAACAAAGCTGGTTCAACAACAAGCCGGACGCTGATCATTAAAAAAACAGGCGGGTTTTCCCCGCCTTTTTATTTATCCGAAATGTCTCTTGTTTCAACAATTAAAACAGATTAAAAATAAAGAACTTAAACTGTTAAGGAACAAAGAATGACAACGAAACATACACCCCTCGTAATTTTAGGATCCGGTCCCGCCGGATATACCGCCGCCATTTATGCCGCCCGATCTCTGATCGTACCCGTTTTAATCAGCGGTATGCAACCGGGCGGACAACTGACGCAAACAGGAGATATCGAAAACTTCCCCGGTTTCCCTGAAAAAATCAGCGGGATCGAATTGATGGATCAAATGCGTCAACAAGCCGAAAATCTGGGAACAATCATCGTCGATGAAACAGCCGTTGCCGTTGATTTATCTAAAAAACCCTTTTCCGTTACACTCGATTCCGAAGACGTCTATACCTGTGACGCTTTAATCATCGCGACAGGAGCCTCCGCCAAATGGCTGGGATTGGCGAATGAAGACAATTTACGCGGCTTTGGCGTGTCGGCTTGCGCAACGTGTGACGGCTTTTTTTACAGAAACAAGAAAGTCGCCGTGATCGGCGGCGGCAATACGGCCGTGGAAGAAGCTCTCTACTTGGCGAATTTAGCTTCTGAAGTCTTCTTAATTCACCGCCGAGACGAATTAAGATCCGAAAAAGTCATGCAGGAACGTTTAAAAGCGCATCCGAAAATCAAGACAATCTGGAACACCGTTGTCGAAGATTATATCGGCGAGAAAAGCAACGGTGGCTTAACAGGATTACGTTTAAAAAACATCAAAACGAACGAAGCTTCGGAATTAGCCGTGGACGGTTGTTTTGTCGCGATCGGCTATGCCCCCAACACCGAATTGTTCCGCGGACAATTGGAATTAAACGCGGAAGGATTTATTGTAACGGATAAAACAAATCTCCATACTTCTGTCGAAGGCGTTTTTGCCGCCGGAGACGTTCAGGAAATGTTTTATCGCCAAGCCATTACCGCCGCGGCGGGAGGCTGTCGGGCGGCTTTGGAAGCCGAAAAATATTTATCGGCTTTAAAATAACTTTTTCACTCAAGAAGAATACCGCTGAATTCAGCGGTATTTTTTTATAAAAAAAGAGCAGATCTTTCGATCTGCCCTTTTTCGTCAGGAATTAAACTTATTTAGCTTCTTCCGTTTCTTCAGCAACCTGAACCGGACCGGAATCCAATCCTTTAGCCTTGACATCGCGATCAACGAGTTCGATGAAAGCCAACGGAGCGCAGTCGCCGTAACGCAGACCGGCTTTTAAAACGCGGACATATCCGCCCTTGCGGTCTTTGTAACGCGGAGCCAACGTTGAAATCAGCTTTTCGACCATTTTTTCATCGCGCAGGAACGAAATCAACTGACGGCGCTTATGCAAATCACCGACTTTGGCAGCAGTGATAAGCTTTTCAAAGACAGGACGCAGTTCCTTGGCTTTGGGCAGCGTGGTTTTAATTTGTTCATGTTTGATCAACGCATTGGCCATATTGGCAAACATTGCGCGGCGGTGTGCAAAAGTTTTATTCAGCTTACGCTTACTGTTACGATGATTCATTTTATCCTCCTATCAGGGTTTCGCGCACGAAACCGATAATTCCCTCTCTGTCACCGTCCGTTTGCGCCCACCGTGAACGCATTCGCTCCGAATGACAGAGCCCTGTCCCACCGGACAGGAAATTGATTAAAACGGTTCTTCCAAACCTTTGGACAGCGTTTCGATATTTTCAGGCGGCCAGCCGACCACTTCCATACCGAGATGCAATCCCATCTGAGACAGAACTTCTTTGATTTCGTTCAAAGACTTGCGACCGAAATTCGGTGTACGCAACATTTCCGCTTCCGTTTTCTGAACCAGATCGCCGATGTAGACAATACTGTCGTTTTTCAGGCAATTTGCAGAACGCACGGACAATTCCAATTCGTCCACTTTGCGTAACAAATTACGGTTAAACGGCAATTCGTCTTTGTTTTCTGTTTCGACGTCTTCTTCGGGTTCTTCGAAATTAACGAACAGTTTGAGCTGTTCTTGTAAAATGCGCGCCGCCAGAGCAACGGCATCTTCCGGAGAAACGGTACCGTTTGTTTCAACCGTCAAAGACAGTTTGTCGTAGTTTGTAATCTGACCGACACGAGCGTTGTCAATCTGATAGACAGCCTTTGTAATCGGGCTGAAGATCGAATCGACAGGGATCAGGCCGATCGGACAATCATCAGGTCTGTTGGCGGAAGCAGGAACATAGCCTTTTCCGGTTCCGACCGTCAGTTCCATATTCAAAACGGCTCCTTTGTCCAGAGTGCAGATGACCAGATCCGGGTTCATGATTTCGACATCATGACCGGTTTCGATCATTGCGGCCGTGACTTCACAGGGGCCTTCCGCTTTTAACGTCATGCGGCGCGTTCCTTCACCGTCATAGCGCAAAGCCAACATTTTGATATTTAAAATAATATCGGAAACGTCTTCGCGCACGCCGGGAATGGAAGAAAATTCATGTAATACGCCGTCAATATGGATCGCCGTAACGGCGGCACCTTGCAAAGACGACAGCAAAACACGCCGCAAAGCATTTCCGAGCGTCATACCGAATCCGCGTTCCAGCGGTTCGACAACGATAGTCGCTTTACGCGCAGCACCGTCTGTATGTTCAATTTCGATGGTGCTGGGCTTAATCAGGTCTTGCCAATTTTTTTGAATCACGAGTATTTCTCCTACTTAAAAAAGTAATGTGTCAAACGACACGACCAAAACGTTCTCCGGTCAAAGCCGGAGGCCGACCGATTAAACGCGGCGGCGTTTACGGGGACGGCAACCGTTATGGGGAACAGCGGTCACATCGCGAATCGCCGTAATGGTGAAACCGACAGCCTGCAAGGCGCGCAAAGCGGATTCGCGACCTGCGCCGGGACCTTTTACCCATACTTCCAGAGTTTTCATACCGTGTTCGGCAGCTTTTTTGCCTGCATCTTCGGCGGTGACCTGAGCGGCATACGGAGTCGACTTACGAGACCCTTTAAAGCCGTGAGCTCCCGAAGAAGACCAGGAAATCGCATTTCCCTGAGCATCTGTAATTGTGACTTTGGTGTTGTTGAACGTTGAATTAACGTGAGCAACACCGGAAGTAATATTTTTACGTTCGCGTTTTTTTGTACGAACAGTTGTTGTTGTTTTAGCCATGAATCAATTGCCTTTCCTAACTAAACAGCTTTTTTCTTACCGGCGATCGGCTTTGCGGGGCCTTTACGCGTACGAGCATTCGTATGCGTTCTTTGTCCGCGGCAAGGCAAACCTTTACGATGACGCAGACCGCGATAGCAGCCCAAGTCCATCAAGCGTTTAATATTAACACCGACTTCACGGCGAAGTTCACCTTCGACATGATATTCATGGTCAATCAATTCACGCAGTTTCAAAACTTCATCATCAGACAACTCGCTAACGCGGCGAGCATCTGCGATGTCCAATTTCCCGCAGATTTCGCGGGCTAAAGTCCGACCGATCCCGTGGATGTACGTCAAAGCGATCACCACACGTTTATTTGTCGGAATATTTACACCAGCAATACGTGCCAAGTTTTATCTCCTATAACAAATTAAAACCCGCCTGCTTTCCTAGAAAACAGGCACAACAAACCATAAGGTGTTTTACTGCGGACACCCTACAGAGGGGTTCAAGTTATACTTAACCGCTTGCAGAGTCAATACTTTCAGACAGAATTTTTACTTTTTTTTCAAACTTTTTTATCATCGGCGATTAAAGCGGTTTTATAAACGAAATTTCCATCTTAAATCAGAAAAAAGGACGATTTTTATATGATCGTCCTTTTTCTTGAATATCACTGTCCGATGATTTTTTTGATCTTATCGGCAACTTCGTCAACACCGCCGGTCCCGTCAATCGTTTCCAACAAACCTTCATGCTGATAATACGGTAAAACGGGAGTCGTCATCATTCGATATGTCTTTAAACGATCGACAACCGTCTGCCAGTTATCGTCCTGCCTGCGTAAAAAATTAGAACCGCCGCAGTCATCACATTTGCCGAAAACTTTGGTCGGTTTTAATGTATCATGATACATCGCTCCGCAGTCGGCGCAGGAAAAACGACCGATAATACGCTGAATGATCATGTCATCGGGGACTTGAATCTCAATGACATAATCCAAACGTCTTCCCTTTTCAAAAAGCAATTCGTCCAACGCTTTCGCCTGCGGTAAAGTTCTGGGAAAGCCGTCTAAAATAAAACCTTCTTTACAATCCGGTTCGTCCAAACGCTCCGAAATAATCGAAATGATCATTTCGTCAGGAACAAAACTGCCTTTATCAATCAAAGCTTTTGCTTTTAACCCGATTTCCGTTCCGGCTCGACCGGCATTACGCAACATTTCTCCGGTGGACAAATGAGGAATTTGTAAACGATCACGCAGCAAACGTGCCTGTGTTCCCTTTCCGCCTCCCGGAGGAGCCATCAAAACAAGGTGTTTGCCGTTACTGATCACTTCAGACGTCCTTTAAGTTTTGCCTTTTTCATCAAGCCTTCGTACTGATGTGCGATCAAATGAGATTGAATCTGTGTCGCAAAATCCATCGTTACGGAAACAACGATCAACAATGTCGTACCGCCTAAAACAAACGGCACGGAATACTTCGCGATCATCACTTCGGGGAAACAACAAATCGCCGCCAAATACAACGATCCTAAAACTGTCAAACGGGTTAAAACATAATCCAAATATTCCGCCGTACTCTTTCCCGGACGAATACCGGCAATAAAACCGCCGTGACGTTTCAGATTGTCGGCCGTATCTTCAGGATTAAAGACAACCGCCGTATAGAAAAAAGTAAAGAAAATAATCAAACCGGCATATAACGCCAAATAAACCGGCTGTCCGTGCGCCAAGACAGTGGACAACGTGACAATCCAGTCAGGACTGTTACCGCTGTTAACCGAAAAATTCACGATCGTCATCGGTAATAATAATAACGAACTGGCAAAGATCGGCGGAATAACCCCTGTCGGGTTCAACTTCAACGGCAAATGAGAACTTTCGGCGTTCATCATACGTCCGCCCATCTGACGTTTCGGATATTGAATCAGAATACGGCGTTGCGCACGTTCAAAGAAAACAACAAAACAAACTAAAGCAACAGCCGTTAACAAAATTGCGAACAAAGCAATTGTCGATAAAGATCCCGCTCTGGCCAATTCGAACGTTTGAGCCAACCCCATCGGAATCCCTGCAACAATACCGGCCGTAATGATCAAGGAAGATCCGTTTCCGACACCGCGCGAAGTGATTTGATCGCCCAACCAGACAATGAACATCGTCCCGCCCAGCAAAGAAACAACCGTTGTAAAGCGGAACCACGGCCCCGGATTCAATACAGCTGACGTTCCAGCAGAGCCAACCATCGCTTCAAGACCGATGGCCAGACCATACGCCTGAACAATCGTGATCAATACCGTTAAATAACGAGTATATTGATTCATCTTTCTTTGACCGGCCTCACCTTCTTTTTTCAAAGCGATTAAAGACGGTAAAACGGAAGCTGCCAACTGTACTATAATTGATGCCGAAATATAGGGCATAATGTTCAATGCAAACAATGTCATACGAGACAAAGCGCCGCCGGTAAACATATTAAACATCCCTAAGATACCGCCGGCTTGTCTGGTAAAAATGTCTTCTAAAACAGTAGAATTGATTCCCGGCAACGGAATAAAAGTCCCCAAGCGATACACAACCATCGCCCCCAACGTAAAAAGAAGACGTTTCTGGAGATCCGTCGCTTTTGCAAAAGTTTCCCAACCTAATCCTGCAGCCATTTTATCTGTTTGAGAAGCCATTCTTTTTTCTTCCAATAATTTAAACATTTAAACACGCAAAAGAGGGTTTCCCCTCTTTTGCAATTTTCAAATTTATTTATTCGGCGATAATAACCTGTCCGCCGGCCTTTTCGACAGCCGCTTTGGCCGCCGCAGTCGAACCGCAAACTTTAATGGTTACTTTAGCTTTCAACTCGCCGTTACCCAACAGGCGCAAACCGTCATAAGACTGTTTCAATACACCTGCTTGACACAAAACGTCAGCATTGATTTCTTTAGACGCATCGACAATGCCTTTATCAATCGCCGCCTGTAAACGACCCAAATTAATTTCTGCGTATTTATTCGCAAAAATATTATTAAAGCCGCGCTTGGGCAAACGACGGTAAAGCGGCATCTGTCCGCCTTCAAAACCGTTAATTGCTACGCCTGTACGAGCCGTCTGACCTTTTCCGCCGCGTCCGCCGGTTTTACCCTTGCCGCTGCCGATCCCGCGGCAAATGCGCATACGAGCTTTGCGGGCGCCGTCATTATCACGAATTTCATTCAGTTTCATTTCTTTAACTCGCTTTATTCAAATCAGCCGTGCGCCGTCTGAAAATCAAACAGCGCACGCGCCCGTTATTCTTCAACCACAGTTACCAAATGGGCAACTTTTGTGATCATACCGCGTACGGCAGGGGTATCCTGCAGTACTTTTTCAGCATTCATTTTTTTCAGTCCCAAACCCAACACTGTCGCGCGCTGAACTTTCGTCGCGCCGATCAGACTGCCTGTCTGTTTGACTTTAATCGTCTTTGCTGTTTTAGTCATTCTCTTACTCCTTTACAGCTACTGCGTTCGCTCCGTCGCGCGCCGCAACAACGTCGCCGACTTTCTTACCGCGTTTCGCTGCAATCATGCGAGGAGAGTTGATTGTCTTCAATGCAGCAAATGTTGCTTTAATCATGTTATGCGGATTCTGAGATCCGATTGATTTCGCAACGATATCCTGAATGCCCATTGTTTCAAAAACCGCGCGCATCGGACCGCCGGCGATGATTCCGGTACCTGCGGGAGCCGTTCTTAAAACAACTTCTCCGGCACCGAATCTGCCGCGAACATCATGATGCAACGTCCGTCCTTCACGTAAAGGAATACGGATCATTTCGCGCTTAGCCTTTTCCGTTGCCTTACGGATTGCTTCGGGAACTTCACGAGCCTTGCCGGAAGCAAATCCGACTCGACCGCGTTGGTCACCAACAACAACCAAAGCCGCAAAAGCCATACGACGACCGCCTTTAACAGTCTTCGCAACACGGTTGACATACACGAGCTTATCAACGATTTCATCCATATCGCGATCGCGTTCCGCGCGCAATTCCACGCGTTGATCGTTTTCGCGTTCTTTTTCGCCGCCACGACGGCGTTCTGTATTAGGTGTGCGTGCCATAATTACCTTTTCCTTTAGAATGACAAACCGGCTTCACGAGCTGCTTCCGCCAAAGCTTTCACACGACCGTGATAGACATATCCGCCGCGGTCAAAGCATACTTCTTTAACACCGGCTGCCAGAGCACGTTCCGCAATCAGCTTGCCGACAACGGCGGCGGCTGCAACTGTGGCTCCATTCTTTACAGAAGACTTCACTTCTTTTTCAACCGTCGAAGCGGCCGCTAAAGTCTTGCCTTCTTTGTCGTCAATAACCTGCCCGTAAATATGCTGTCCCGAACGGAATACGGATAAACGCATACGTCCGGCGGATTTACGCCGCAGGGAAGCACGGGTACGGATACGACGGCCTTCAAATTGTATTCTTGCCTTACTCATTTTCGTTCCCCTTTACTTCTTCTTACCTTCTTTACGCAGGATGTATTCACCCTCGTACTTGATACCTTTTCCTTTGTAGGGTTCAGGAGGCCGCTTTGCACGGATAACCGCCGCAAACTGACCAACCTGCTGCTTATCAACACCAGAAATTTCAACATTCGTCGGCGTTGCGCACGCAACCTTCAATCCGGCAGGAATTTCAAAATCAACATCATGGCTGAAGCCCAAGCTCATCTTTAAAATCTTTCCCTGAACCTGCGCTTTGTAACCAACGCCGTTGATTTCCAGCTTTTTGGAAAAACCTTCGCTGACCCCTTTGACTAAATTGTTCAAACGAGCGCGAGTCGTTCCCCATGAAGAGCGATTAATTCCGGTTTCGGATTTACGCGGTGAAACCCACAACTTGTTTTCTTCAAGTTTTAAATCAACGTCATCTGCCGCTGTATATTCTAATTCACCCAGTTTCCCTTTTACTTTTACCTGCTGACCTTTCAGATCAACCGTAACGCCTGCGGGAACGATGACAGGGTATTTACCAACACGTGACATGCTAAATCCCCCTCTTAGAATACTTTACACAAAACTTCGCCGCCAACATTGGCCTGACGAGCTTCATGATCGGACATAACGCCCTGCGGCGTCGACAAAACCGAAATACCCAAGCCGTTATAGAATTTCTGCAAATCTTTAACACGTGAATAAACACGACGACCCGGCGTGGATACGCGAGCAATCTCGCTGATCACCGGACGGCCTTCATAATATTTCAGTTCAACTTTTATTTCGTCAATGCCTTTGCGGACATTTACACGCGAATAACCGCGAATAAAACCTTCACGCTTTAAAACTTCCAAAACGCTTTCGCGCAACTTGGAAGCCGGCACCGTAATGTCGCTCTTGCGAGCCTGCTGACCGTTACGAATACGAGTCAGCATATCTCCCAACGGATCGGAAAATGACATGGTAGTATCTCCTTACCTAACTTAATGTTACCAACTAGACTTAACCATGCCGGGAATCTGACCGCACGAGGCCAAATCCCTCAACACAACACGTGACAGTTTGAACTTGCGGTAGTTCCCGCGAGAACGTCCTGTCAATTCACAACGCAAATGAACGCGCGTGAAGGATGAATTGCGCGGCAATTCAGCTAACTTCAACACGGCGTCAAAGCGTTCTTCTTCCGAAATAGAGCGATCTTTAATCTTTGCCTTAAGAGCGTCACGACGGGCTTTATATTGTTTCGCCAGACGTTCACGTTTCTTATTGCGTTCAACAGCACTTGTCTTTGCCATATTCTCTTTCTCCAATCGCTCTAGTTCTTTGCAAACGGCATATCAAAACCGGCCAAAAGGGCTTTCGCTTCTTTGTCGGTCTTCGCCGATGTGCAGAATACTATATCTAAACCACGAATTTTATCAACAGAATCATAATCGATTTCCAAGAAAACGATCTGTTCCTTTAAACCCATAGCATAGTTTCCCTTGCCGTCAAAGCTTTTATTTGAAATTCCGCGAAAATCGCGTACGCGCGGCAATGCCATCGTCACCAAACGATCTAAAAATTCATACATGCGTTCACGGCGCAATGTGACTTTACAGCCAATCGGCATACCTTCACGCAGTTTGAACGCGGCAATGGATTTCTTCGCATACGTCACAACGGGTTTCTGACCGGCAATCGCTGTCAAATCACGAACGGCGGCATCAACCGCTTTACGATCTTCAACGGCGTCACGACCGACACCCATGTTGATCACGATCTTTTCCAAACGGGGAATTTCCATCGGATTCTTGTATCCGAATTCCTTTTCCAGATTCGGACGAATTACTTTCTTATAATGATCATAAAGTCTTGCCATATCACCTACTCCTATTTCTTCGCGGCGATAACTTTGCCGGACTTCTTCGCAACGCGAACTTTTTCTCCGTCAATAATCTTATAGCCGACACGTGTCGCCTTGCCCGTTTCCGGATCGATTAAGGCAACGTTTGATACGTCAATCGGAGCTTCCTTCGAAATAATGCCGCCGGCATTCGTCTGAGAAGGACGCGTATGGCGTTTGACCATATTTACACCTTGGACAACGACCTTGTTGGTCTTCGGCATCGCACGCAACACTTCGCCCTGCTTGCCCTTGTCCCGACCGGTCGTTACGATGACCTGATCACCTTTTTTAATTTTCATCTTGACCCTCTAATTAAATTACTTCAGGTGCCAAAGAAATAATCTTCATATATTTCTTTGCACGCAATTCTCTTGTCACCGGGCCAAAAATACGGGTACCGATCGGTTCGCCGTCCTTGTTAATCAAAACCGCAGCGTTGGAATCAAATCTGATTGCGCTGCCGTCTGCTCGACGGATTTCCTTCTTGGTACGCACGATAACTGCGCGGTGAACATCACCTTTCTTGACACGTCCGCGCGGTATCGCTTCCTTAATAGAAACAACAATAACGTCGCCGACAGATGCCGTCTTACGTTTGGATCCACCTAATACCTTTACGCACTGTACTTTGCGTGCGCCCGAGTTATCAGCGACATCCAGGTTGCTTTGCATTTGAATCATGGGATAATTCCTTTACTTTCCCGATTAACCGGCATCAACCAGTACTTCCCAAGTCTTCGTCTTGGAAACAGGAACGCATTCGCGAATGCGAACAACGTCGCCTACTTTGAACTGATTGAGCTCATCATGAGCGGCGTACTTCTTGGAACGCCGAATAAATTTCTTATAAATCGGGTGCATCACGCGACGTTCGACTTTCACGACAACCGTCTTGTCCATCTTATCGCTGACGACCACACCCTGTAATATACGTTTGGGCATCTTATTTCTCCTTAGACACCGTCTTGCGTTCAGACAAAAGCGTTTTAATCTGAGCTACCTCAAGTTTCACCTGACGCATACGTGCCGTATTCGTCAGCTGACCGCTTGTCTGCTGAAAGCGCAGATTCATGCTTTCTTTCTTTAAAGCGATAATCTGCTCATTCAGTTCATCATCTGTTTTTGCTCGTAAATCTTTAATCTTAGCCATAACTTAAGCCTCCTCAACCACGCTGCGGGAAACAAAACGCGACTTGATCGGCAACTTCGCTGCGGCTAATTCAAAAGCTTCACGCGCAGTCTTTTCGGATACGCCGTCAATCTCAAACATGATGCGACCCGGTTTAATACGGCAAACCCAAAATTCGGGATTACCTTTCCCTTTTCCCTGACGAACTTCAGGGGGCTTCTTGGAAACGGGTACATCCGGGAACATACGCAACCAAAAACGTCCCTGACGTTTCATATGACGTACGATCGCACGACGTGCCGCTTCAATCTGACGAGCCGTTACTCGTTCCGGCTCCATCGCTTTCAGACCAAAAGACCCGAAAGCCAATGTCGTTCCGCCCTTAGCCACACCGTGAATACGGCCCTTAAACTGTTTGCGGAACTTTGTTCTCTTAGGACTTAACATTTCTTACTTGCCCTTTCTTAGCGTTGAGCGTCCGACAGACGTTTGTCCTGCGCCATCGGGTCATGTGCCAGAATTTCACCTTTGAAAATCCATACTTTGACACCGCATGCGCCGTATGTCGTATGCGCAGTCGACGTTCCGTAATCTACATCCGCACGCAACGTATGCAGGGGAACACGACCTTCTCTGTACCATTCGACGCGGGCAATTTCCGCACCGCCCAGACGACCGCCACAGTTAATGCGGATACCTTCCGCACCCTGACGCATCGCCGATTGAACCGAACGTTTCATCGCACGACGGAAAGATACACGACGTTCCAACTGTTGCGCAATGCTTTCGGCAACCAACTGAGCATCTAATTCCGGTTTACGGACTTCAACAATGTTCAGATGTACTTCGCCGCCTGTCATTTTCTGCAATTCGTTCTTTAAAACGTCAATATCCTGACCTTTCTTACCGATGACTACACCGGGACGTGCCGAATGAATCGTTATACGCGCTTTCTTTGCCGGACGTTCGACTATCACGCGGCTGATTCCTGCAACAGCCAGTTTCTTCTTCAAGTATTCACGAATCTTGAAGTCTTCATGAAGCTGCTTCGCGTAATCAGCATCTGCAAACCAACGGGAATCCCATGTACGGTTGATTCCCAAACGTAAACCAATCGGGTTAACTTTCTGCCCCATCTTAACGTTTCTCCTCGTTTTCGCATACAACAACTGTCAAGTTGGAAAACATCTTTTCAACACGGCCGGCACGTCCGCGGGCGCGAGCCTGCCAACGTTTCATCACCAACGCCTTGCCGACATAAGCTTCGGCAACGATCAGTTTGTCAACGTCCATGTTGTGATTGTTCTCAGCATTAGCAATCGCCGACTGTAATACCTTCTTTACTTCACCTGCGACCCGGCGCGGGGAAAAACTCAACTGTGTTAATGCTTTCCCGACTTCCATGCCGCGAATCGAAGCAGCCACAAGATTTAACTTGCGTGTGCTGCTGCGGATCGTGCTGCCGCAAGCCATTGCTTTCTTAATTTCTTTTTTCGCTACCATGTTCTTAGCCCTTCTTGGCTTTGTTATCGCCTGCATGACCGAAGAATGTACGGGTCGGAGCAAATTCGCCCATCTTATGACCAATCATGTTTTCGGTAACCAGGACAGGAATAAACTTTTTACCGTTATATACGCCAAAAGTCAAACCCACAAATTGCGGAAGAATGGTTGAACGGCGCGACCAAGTCTTGATGACTTCATTTCGACCCGATTCACGTACCTTTTCTGCTTTCTTCAGAAGGTAACCGTCAACAAAGGGGCCTTTCCATACGGAACGAGACATAATCTACTACCCTCCTACTTAAGCTTTCTTCTTCGAAGCATGACGACTACGCATAATAAAGACGTTTGTCTTCTTGTTTGTACGAGTCTTCTTGCCTTTTGTACATTTACCCCACGGGGTAACCGGATGACGTCCGCCGGAACTGCGGCCTTCACCACCGCCTAACGGGTGATCGACCGGGTTCATCGCCACACCGCGAACGGAAGGACGAATCCCCAACCAACGTGAACGTCCGGCTTTACCGCCGTCTTCATTCTGCTTGTCCGGATTGGATACGGCACCGACAGAAGCCAGGCATTCGCCGCGAACCAAACGAAGTTCGCCCGAATTCAAACGCAACTGAGCATAACCGGCGTCTTTACCGATCAACTGCGCATAGCAACCCGCAGAACGAGCCACCTGACCACCGCGTCCCGGGTTCAGTTCAATGTTATGAACCACCGTTCCGACAGGCATATTCTTTAACGGCATCGCGTTGCCCGGTTTGATATCAACTTTTTCACCTGAAACAATTGTATCTCCGACCTGCAAACGTTGCGGAGCCAAGATATAAGAACGTTCACCGTCTTCATACTTGATCAGCGCAATAAATGCCGTGCGATTCGGATCATATTCCAAACGTTCCACCGTTGCCGACATATCAAACTTGTTGCGTCTGAAGTCGATAAAACGATAGCGGCGTTTGTGACCGCCACCCATACGGCGGCTGGTAATACGACCCTGGTTGTTACGACCGCCGGTCTTGTTCAAACCTTCGGTCAATTCTTTAACGGGACCACCTTTGTAAAGATCACTGCGTTCTACCAAAACGAGGTGTCTCCGGCTGGGTGTCACCGCTTTAAACGTCTTTAACGCCATTTCTTAAACCCCCGTCGTAAAATCTATATTCTGACCTTCTGCCAATGTAACGATCGCTTTTTTGAAATCGCTACGCTTGCCGACCGTACCGCGAAAACGTTTCGTTTTCCCGCTAATGCGAACGGTATTGACAGATTTAACCTTTACACCGAACAAAGCTTCTACTGCCGCTTTGACATCGGTCTTTGTTGCCGTCAACGGAACACGGAATGTCACTTGTCCGTTTTCTGAACACTTCATCGCTTTTTCCGTGATGACAGGACGCAAAAGCGTGTCGTACATCTTTTCCGTCACTTTAATTTCTGGCTTACTCATTTCAGTCTGGCCTCCAAGTTTTCTGCGGCTTCTTTTGTCAATACCAGCGTATCGCGACGCAGAATGTCATAAACGTTTGCACCTTGCTGAGGCAAAACATCAATGCCGACAATATTACGCGCGGACAATGAAAAATTATTGTCCAATTCGCTGCCGCCGATGAATAAAGCGGAAGTCAATCCCATCTTTTCCATCTTGGAAAGAAGGTCTTTTGTCTTTACTTCCGGTAACTTCAGAGCATCAACAACAACCAATTTGCCGTCTTTTGCCTTTGCCGACAAAGCGCAACGCATTCCCAAACGACGAATCTTCTTCGGCAGATCCTGCGCATGAGAGCGAACAACCGGACCAAAGCTGATCCCGCCGCCGCGAAACTGTGTCGCACGCAATGAACCTTGACGAGCATTACCCGTACCTTTCTGTTTGTACGGCTTCTTCGTTGTTCCGCTGACTTCGGCGATCGTTTTCGTCTTGTGCGTCCCCGCACGACGATTGGCCAGCTGCCAGTTGACAACGCGGCTTAAAATGTCCGCGCGAACTTCAACAGCAAAAACGCTGTCGGCCAGTTCCATCGAACCAACGTTCTGGTTATCTAAATTGACGATATCACATTTCATCGCCGTTATTCCTTCACTTCTTCAGAAGCTGCAACCGTTTCTTCCTTCGCCGCCGCCTTTGCCTTCAATCCTGCAGGCATCGGAACGTCTTTCGGAAGAGCCTTCTTTACAGCGTCCTTAATCAAAACATAACCACCTTCAAATCCCGGAACGGCACCCTTGACCATAATCAGGCCGCGATCGGCATCCGTTGCGACAACTTTCAGGTTTTGGACGGTGACTCTCTCAGCGCCCAAATGTCCGGCCATCTTCTTGCCCTTGAAGACACGACCCGGATCCTGACGGTTACCCGTGGATCCCAACGAGCGATGTGAAATTGACACACCGTGTGTAGCTTCAAGTCCGGCAAAATTATGCCGTTTCATACCGCCGGCATATCCTTTACCGATTGATGTGCCGACTACGTCAACAAACTGACCGGCAATAAAATGATTCGCGGACAGTTCATCGCCGGGGTTAAGGACACAATCCTCACTAACCCGGAATTCAACCAATTTGCGCTTCAGTTCGA
>CALXTY010000027.1 GCA_944391535.1 uncultured Alphaproteobacteria bacterium
GCCAAAACGAAATGGAAAAAGTTTTGTGGAAAAAACGGGAAACTCCTTTTGAAGTTTGGTTAAGTGAATAAATAAAAAACCCCCGTAAACTACGGGGGTTTTCTGATGAAGTTTAAGTTTTTACATCGCCTGAGAAACGGCAACGGCGACCGCAACGGAAGCGCCGACCATCGGGTTGTTCCCCATGCCGATCAAGCCCATCATTTCAACGTGAGCCGGAACGGAGGAGGAGCCGGCGAATTGAGCGTCACCGTGCATACGTCCCATGGTGTCGGTCATACCGTAAGAGGCCGGACCGGCCGCGACGTTGTCGGGGTGTAAAGTGCGTCCCGTACCGCCGCCGGAAGCCACCGAGAAGTATTTCTTGCCGTTTTCAATCGCCCATTTCTTATAGGTTCCCGCAACAGGATGTTGGAAACGGGTCGGGTTGGTCGAGTTCCCCGTAATGGAAACGTCAACGCCTTCTTTGATCATAACGGCAACGCCTTCGGAAACGTCGTCGACACCATAGCATTTCACTTTGGCGCGATCGCCTTTGGAAAACGGCTTTTCGGAAACGATTTTCAATTCGCCCGTTTTATAGTCGTATTCCGTTTCAACGGAAGTAAAGCCGTTGATGCGCGAAATGATATAAGCGGCGTCTTTGCCCAAGCCGTTCAAAATAACGCGCAGGGGTTCTTTACGAACTTTGTTCGCCGTTAAAGCGATACCGATTGCGCCTTCGGCGGCGGCAAAAGATTCGTGACCGGCCAAAAAGCAGAAGCATTTCGTTTCTTCGCGTAACAGCATCGCGGCCAGATTGCCGTGACCTAAACCGACTTTACGCTGATCGGCAACGGATCCCGGAATGCAGAAGGCCTGCAAACCGACACCGATCTTTTCGGCGGCGTCGGCCGCGCTTTTCGTTCCCGACTTGATGGCAATCGCCGCGCCCAGCGTATAAGCCCAGCAGGCGTTTTCAAAACAAATCGGCTGAATGCCTTTTACAATGGCGGCAACGTCAATGCCTTTGTCTTTGCAGATTTTGTCCGCTTCTTCAATGTTGGCAATACCGTATTCCTTGCAGCATTTTTCAATCTGCGCAATGCGGCGTTCATATCCTTCAAAAAGACTCATTTTCAAACTCCTTATTCTTTGCGCGGATCAATGACTTTAACGGCTTCGTCAAAGCGACCTTTCGTCGCAACGTTCTTTTCAAACGCTTCTTTCGGATCGACGCCTTTCTTGATCGCTTCCATCATTTTGCCCAAATTGACGGTCTTGTAACCGATGACTTCTCCGTTTTCATCCAAACCTTGAGCCAAGACATAACCTTCGGCCATTTCCAAATAACGAACGCCTTTGGGTTCCGTCGAATACATCGTGCCGACCTGAGAACGCAAACCTTTGCCCAAGTCTTCCAAACCGGCGCCGACAGGCAGGCCGTCATCTGAAAAGGCCGATTGCGTACGACCGTAAACGATCTGCAAAAACAGCTCGCGCATCGCAACGTTGATCGCGTCGCAGACCAAGTCCGTGTTTAAAGCTTCCAAAATTGTTTTGCCGGGCAAAACTTCCGCCGCCATCGCCGCAGAGTGTGTCATTCCGGAACAACCGATCGTTTCAACCAAAGCTTCGCGGATCACGCCTTCCTTGACGTTTAACGTCAGTTTGCAGGTTCCCTGTTGCGGAGCGCAAGCCCCGACACCGTGCGTTAAACCTGAAACGTCTTTGATCTCTTTGGATTTGACCCATTTACCTTCTTCGGGAATCGGGGCCGGATCGTGACGCGCTCCCTTTGTCACGGGGCACATCTCCTGCACTTCGTGCGAACACATATAAGAACAAGTCATTTTTATGCTTACTCCAAGAAAATTAAATTACGTTTTTCTTTATAGCCTTTATTGGGGGGATTTTACATCTTTTTTTTATTGCAGGACGAATTTTATATGGTTTTCTTTCTTCGGACTTTTTGGTAAATTGCTCACTTGGATTGTAGGAGAAAAATATGAAAGTCGTCGCTTTTAACGGCAGTCCCAGAAAAGACGGAAATACGGCCTCTTTGATCTGGACTGTTTTTCAAGAATTGGCCGAACGCGACATCGATGTCGAAATGGTTCAGCTCGGCGGAAAGTTGATACAGCCTTGTACGGCCTGCGGGGATTGTCATCGAAACAAAGAAAGACGCTGTATTATTCAAAACGATATCGTCAACGAATGTGTCGATAAAATGATTGACGCCGACGGCATCATTCTGGGGTCTTCCGTGCATTTCGGAGACGTGACGGGACAAATGAAAATGTTGATTGATCGTGTCGGCATGGTTTCCGGAGCCAATCCCGATCAATTCAGATTCAAAGTCGGAGCGGGAATCGTCGCCGGCAGACGGGCAGGGGCTTTACACGCTTTTCATACGCTAAACAATTTTTTCTTGCTGCGAGAGATGATCGTTGTCGGTTCCAGCTATTGGAATATGGGCTTCGGCGTCAATTCGGGAGAAGTCATGCAAGACGAAGAAGCGATCAGAACAATGCGGTGTCTTGGTCAGAATATGGCGTGGCTTCTTAAAAAATTAAAACAGTAAAAACAACGGCTCCTTTCGGAGCCGTTTCGTTATTTGCTGTTTTCTTCGGTTTCATCGTCTTGAGGGGAAATTTCCCGAGCCTCAGCTTCAATGATCGTTTCTGCGACTTTTTCCGCGTCTTCGTAAGATTGCTGTAATTCCTGCTGTTCCTTTTCTTGACGACAACAGCATCCTTCCCCGAAAAGGGTTTTGATTTTTGCGCAAATCGGGCAACCCGTGCAACAAAAAGACCATTCCTTGCGATACATCAAATACCAAATGCCGATTCCTAAAAGGCTTAAAACGCCAAAGCAGACAAGTTCTCCCGTCGTTTCCGAAAAATAAAAGGAAACCGGCAACAATAAAAAGCGTATCCCTAAAAGAATTAACACAAAGA
The DNA here is from genome assembly GCA_944391535.1 of uncultured Alphaproteobacteria bacterium. Classification (GTDB taxonomy): domain Bacteria; phylum Pseudomonadota; class Alphaproteobacteria; order CAAGCB01; family CAG-977; genus UBA11549. The sequence continues at coordinate 2,940 of CALXTY010000027.1, forward strand.
CGGACAATTTCATGCCGAATCGGTATTCGAAAGAACGATTGTGATGATTCTTAAAGGCAAATTTGTAAAACAACAAATAAAACGGCAGTTCCATAATCACATAAGCGCCGGCGATCAGCAAAGTGTTCACCAAAATAATCGAGTACGAACTCAACCACGCCAAAAAAGGAATGCTTGCGCTGACGGCTTTGAGGTACAAAGAAATTGAAAGCAAGCGCAAAAAGAATTCAAGCCCGAACAGAAAGATGAATAACACGATCCGCTTGATGAACGCCCAAGAAAAAAGCTTCAATACAATTTGAGAAACAGGCGGAGAAATCTGGCCGTCCCGCAAAATGGCTTTTAATTTGTCTTTCGGCATGAAAACCAAACAGCCCATCGTCCGGCAGACAAATAAAAACAAGAAAAATACCGTGCAGGCAAACAGCACAAACGGGGTGTTCATATACAGTTCCAAAACAACCAGATCAAGCTGATATCCCCACCAGAGCAGCAAAAGATAAAAGAAAGCTATTTGCAATATACTGCGACAGACAAAATTAAAGCGCTGAATTTTCGTCATAAAAGAACCTCATAAAACTTTAAAGAAGGTATTATAATACATTGCCGATAAAAATACTATCGGCTAAGAGACAACACTTTGTTAAAGATATGTCGCTTTTGGTCTAGATGAGCGTCGTCTGTTTCAATGCCGCGGCAATAAATCCCTTAAAAATCGGATGCGCTTCAAACGCGCGCGATTTGAATTCGGGATGAAATTGTACGGCGATGAAAAACGGATGATCTTTTAATTCGACAATTTCCGGCAGCAAACCGTCCGGAGATTCTCCCGAAATAATCAGACCTTTGTCTTCCAATTGACGGGCGATCGACATATTGACTTCGTAACGGTGACGGTGACGTTCATAAATCAGATCGGCGTTGTCATATAATTTCGAAGCCAGCGTATCAGGCTTTAACCGACAGGGATAAGCGCCCAAACGCATTGTGCCGCCGACGTCTGTCTGTTCGTTTCGAATTTGTTTCTTCCCGTCTTGAACCCATTCGGTCATCAAAGCAACGACGGGGGTGCAATTTTTTGTAAATTCCGTCGAGTTGGCGTCTTTGATGCCCAACAAACTGCGTGCCGCCTCGATGACGGCCGTCTGCATTCCCAGACAAATGCCAAAGAAGGGGATTTTCTTTTCGCGGGCATACCGTTCGGCAATCATCTTTCCTTCAACCCCGCGATTGCCAAAGCCGCCCGGAACCAAAATACCCTGAACGCCCGAAAAAGCGTGATCGATTTGTTCGTCGCTCATTGTTTCCAACGTGTCCGATTCAATCCACTTGATCCGTACTTTTGTCTTGTGGGCAATGCCGGCATGGAATAAGGCTTCGTTCAAAGACTTGTACGCATCGGGCAGGCCGCAGTATTTGCCGACAACGGCAATCATTGTTTCATGCTCCCACGCTCCGATCGTGTCAATAATGGATTGCCACTTTGTCAAATCCGGCTCGGGCGCCGTGTCCGACATACCGAAATGTTTTAAAATCTGACGGTCAAGACCTTCGTCGTGATACTGCAAGGGAATTTTATAAATGCTGTCGGCGTCTAAGGCGATGATGACGTCTTCGGGCGCAATGTTGCAAAACAGACCGATTTTCTGACGTTCCGAATCCGACAGCATCATTTGCGAACGGCACAGTAAGATGTCGGGCTGGATTCCCGTTTCCAACAGTTGTTTGACCGAATGCTGAGTCGGCTTGGTCTTTAATTCGCCCGCCGTCGGAATGTAAGGCAATAAAGTTAAATGCAAAAACAGACAATTGTTGCGTCCGGCCGTGATGGCGAACTGGCGAATCGCTTCCAAAAACAAAGTGCCTTCTATGTCGCCGACCGTGCCGCCGATTTCATATAAAACGAAATCCTCGTCTTTTAAGTCGGATTCGATGAAATGCTTGATTTCGTCGGTAACATGGGGAATGGCCTGAACCGTAGCTCCCAAATATTCGCCGTGACGTTCTTTCATTAAAACGTTGTAGTAGATTTTTCCGCCCGAAACGGAATCGGTTTTATGGCAGGGAACGTTGGTAAAGCGTTCGTAATGTCCCAGATCAAGATCTGTTTCGGCGCCGTCTTCGGTCACGAAAACTTCACCGTGCTGGTAAGGCGACATCGTGCCGGGATCAATGTTTAAATACGGGTCCATTTTTCTCATACGGACTTTATATCCTCTGGCTTGCAGCAATGCGCCGACGGCCGCGGAAGCCATCCCTTTGCCCAATGAAGAAACCACGCCCCCCGTTATAAAAATGTATTTTGTCATTTCAATCCTCTTAAGACTCGATCGCAATTGGAGGCTATCATATAAAGAAGCCGAATAAAGTAAAGTAATTTTAAGGTGTTTTTAACATTCGCGGGATACAGTAAAAAAAGAAACTTTCAGGAAAGACGAATAATGAAAAAGGTATTATTTTCTTTTGTTTTTTTTCTTTCGGCCGCTTTGGCGTCCGGTTGTGTGCATAACGAATCCATGTATCGTTCCGAAACGGACGGAGCAAACGGAAATTCTCCAAGCTTTGCTCAATTTAATGATATTCCGATCCCAGAAAAAGCGACAATGGATTTAAAGTCAACGTTGTTGTTGGGCGGATCCAGCGCGTGGATCGGACGGTTGGTTTTTACCGCGCCTTATACTTTAAACGGTATGTTTGATTTTTATATGTCCGAAATGCCTAAATTCGGCTGGAAAGAAGTCACTGTCGTGCGCTCGAAAGTCAGTGTGTTGTCTTTTACCAATTTAAATCGTGTGGCGACGATCCAGTTGGAACCGGATATGGTGAACGGGACGATTGTTTCGTTTACGGTTTCTCCTAAATCAAATCAAAAAACAACCAAGTAAAAGGTGATACTTTATAAAAAGTATGAAAATCGTTTGATATTAAGATTTTTTTTAAATCTTTTTATAAAAACAAGATCGGTTGCCGGTGTGACAGGCCGCACCGTTTTGATCAATCAACGCCAGTAAAGTGTCTCCGTCGCAATCGATCCTCAGTTCAATGAGTTTTTGAGTGTGTCCGGACGTTTCGCCTTTGCGCCACAGCTGTTGGCGGGATCGTGAAAAATAACACATACGTTTTGTTTGTATCGTTTCTTTTACAGCCGTTTCGTTCGCCCAAGCCATCATCAACACTTCTCCGGTATCGTATTGTTGAGCGATGACGGGAACAAGACCGTCTTTATTAAAACGGATCAATGCCATAAATTCCTTTTCCGAGATTTTTTCCATTTTTTGCCTTTCATAAAAAAATATAAAGCTTTTTAATCACAGACGGTGTAAAAGAAAAGAAATTATTACAAGGAACGGGTATGATGCAAACAAAACAGACGAATATTCAGGATTTACGTGCGCAAATCGATACGATTGACAATCAAATGCATGATCTTTTAATGCAAAGAGCGGGAATCGTTGAACAAATCGGGCGATTGAAAGTCTTGCAGGCCGGAACGTCATCTGTTTTCGCTTTATGCCCTAAACGTGAAATCGACGTCATGCGCCGTTTGTGGAATCGTCACAAGGGAAATCTTGACAAAGATGTTATGATTCGAATTTGGCGTGAAATTATCAGTGCTTGCGTTAATTTGCAATCTCCGCTGACCGTCGCGGTGTTTATGCCGGAACGGGGAATGGGAAATCTGGAAATCGCCCGTGATTATTTCGGAACCTATACCCCGATGTTGTCTTGCCGTTCGGTTAGTCTGGTCTTAAAAGAATTAACGCAAGGAGAAGCAAATGTCGCTGTCTTGTCTTTAAATGACGATAAACAAATATGCTGGTGGTATGCTTTGGCGCAAGAGTATAAGCGTTCCGTTAATGTGTTCTTAAAATTACCGATTACCGGTTCGGGACTTGGACGAGGTAATGGCAGATCTGCTTACGCGTTAAGTAAACTGCCTTTTGAACCAACAGGAGAAGATAAAACGCTGTTGGTCGCCGAAACAGACGGAACACTGAGCTTAAGCACCTTGGATCTGTTATTGAAAGCTGAAGGGGTCGCAACAAACGCTATTTGCGATTCGTATATGCCCGATATGATGCGCAAGGCGTATTTGTTCGAAGTTGAAGGGTATTTGTCCGATCAAGACGAACGTTTGAATGCTTTGATCGACAAGGAAAACGGTAAAATCACAATGATGCGCGTCATCGGCGGTTATCCGGTTGAATTTTGTTAAGGTGAATATTATGAAAAATTATCCTGTTCCTGCTCATCTCAGTGTACTGTCTTTAAAGCCGTATGTCGGCGGAGCGTCCCGTATCGATGGTTTTGATCGGGTCATAAAGCTTTCGTCCAATGAAGGGGCGTTCGGTACAAACCCCGCCGCCGTACAGGCTTGTCGTGATTTTGCGGAAAATATGTTCCGTTATCCGGACGGCGGTTCCGTCGAACTGCGCCATGAAATTGCCAAGGTTCACGGAATTGATGAAAATAAAATTGTTTGCGGAAACGGTTCCGATGAATTGATCGGTCTGCTTTGTCACGCTTATTTGGCGCCTCAAGATGAAGTGATTATTACACAGTATGCTTTTTTGATGTATCGTTTGTATGCCGTCGGTTGCGGAGCTTGCCCGGTTACGGTGCCGGAAAAAGATTTGAAAGTTGATCCGGAAGCAATTTTAAAGGTCGTCGGACCAAAGACAAAAATGATTTTTATTACGAATCCCGGAAATCCGACGGGAACTTATTTGACCAAGACGGAAATTGTCAATTTGTGCCGTAAACTGCCTGAAAATATTATGGTGGTCATAGATGCCGCTTATGCCGAATTTGTTGCAAAAGATGATTATTGTGCCGGAATTGATATCGTTGATCAATTCCAGAATGTCGTTATGCTCAGAACTTTTTCAAAAATTTACGGACTGGGCGGACTGCGTTTGGGGTGGAGTTATGCTTCCCGCGAAATTACTGATGTGTTAAATCGAATCAGAGGGCCGTTCAATGTCAATGCCGTCGCCCAAGTCGCCGGCATCGCCGCTGTTAAAGATACTGAGTTTGTTGAAAAATCTTTCCGTCATAATCAAAAATGGTTGAAACTGTTGCCGGAAGAATTGGAAAAAATCGGCTTGAAAGTGACGCCGTCCGTGACAAACTTTATCTTGGTTCATTTCCCGAAAGAAAATCATACGGCCGAAAAAGCGGACGCTTTCCTGCAAAGTCGGGGGATCATTGTTCGTCGTGTCGCTTCTTACGGTTTGCCGGATGCGTTGCGCATGACAATCGGAAATGACGAGGAAATGAAGCTGTTGATCGATACGTTGAGAACATTTATGGCTTAATGGTTTGCAGTTTTATCCCGCGTTGAATCTCTTTTGCCTCAATCTGAAAAACAAAGGCTATCGCTCTGATTTATCATAAAGTAAAATAGGGCCGGCGTAAATTTTACCGGATTGAAAACTAAATGAAGATGTGATGGATGGTTGTGCTTCATTCGGTTCTTTTTTGAGTTTCTCCCCTAAAACGACTTTGGCGACGGAAACATTGCTGGGGCGAATATACTTTCCTGCTTCCAACATATCCAGCAAATCAAAAAAACCATAAACTTTGGCAACGGACGCTCCGATTAAATCGAAAGAGGCGTTTAAACCGAAAGTACCTGAAAAACTGGCCATAAAAGGAGACCAAATAAGTTCTCCTTGGGTAAGTTCGACGGAGCCGCCCGCATTGATCCAGTTCGTCAACAAAGTTCCTTCTTCGTAAGGCTTTAATGCAGATAAAGAACCGTTTAAGCGAATGTATTCGAGTGTCGGTGGCAAGTGTTGTCTGATATAGGCCGGTAAATGAATATCGTTGGAAACAAGATTAAAAAACACGGGAGATCTTTTTTCTGTCTCTTGTTTGTCTTGTCGAGCCGTCAGTGAAAAATCCGAGATATGAAAGCCCTGCATCGATTTCGGAGCGCCGGCTTGCACGTTTTTGAACACGGCTTCCAAGGATCCGCCTTCATCAGAAGAGGGAAGTTTTAAAATAATGCCGCTGTCTTCGATAATCAGCCGAATATCCCCGATCGTTGAGGTTGTTAAAGAATGCGTTCCATTTGCTCTGATTTTAATTGTTTTCGGTGTAAACGGATTGCTGGTCACCGTTATTCTTCCGGTTTTTAAAACCCAACCGCCTATTTTTTCGGGAGCAGTAATGACGACGTCGTCTAGATTTAAACCGCTTTTTAAAGCCATGTAAGATGAAGGAGCGTTATAAGATATACCAAAACCGTCTTCTCCCAATTTTTTTAAAAAATTATAGACCTCGGCGCGTAAAAGGCGTTCTCCTTGAAAACAAACACTGATATAGATCATCAAGGAAATGCATGATGTCAGCAAGACGCCTTTTTTCCCCGAAAAAACATGAATAATTTGTTCAAGAAGAGATTCTTCCGGAAAATCGTCTTCCGTTTTTGAATCCGGTTGCTGCGGCTGTAAATGAGGCAATGTGTTCGGATCGATCATGACATAGTATCTATTGTTGATGATATGCAATTTATACTATATTTCTTTTTCATTCGTGTAGTTTTTTTTATTATCTAAGGTGAAAAAATGACAGTGCAAGACGTTGTTTTTGATTTTGGCGGAGTTCTGATAGATTGGAATCCCCGTTATTTATATCGTAACATCTTCAAAGATAAGAAAGAAATGGAGTATTTTCTGAATGATGTCTGTACGCCGCGATGGAATGCCGCGATGGATAAAGGAAAGCCATTTAAGCAAAGTGTGGAAGAGTTGATGGCAAAATATCCTCAATATGCCGATCAAATCAAAATGTATGATGAACGTTGGGAAGAAATGTGTGGCGGTGAAATCGCCGGCAGTGTTGATTTATTAAAACGCATCGCGGCGCATTATCCTGTTTACGGATTAACGAACTGGTCGGCGGAAAAGTTTGCCATTACCGAACCTCAACACGATTTTTTCAAGTTGTTTCGGGGCATTGTTGTTTCCGGCGTCGAAAAAGAAATTAAACCCGAGCCGCGTTTGTTTGAAATTTTAATTCAGCGTTACGGATTAAATCCTGAAAAAACCGTTTTTACGGACGATTCCCTGGCGAATATTGAAACGGCAAAAAGTTTAGGTTTTCAGGCGATTCATTTTCAATCACCCGAACAACTTCAAGAAGAACTGATTTTAAAAGGCGTCATCTTGGATTAAATCAGGCTGACAGTTTTTTTTATGGGATCAATTTGCATCAAGGCGCCGTAAGGCAAGCAACAGATCGGATCCGTATGTCCGAAATCCATTCGCGTGACAATCGGGAATTTTAATCCGGCTTCGGTATGAACGGCGCGGATCAAGGCTTGATCATACAGATCAAAATCTTTTCGGGGTACATTATGAGGGCGTCCCATAATCAACCCGCGTAAATTTTTTAAAATTCCGGAAGCGGCATAGTTACGCAGACAACGGATCAAATAAGTCGGAGAAGGGGCTTCTTCGGAAAGATCAAGGAATAAAATGCAGTCTTTCCAAACTTTTTTATCCGGCCATACGGGGGTTCCTTTAATCATTTCAAGAACTTCCAGACAACCGCCGATTAAACGTCCTTGAACAGGCGAATCTCCTTGTATGAAGCGATAACCGTCATTGAGAAATCGTTTTCGTTTTATTTTTTGATTGTTTGGATTTGCCCAATCCAAAAATTCGTTCGTCCATTCTTTTGACGGTTTGATTTCTCCGCTGATTTTTCCGGAAAACAGAATTTTTTTGAAACTGTCCCGAGCATAATCGAAAATGCCGCCGTTTTCCGCAAATGTTGTTAAAAAGGCCGGACCGTAAACCGAGGAAATGCCCGCTTTTAAAAAAGCGAAGTGGAGGGCGGTCGGATCGGAATATCCGATGAAAAATTTAGGATTTTCCGATATGGCGCGATAGTCCAGATAAGGCAGTAAACGAACGCAGTCGTCTCCTCCGATGGTGGTGATGATTGCTTTGATATCAGGGTTTCTGACTGCCGCATTGATGTCTTCGGCGCGCCACCGCGGATGCAGATCCAACTCTTCGGCCGAACATAACGTGTGAGACATTTCAACGACTTTTAATCCGAACGTTTCTTCAAATTGTTTTTTCCCGATTTCATAGCGATAAGGGAACGTATGTGCTCCTCCCCATGATGGTGACACAGCTGCAACGACATCACCTTTTTTTAATAACGGAGGGGTTTTTAAACTCAAAGTCATTTGATATCCTGTATTAATTTTTTTTTATTATAGCATGAAAATATATTAAAAAAACAGCCTCTAAACAATCAGAGGCTGCGATTATGAGATTTAATCGTCTTTTTCGGATTTGAGCTTTTTCTTTTTATGCTTCTATTCCCTTTTTCGTTCGTTTTGCAATGTTTGATCTGGCATTTCACTCATTTCTTTTCGCTTTAAAGCTTTTCTTTCAGCTTTTTGTTGCATTTTCAAATCATACATTTCTTTGGCTTGTTTGATCTCAAGATCTTTTATCGCCGTTTCCTGCTCGATACGTAACTGCTTCATTTCTTCGGACAATTTATGTTTGTCTTCAATTTTTTGAATTTCTTCTTTAAATTCCCGCTCTATTTTATCGATTTTACGCTCAAGCTTATTGGCTTTGCCGTCTTTCGCAAGGACAGGCGCAGACATGAAGCAGAAAACCATCAGTACTAAAAGGCTTTTTCTCATAACAATCTCTCCTTGAAAAATAAGAATGTCTCAGCTTTGAATAATTCCCGTTTCCGGTCAATACGGCAAAGAGTTTGTATGTTCGCTGTTTCTCCCGTTCTTGTTGTGCACGCTAATAATATTATGTTTGCTTTTTTCTAAATGATAAACTGAAAAATAAATTAAGATTTTTTTATTTGACAGACCGATCTTATTTCAATAACATTCCTTCTATGATGAACAGGACGAAAAACATATTGCTTAAAGCGCAAAACTGGTGGTGGCTTTCCTAGGGAAAGCCGCGAAGGTGTTTTTTGTCGTTGCCGCGGGTTTCCCAAAAACGGGAACAGCGGTTTTTTTTATGACGATTTGTTTTGTAACCTCAGCTTCCCGAAAAAACGGCAGAGCGAACGTAATGAAAGAAAGGTTTAAAACAATGACTTATATGCCCGAATTTTCAACTCCCGATACAGACGGCTTTTTTCACGGCTTTGGCGGTATGTATGTGCCGGAAGAATTAAAAAATGTCATGAGCGAAATCGCTCAGGCTTATGCCGAAATAAAAGACACACCGGCTTTTAAAGAAGAACTGGCTCATTATTTAAAAGAATATGTCGGACGTGAAACGCCTTTGTATTTTGCTTCCCGTTTGAGCAAAGAATTGGGCGGCGCAAAAATTTATTTAAAAAGAGAAGATCTCTGCCACACCGGCGCTCATAAGATCAATAACGTCATGGGGCAGATTTTGTTGGCCAGACATATGGGGAAAAAACGGATCATCGCCGAAACCGGAGCCGGTCAACATGGTGTCGCCACGGCAACGGGAGCCGCTCTGTTCGGTATGCAATGCCGCGTTTATATGGGCGAAGAGGATACGCGACGTCAGGCTTTGAACGTTTTCCGTATGAAAATGCTCGGCGCCGAAGTCATTCCCGTTACAAAAGGGCAAAGAACGCTCAGCGATGCGGTGGACGCGGCGCTGGAAGATCTTGTCGAGAATTATAAGGATACTTTTTATTTGGTCGGATCGGCGGTCGGACCTCATCCTTACCCCATGATTGTCCGCGATTTCCAATCGATTATCGGTAAAGAAGCCAGACGGCAGATTTTGGAACATGAAAATCGTTTGCCCGATTATGCAATCGCTTGTGTCGGCGGTGGCAGTAACGCAATCGGTCTGTTTTCAGGATTTGTCAAAGATCCGACCGTTCGTTTGATCGGTGTCGAAGCGGCGGGGAAAGGGTTGGACACACCGGATCATTGCGCCACGATGACAAAAGGAAAGCCCGGATACTTGCATGGCGCTTATACTTATTTATTGCAGGACGATAAAGGCAATCCCTCTTTAACATACAGTATTTCCGCCGGTTTGGATTATCCGGGAGTCGGTGCGGAACACAGTATGCTGAAAGAAACGGGCAGGGCGGTTTATGAAACCGCAACGGATCAGGAAGCCGTTGATGCCTGCTTGGCTTTATCCCGAATCGAAGGCATTATTCCGGCTTTGGAATCGTCTCATGCCTTGGCTTATACAATGAAATTGGCCAAGACGCTCGATCCGGATAAAATCATCGTCATGAACCTGTCCGGTCGCGGAGATAAAGACGTTCATATCCTTCAACAGGCGATCAACTTTTAATCAAAAGAGGCGGTAAAAAAAGCCGCCTCTTTTCTTTGAAAAATCTTTTGTATATGATCTGTTTTCGGATTTTAAAAACATAAAGGATTGTAACATGAGTTTGACGGGTGTTATTAAAGGCTTTTCTCAAAAGTGGACGACTTTTTTTCAAAAAATGTATAATTGGGTGCTTCGTTGTTCCGAACATCCGCAAGCCGTTTGGCTTCTGGCTCTTTTTTCTTTTGCTGAAAGTTCCTTTTTCCCGATTCCTCCCGACGTTTTGTTGATTCCGATGATGCTGGCTCGTCCGAATCAGGCCTTCTTTTTGGCAGGCGTCTGTACAGTAGCCAGTGTTTTAGGCGGTTTTGCGGGCTATGCGATCGGTATGTTTTTGTTTGACGCGGTCGCCGTGCCGATTTTTACGTTTTACGGCTACATGGATCAGGTCGAAGTCTTTAAACAGGCTTATAACGAATACGGCGCGTGGATCGTTGCTGCGGCCGGCTTTACGCCGTTTCCTTATAAAGTTATTACAATATTAAGCGGTATGACGGACTTGAATCTGGACGTTTTTGCCATAGCTTCGATTCTCTCGCGCGGGGGGCGATTCTTTTTGCTGGCCGTTTTGCTGTGGAAATTCGGCGCTCCGATGCAGGTTTTTATCGAAAAAAATCTTGGCTGGCTGGCGACATTGTTTTTTATTTTGTTGGCAGGAGGCTTTGCCGTCATTAAATATATATAAAAAATCGGCGGTTTTCTGAGAAAAATGAAAAAAACGCAAAAAAATTTAAAAACATACTTGACTTAGACCGTTTAGTTACTTATATACGTTTCTTGCGCTGGTTAATTTAGCGGTGGAGAGGTCTTAGAGAGAGTGAATAAGAGAGAGAAGAGATGTACAGGCGGTGGCTGTTAACGAGTGATGGTCAGTGCTGAAGTACATCGGACGAGGTAGAAGTACGAGGAGGTAAGAGTGATGCTGCGAGGTATCATTTGAACTTTTAGGAGTAGGAAGACCTCTGTCAATTTAGTAAGGAATTTACGATTAGGTAATTTTTGAAGAAGAGTGATGTGCGTTAGGATTGGCTTTTATAGTGGAATAAACATGAGAGTTTGATCCTGGCTCAGAACGAACGCTGGCGGCAGGCTTAACACATGCAAGTCGGACGGAATATAGTGTGCTTGCACATTATATCAGTGGCGCACGGGTGAGTAACGCGTAGGAATCTGTCTATTGGACTGGGATAGCCTCTGGAAACGGAGGGTAAAACCGGGTAAGGCCTGAGGGTGAGACGAGCGATCGGCCGATAGAGGAGCCTGCGTTAGATTAGGTAGTTGGTGGGGTAAGAGCCTACCAAGCCTGCGATCTATAGCTGGTCTGAGAGGATGATCAGCCACATTGGGACTGAGACACGGCCCAAACTCCTACGGGAGGCAGCAGTGGGGAATATTGGACAATGGGGGAGACCCTGATCCAGCCATGCCGCGTGAGTGAAGACGGCCTTCGGGTTGTAAAGCTCTTTTACATGGGAAGATGATGACGGTACCATGAGAATAAGCACCGGCAAACTTCGTGCCAGCAGCCGCGGTAATACGAAGGGTGCAAGCGTTGTTCGGAATTACTGGGTGTAAAGGGCGTGTAGGCTGGTGATCAAGTTAGTGGTGAAACCCCTGGGCTTAACCTGGGAACTGCCATTGATACTGGTTACCTGGAGTATCGGAGAGGATGACGGAATATCCAGTGTAGAGGTGAAATTCGTAGATATTGGATAGAACACCGGTGGCGAAGGCGGTTATCTGGCCGGTTTACTGACGCTGAGGCGCGAGAGCGTGGGGAGCAAACAGGATTAGATACCCTGGTAGTCCACGCTGTAAACGATGATTGCTGGGTGTTTGCCTTTAGGGGTGAGTGCCGAAGTTAACGCGATAAGCAATCCACCTGGGGAGTACGGTCGCAAGATTAAAACTCAAAGGAATTGACGGGGGCCCGCACAAGCGGTGGAGCATGTGGTTTAATTCGACGCAACGCGAAGAACCTTACCAGCTTTTGACATGGGCATTATGGTTAGTGGAGACACTGACCTTCACTTCGGGTGGGTGCCACACAGGTGCTGCATGGCTGTCGTCAGCTCGTGTCGTGAGATGTTGGGTTAAGTCCCGCAACGAGCGCAACCCCTACCCTTAATTGCCATCATTAAGTTGGGAACTTTAAGGGAACAGCCGGTGACAAGCCGGAGGAAGGTAGGGATGACGTCAAGTCCTCATGGCCCTTACGGGCTGGGCTACACACGTGCTACAATGGTGATTACAGAGGGAGGCGAGCCTGCGAGGGTGAGCGGAACCCGAAAAGTCATCTCAGTTCGGATTGGTCTCTGCAACTCGGGACCATGAAGTTGGAATCGCTAGTAATCGCGGATCAGCAGGTCGCGGTGAATACGTTCCCGGGCCTTGTACACACCGCCCGTCACACCATGGGAGTTGGTTTTACCTGA
>CALXTY010000028.1 GCA_944391535.1 uncultured Alphaproteobacteria bacterium
CTCTGATTTGCGGGTTGATCAGATGATAATGCATCATATCATGATAAGGTTCTCGTCGGATCAGGATCAAATTGGAAAAATCGTTTGTGCCGCCGCCGTAAATCGGTAGTTTGTGATGAGTGTTAAAACCGTGCGGCGTCAAACCGTTTTTCATTCCTTCGATTTGTTTTTTTGTAATACCCGCCGCCAACAAGGTTTCTTCTTGCGTTTCTGCCAAGAATTTAACGAAAGCCGTTCTTTTTTCCTGTTCAAACTCCATACGTCTGGCGATGCGTTCTTCTTTTGACGGGACACAAAATGAAATTTTTTTACAAGAAACGCCTAAAAACGTTTGAGGCATCTTTGATGCGGGGACGTGCTTTTTCTTTTTTCCGGTTTTGTTGGATTTTTGACGTTTTTCATGCAAGAAACGATCAGATTGTTTGGGAAGAATGATTGTCGTTTCTTGAGGTGTCATCACAAAATCCTTTTTGTTTCCGGCTTGCGTAATTCCATATAAAAAGAGTATATCATATTAATTACGGACCACAAGAGTTTTGACAAAAAAAATTTTTTTCGAAAAAAAAGAAAAGTTTCGGGAGGAAAATGAACAAAAAAGAAAAGGGATTGATTGCGTGTCAGGGCATGCCGGGAGCTTTTTCCCATTTGGCGGCAAAGGAAATTTTTCCTCAAAACGACGTTGAATTTTATGCAACGTTTGAATCCGTGTTAACGGCGGTTGCCGACGGGTTGGCGAGCTATGCGGTTTTACCGATTGAAAATTCGGCCGCGGGAAGAGTCGCGGATATGCATCGTTTGCTGAAAAAAACGGATTTATATGTCGTCGCAGAACACTTTTTGCGTATTCATCATTGTTTGTTGGGGACTCCTCTTGCCTGCAGGGAAAAAATAAAGACAGTCCGTTCTCATGCCCAAGCGCTTTCTCAATGTTCCGCTTTTCTAAAAAAAATGGGGGTGAAAACCGAAGCGGCGGGTAATACCGCCACGGCAGCCAAAGAAGTGGCCTTGGCGGGACTTCCGGATGTCGGGGCGATCGCGTCCGAAACGGCGGCTCAAATATATGGATTGAAAATTATTGAAAAAAATATTGAAGATTCTTCTTTAAATACAACCCGTTTTTGGGTTTTGTCGTCAACTCCGGCGTTAGATGTCAAGCCGGATCAGGCTATAACGTCGTTTGTGTTTTGGGTTAAAAACAAACCTGCCGTGTTGTATAAATGCTTGGGCGGTTTTGCAACAAACGGGGTTGACCTTTTGCGTTTGGAAAGTTACGTTGACCCGGAACGTTTTTTGACTTCTGCCGGTTTTTTGGTTGATGTCGCCGCTCATGGCGAAGCGGATTCTTTTAAAAAAGCCTTGGAAGAATTAAACTTCTTTGCTGAAAAAGTTAAAATCTTGGGAACATATGCCGCAGATCCGTATCGTACGGAAATGAAAACAAAACAACAGGAGCGGGAAAAATGAAAAAGTTTTTTTGTGTCTTGGCTTTTTTGATGATGACCTGTCATTCTGTTCGGGCGGAAAACGCGACGGACGGTTTTTACACCCGTTTTGATGTCGGCTATTCTTACAGCAATCAGCCGACAGTTAAAAAAGGATATGCCGTTGAGCTGGGGTTCGGTCAAAAGTGGGCAAAAGTTTTGCGCAGTGAATTTTCCGTCGCATATTCTCGAAACCGATTGAAAGATCTTGACAATGAAGCTCGTTCCCGTTTTCCGTCTTTGGCGGCGATGACAACAACGTATGTCGATTTGTTCTCGTATAAGGGGGTGTCTGCTTATGTCGGTGCGGGTGTCGGAATCGCGCGCAATGATATGCCGGATTTTGTTTTTGACGGGAATCGGATGATCGGTGATATCAAATATCGTCTTTCTTGGAAAGCCGCCGCGGGCGTGGGAATAGATTTACCAAAAAATCTTGTGTTGGATATCGGTTATGTGTATACGGATCTGGGACGTTTTTCCGCCGAAACCGTTGCCGGAGAACGTTTCCGTCAAGACGTGCGGATCCGAAAAATTCTGCTTGGCTTGCGTTACAATTTTTAATCGGAGCTTTTTTCTGTGATTCATGATTTTCTGTTTTTTACGGTATTGCACCAACCCGTTTGGATATGGCTGATGTTTTTTTCTGTCGGTTCGGCCATATTGTGTTTGGATCTGGGCTTTTTGGAAAAAAAAGCGGAGGAAATCAGCGCCAAAAAAAGCTTGTTGCTGTTTTCGACATATACATCAATCGCCTGTCTGTTCGGCGGGTGGATTTATTGGTATTTCGGTGATCAGATGGCTTCGGAATACTTTATGGGGTATATTGTCGAAATGGGGCTGTCCATAGATAACGTTTTTGTTATTTCGTTGGTTTTTTCTTATTTGGCGATCCCTCGACATTTGCAACATCGCGTGTTGTTTTGGGGGATTCTGGGAGCGGCGGTCTTGCGCGGGGTCATGTTCGTGATCGGAGCCGAAATATTGGACAGATATGATCCCGTATTGTTGATTTTTGCCGTGTTCCTGATGTATTCGGGCTTAAAAATGCTTTTTTCCGATGAACCCGCAATTAATTTGGAAAACAGCAAGATGTTGCGTTTTTTTCGTCGTTATCTGCGTGTGACCAATGAATTGCAGGGAGAGCGTTTTTTTGTAAAACGTCCTTGCGATGGCGTATCGGGAAAGATGAAATGGTATGCGACACCGTTGTTTTTGGCTTTACTGCTGATTGAATTCGGGGACGCTTTGTTCGCGATTGACAGCGTTCCGGCAATGTTGGCGGTATCTCACGAGACGTTTGCCGTGTATTCCAGTGATATGTTCGCCGTTCTGGGATTGCGTTCCCTTTATTTCTTGCTGTCTGCCGCCTTGCATCGCTTTTCTTATCTGCAACCGGCCTGTGCCGTTTTGTTGGTGGCGATCGGAATAAAAGTCGTTGTTTCCGAGTTCTTCTTCAAAGTCGACGATCGTATTTCTTTGATTATTACTTTTGCTTTGTTGGCGGGAGGAATATTGTTGTCTTTGTTCAAAACATCTGAAAAAAAAGAAAACTTGCCTTTTGCCGCTCAAAACAATATGTCAAAAGATATGAACGTTTAGCGATGCTAAAAAAATAATTTTCGACCTCTTGAAAGAAAACAAAAACGGACTATATCCGTTTTATCAGGGTGACGCCGCAAGGGAAATCCTGATCACGGGTGTCTTTTGGAACCCGCTGTTTATTTGCTCATCAGGAAGGAGAAATACAATGGCTTTATTAACAACGAACAATCCGTTTATGCTGGGTTTTGATTCATTTGAACGTATGCTGGACAGGGCGGCCAAGAATTCCGAAAGTTATCCGCCGTATAACATTGAACAGATAGATCCGTCTCATTTACAGATTACGATTGCCGTCGCCGGTTTCGCCGAAGAAGATTTAACGATAGAAGTCGAAGACAAACAGTTGGTCATTCGCGGTCAACACGTCGAAGATGAAAACGCTCCGGCTCGGCAATATTTGTATCGTGGCATCGCCGCGCGTCAGTTCCAGCGTTCGTTTATTTTAGCCGACGGGATTGAAGTGATTGACGCGCATTTGGATAACGGTTTGTTGCATATTGATTTGGAACAAAACGAACCTGAAACGAAAGTGCGCCAGATCAAGATCTCTAAAAAAGATCACGACAAAAAGGTTGAAAAATCCGAAAAGGCTAAGATAGAAAAGAAGTCTTAATCAGTTACAGCATCAAAGGAGGTCGTCGTGCTGATTACAACGGATAAGAAAAACATAACGACCGACGATTTGGAAAAGTTGGGCGTGAATTCCGTCGCGTATATCAAAAAGAAAGTCGTCAATAACCGCAAGATGTGGTTTATTTACGCCGCCGAAGGAACAGAATTAGCCTATACAGACGACGAAAATAAGGCTATATCTTTGGTGATTGACAATGAATTGATACCGGTGAGCGTCCATTGATGAATGATCGGGAAGGCATCTGTGAAAGGTGCGGAAAATCTTTAAAGCTCTGCGTTTGCACAAACGCAGAGCCTTTTGACAATCGTCATTTTGTTTTAATTCTTCAACATCCGCAAGAACAGGACAAGGAATTGGGAACGGCGGGGATTCTTTGTTCGATGTTGAAAAATTCACAATTGGAAATCGCGTTGTCCCGCCCGAGTTTGAGCGCGATTTTAAAACGGACGGTTGATCCTAAAAAATGGGGAGTCCTTTATTTGGGGGCGCAGAACGAAACGCCTGTCGCTTCGGGGCTGTATGCGCTGAACCGTAAAGGCAATCTGTCGGATAACGCCGATGAATGTCTTGGAAAGTTGGAAGGGATTATTCTGTTGGACGGTTCTTGGAGCCAGGCAAAGGCTTTGTGGTGGAGAAATCCGTGGTTGCTTAAAACGCAACGTCTTCTTTTGGTTCCGCCGAAACGTTCTTTGTACGGCAAGTTGCGTAAAGAGCCGCGCAAAGAAAGCGTTTCAACCTTGGAAGCCTGCGCGTTTTGTCTGGACTGTCTGGGGGAAGATCCCGAAATTTCCAAG
Organism: uncultured Alphaproteobacteria bacterium; assembly: GCA_944391535.1. Classification (GTDB taxonomy): domain Bacteria; phylum Pseudomonadota; class Alphaproteobacteria; order CAAGCB01; family CAG-977; genus UBA11549. The sequence goes on from CALXTY010000028.1 coordinate 4,515, forward strand.
GGATTGACGGCGGCTTTTGCAAATTTGCTGGAAAAATACAAGACTTTGCGCCATAAGCCTTCTTCCTCCAAAAGATGATTTTGATTTTTTATGAAATTCTCTTATCCTGAATAAAGAGTTACACTTTGTTAGGAGAAGATTATGTCCGAATTAAAATTGGCCGAAATCGCCATCGTCGTTTCTCATCGCGAACAATCCGCCTCTTCCGTCAACGATTTGTTGACACAATACGGAGACTACATTATCGCCCGTATGGGGGTTCCTCATCGCGCGCGCAAGGTTTTTATCATCTCGGTGGTGATGGAGGCTCCCGAAGATAAAATCAATCAATTGACTGATGCATTGAACCGTTTGAGCGGCATTCAAATCAAAAGGATGATGATTGAAAAATAGACAAAAAACTTTATTTGTCAAAAAAGGTGTGCTAATTTGAAAACAGTTCACCTTTTTTTTATACGGGTTTTTATGATGGTAAAAGAATTTATTCATGCGAAACGTTCGGGGAAAAGAAGTGCCGGCGCGGCTCAGTACGGGTATAACAATTCCCGTTCGTCGAGTACGGCGTCTAAAGAACGGGCGGCGCGCGGTCAGTTTGACTTTGATGTGATCAACGGTTTTCGTTTAAAAGAGGTCGAGTTTAAATCGCCGCCGAAAAAACAAAGAGAAGCGATGCGCGAACAGTTTAAAAAAGAAGTTCGTCCCGCCTTTTTGAAATATGTTGCGGAACATTTTCCGAACGAATTGCGCGCCATGGGGATTTCGGACGCCGGATTGGCGACCATGCGCAAAGGATACAGCGTCAACGGGTTTAATGTGCATCATAAACTGCCGATTCACGGAGGCGGAACGAATGACTTTAAGAACTTGATCATTATGCCGATCAAGCCGCACGATGAGTTGCATCATGAAGTCATTGATCCGCAGATTAAGAATCAGGATTTAAACGCGGGCGTGAAAATAAAATTGCCGTGGAGCGATGATATGGTTTGGAAACGTCCGGCTCAGGCGCGGGAAAAGCTGAATGCCGCGGCGATTGTGCAAATGGCTCAAAATCGTCGGGGACGTTAAAAACCGTTGAACAAAGGGATTTTCTCCTTTAAGATAAAGCAAATTGTTCATTATTGTTTTAGGAAAAGAAATGATTGAAGATATTCTGAAAAAACTGGCCGATGATGACGGCGCGATGATTGTTCGTCCGGCTTCCAGCAAGGACTTGGCTCAATGCCAGAAAGACATGGCCGAAATCGGTTTGCCGCCCGTCCCGCAGGGCTATATCGACTTTTTAAGAGAAGTAAACGGCTTTGCATGGAACGGGATTGAATTTTTCAGTACGGATCAGGTGACGGATCCGGAAAGCAATTATACGTTAAACGATATTGTGACCGCCAACGAAGTCTTTGCCGAATACAACGATGATTTGGAAGGTTGCGTTTTGTTGGGACGCGCCGATGACGATCTGTATGTTTACAATACGGCGAACGAAAAATACGAAGTGTTGGACTTTACGGGTCATGACGTGATGGAAGATTACGACGCTTTTGACGCGTTGTTTGAAGGTGTTGTTTCTCCTCGGTTATAAAAGCTTTGTTAGTTTCTGATTTTGATTTCGAGCTACCTAAGGAAAGGATAGCTTCCCGGCCGGCGGAACCAAGAGAATCCGCCGGTCTGCTTCATGTGTGTCCGCCCGATCGTTTTGAAGACAAGCACATCGCCGATTTTGCGGACTTGTTACGACCGGACGATTTGTTGGTCTTTAATGACACCAGAGTCATACCGGCGAGATTGTTCGGCAGACGCGGTCAAGCGGCGATCGAAGCGACATTGTTTAAATCGCTCGGTTTAAACCAGTGGGAAGCTTTGGTAAAAAACGCCAGACGTTTGCGAGAAAAGGACATCGTCAGCTTTTATCCGCCGAACGATCCCGAAGCCGATCCTTTGCAGGCCGTGGTTTTGGGGCGCGGAGAAGGCGGAACGGTCGTGCTTGAATTTTTAGCCGATCCGTCTTTGCTGTTTGCGTTGTTGGAAAAATACGGCGTTATGCCGTTACCGCCGTACATTCACCGTGAAAAAGAAGGCTACGAAGACGACAAAAGAAATTATCAAACCGTGTATGCCAAACACGACGGTGCCGTGGCGGCGCCGACGGCCGGTCTGCATTTTACCAAAGATCTTTTGGAAAAAATAGACCGTCGCGGAATTGAAAACGTCAAGATCACATTGCACGTCGGCGGGGGCACGTTTTTACCGGTCAAAGTCGATGATACAAAAGATCATGTCATGCATGCGGAATTCGGCCATATTTCAAAACAAGACGCCGAATTGATTACGCGGGCGAAACAAAACGGTCGCCGGATCGTTTCGATCGGCACGACGGCGTTGCGTTTGTTGGAAAGCGCCGCCGATGAAAACGGGGTTGTTCATCCGTATCATCAGGAAACGTCGATCTTTATTACGCCGGGGTATAAATTTAAAGCGGTTGACGCTTTATTTACAAATTTCCATTTGCCGTGTTCGACTTTATTTATGTTGGTGTGCGCTTTTAGCGGCGTTGATTGTATGAAAGCGGCTTACCAACACGCAATACAAAATAAATACAGATTCTTTTCTTACGGAGACGCCTGTTTCTTGGAAAAAAAGTGAATATTATTGATAAAAACTTGCTTTTTATAAAAGTATATTTTATAAAAAGCCTAATAACACTTAATCAGGAGATAAATGTAAGATGTCGGAATCTTTTTCTAATGAAGATCTGTTGGCGTTTACAACAGAAATCGTTTCTTCTCATGTTGCGAACAACGCAACGACGGCGGTCGAATTGCCTAAATTAATTCAAGACGTCTATCGCGCTTTGGCCAATGTGAACGTTGAACAAAGCGAACCGGAACGTTTGCAGCCGGCTGTTCCCGTTAAAAAATCAGTTTTTCCTGATTATATTGTTTGTTTGGAAGACGGTAAAAAGCTGAAAATGCTGAAACGTCACTTGAAAACGGCTTACAATATGACGCCGGACGAATACAGAACACGTTGGAATTTGCCGGCGGATTATCCGATGGTGGCTCCGAATTACGCGGAACGCCGATCGGGGTTGGCAAAAAAAATCGGTTTGGGAATTAAAAAATAAAATAAAAAAAAGGCGTTGCTTTCAAAGTGATGCCTTCTTTTTTAAGGCGGGGGAGAAGGCTTTTGAAAACACCTAACCGTTTTTGGGAAACAAAAAAATTATCAGAAATGACGCCGGACGAATGGGAATCGTTATGCGACGGTTGCGGGAAATGTTGCTTGAAGACAGTCGTGTTTGAAGACGACGGCACATTGGCGTTTACCAATATCGCATGCCGTTTGTTGGATCGTTCGACTTGCCGGTGTCGTCATTATGACAAACGTACCCGTTATGTGCCGGAATGCAAACAGATCACGGCGCAAAATCTGAAGTATTGCTATTGGCTGCCCAAGACGTGCGCCTATCGTTTGTTGGACGAAGGAAAGCCTTTGCCCGCATGGCATCCTTTGATCAGCGGTTCCCCTTTAAGCGTGCATCAGGCGGGAATGTCCGCGGCGGGCAGGTGCGTTTCCGCAAAACCCGAAGAAGAGTTTCAAAACTACATCGTTGATTGGGATGATTTATGAACGAAATATCCAAACAGGCGGCGACGCTTTGTGTTCAAGGAAAAGATATTCCTTTGACGATTGAACGCCGGACACAGGCAAAGCATATCCGTTTGAAAATCAGCCGTAAGTCAAGACAGGTTGTCTTAGTGTTACCGCGCAGGGCTTCTTTGCAGGCGGGAATGCGTTTTGCTCAAAGCAAAGCGGAGTGGATTCTGGCTCAATTGGCGCTTTTACCGCAGAAACGTGTGTTTCAGGACGGTATGCCGTTGTCTTTTTTAGGACGCCAAAGCGTCATTCACCACTCGGCTATGGCCAAAAGAGGGGTTTGGTTTGATCAAGACGTTATTTGGGTGTCCGGACAACCGGAACATTTGGCGCGTCGTGTTCAGGATTTTTTTAAAAAGGAATTTTACGCGTATGCCTTAAAAAAGGCTCGGGAAGTGGCGGAACACGCCCATGTGAACGTTAAAAAAATCACTGTTCGCGATACCGTTTCCAGATGGGGCAGCTGTTCAAAGTCGGGTCATTTAAATCTGTCGTGGCGTTTGGGGTTGGCTCCTTTGTTTGTGGCGGATTATGTGATCGCTCATGAAGTCGCTCATCTTGTGGAAATGAATCATTCCGACGCTTTTTGGGCGGTTGTTGCCGATTTATGCCCCGAATATAAAAAAGCGGAAAACTGGCTGAAAAAAAATACGGCGTATTTGTACAGTTTTGTCATTAAATAGAAAGGGAAAAAGATGATCGGAAAAAGTGTCGCTTTGATTTTGATGTTTTGCTTGTCGGCGTGCGCTTTTAATCAAAAGGCTGTCTTATCTGCAATTCAAAATGAGCATTTTGAAAAGATCCCTCTATTGATTGAACAGGGAAAACAAGTGAATATTTCGGATAAAAACGGTCAAACACCGTTGATGTTGTTGGTGGAAAAAGGACATTGGGAAAAATATGATCCAGAGAATTTCCGTCAAATTTTAGGGATGCTCATGGATCCGCAGAAGTATCCGGAATTTACGGCTTTGACATCTTTGATCAAAGGCGGAGCAAACCTGAACGCCGTTGATAACAAAGGCCGCACCGCGTTGATTATGGCGGCGCAAAGAGGAAATGTCTTGATGGTGCGTGTGTTGTTGCACTATAAAGCCGATCCGAAAATGCGCGACGCTCTGGGATATACGGCGTTGGCGTATGCGGAAAACGATGAAATCATCACGTTACTGCAAAAAGCCGAAGAAACGGGAAATTAGTTTCTTGTTTGCCAACCTTTTGCCGCGCGGTTGTATTTTTTTGACCAATCGTTGTTTACGAGATCCGCCGTACCGTATTGATTGAACAATTCCGTCAGCAGATAAGGTTTTTGTTCGTCGGGAAGAACATACAGACCGGCCACGGTCGGCGTTCGACATCCTGTGTTTTCGGGAAAGCTGAACGGTTCTCCCGTAATTCTGCAACGCGCCATATCGGCAAAGATTCGGGCTTCCATATACGCGCCGCTATAGCCGTATTTATCTGAAAAATCCACTTCCGGAGCAGTCGTAAAACGTTGTCTGATATTTGCGAACACGTCTTCATGTTGCGGCAAAACAACCCCGTTTCCGACGGTTAATTGTTTGAAATCTTCTAAAATCAGGGGATTTTTCCAACCGCCGCCGAACAATAGAAATGTTTGCGGCATTTGAACATCCTGACCGATAAAGGACAAGGTGTGAAAGAATGTATACGCCGAAAGGTATTCTATCGTGCGAAGTGTGTTTTTAAAACCGTATTCTCTTTGAACATCTTGCAAGTCCAACCGATACCAAGAAGGATCCGATGATTTCGGAGGTTGCTTAAGATAGAAATTTTTCCCTTCGTTTGTAACGGCAACGGCATTAAACAACTCGCCTAACAGATCCGGCAGAATTTCCCCTTGTTTTCCGTAACGTCCGTCGCGATCGAAAGATTCATCTGTTCTGGCCATGCGAACCAACATGTCGGCAAAATGATTGAACGGGCCGACATCCCAACCTTGGACGATATCGTTTCCATCGCTTTTTTCCGAGATAATCGTAATATTGCCGGTATTGCCCGCATTGCAAAAAGCGACGGGGAAGGCACCTTTGTTTTTTAGATCGTAAGCGATATGTTTGTTATGCACGGGAGCCAAGGGCGCCCCTTCTCCTCCGTTCATCAAATCATCGGAACGGAAATCATAAATGACGGGCAGGCCGGTTAAATCGGCCAAGCGTAACGGATCTGAAATCTGTAACGTGTAGGGCGGTTGTCCCGCCGCAATGGAAGGCGGAAAATGGTCGCACGTTTGTCCGTGCCAACCGATGGCGGCAATTTCGGCTTTATTTACGCCGGATTGTTCGCATAAAGTATTGATCGCTTGTGCGACCAATAGAGTGTAATTTTTTAAAACGCGTTCAAAAAACGGATTGTTTTCCAAGAAATTCGTTTCAGAATTATGAGAAGCGATTTGCGCGCGCAAGCGCAGAATGTCGTTCCTGAGTTCTGCCGAATAGCGTATGGAACAAGAGGCCAGATCTTTAATCTGTTCACCGTTAAATTCGGTCAGAACGGTATCTACGGCATCTAAAGAGTTGCCGGTCATAACGCCGATTGTTTTTATGGACACGATTTTTGCCTTTCTTCAATTATTTTAACGGCAACGGTTTTACTTTGTATTGCCCCGGAGCCAGTTTGGAAGCGTCCGTTTTTACGCCGTATTCTTGTTTGACGTTTCCGGAAGCCGTCGTCGGTACGGTCGGCGTTTCCTGATGTCCTTTCGGCAAAACAAACTTTTTCGGATCGGACGGGAAGGCGTTCTTTTGAAAACGCAACAGCATATACCCCGTTCCGCCGCCATAGGCCGGTCCCGCGACACCGAAAGAATAATTCGCCCCGATCACACCGTAATCCAAATCGACGTAGTCGATCGCGAATACGGTCGAAATCATGGAATCCGATGTTGTCGTGAATTTGCAGACATAGCCGGTGTCTTCCATTAAAACGTAGTCCGGAGATTTGACGAACAAAGCGTTAGCCGAGCTCATACACGCCGGACGAACCGCATTAAAATGCATATTATAGTCTAAAGCGACATTTAGGATTTGCTCTTTTTTCTGTAATTTGACACTTAAGATTTTAGCGGAATCGATGACAACGGTAGCGGGTGTGACGCCGGCTTTAATGGTAAACTGGATATAGTTTTCAAAGCACATTCTGGAATTCGGATCGGCATCGCAGATCAGCACGGTTGAATCCACATTGTTATCAAACAGATTAAGCAGACTGTTGTACAGAAATTCCCGTGTCATGTTTGTTCTGGCCGGCGCGCATTGTTGAGAACGGCAGACAATCACGGAAGACGGTGCTTTCGGTGTGACAATGGTGCGTTGCGTAAACGGATCCGGCAAACCCATGGCACACGCGGCGATCAAAGCCGCAAGAACAGTTACACCGACTGTTTTAAGGGAAGAATGACAATATTTGCGCACGTTGAACCTCTTCAACTTAACCTGTTTGTTTTGCTTTAAGATAGCAGGAGTTTGTTACGAAAAGATAAAAAAAGAGTCGGCATAAACCGACTCTTTTGATTTTTATTATCCTTTGACAACTTCAGCGGCTGTTTTACCGACAATTTCCTGATACATTTCCGGATCTGTCGCGCCTTCCGAAGAAAACAGGATGATGACGCTGTTTTCGTCCAATTTTAAAGCTTTGCGGAATTCCGGATTTTCACAAGCGGTGACCAATCCCGCCAGACCGGAAACGCCGGATTCTCCTGAAACGACAGGCGTGTCAGCGCATTCTTTATTTGCCAGATCACGCATCATGACAGGGATCAACGTATCTGGAATCGTCATAAAGCCCGTGGCGTATTCTTTTAAAATATCCAACGCCAACAAGGACGGTTCTCCGCAAGACAATCCGGCCATAATCGTTTCCAGATCGCCGTGGATAACGGTATATTCGTCATTTTTAATGCTGGCGTACAGACAATCGGCGTTTTTCGGTTCAACCACCGTAAACAACGGACGATCTTTGTGCATACGACAGCACATGCGCGTCGAAACGGCCGCGGCCAATCCGCCGACGCCGCCTTGAACAAATGTATGGGTCGGGTGTTGCGGAATTTGATCCAACGCTTCGTCAACCATAACCGTATATCCGTGCATCACGTCGCAGGGAACGTCCATATAGCCGGGATAAGAAGTGTCCGAAATAACGAACCAACCGTTTTTCGCGGCGTCATCGGCGCAATCATGCACGGAATCATCATAGTTGCCCGGACAACGGATCACTTTCGCGCCATATTTTTCAATGGCCGTTTTACGTCCTTCGCTGACGCCGGCATGAATGTAAATCACGCATTTTGCGCCGAACATCTGAGCACCCCACGCAACGGAACGACCGTGATTGCCGTCGGTTGCGGAACAAACGGTGATGTCTTTGACGATATCTTTATAGGTTCCGGCCAGCAGATCTTTTGTGGTCGCTTCTTTTCCCGTCGCTTCTTTGATTTTGTTTAACAGCAAACGGCAGACGGCATAAGCACCGCCTAAAGCTTTAAAACTGTCCAAGCCGAAGCGTGTGCTTTCGTCTTTGTAGTAAATGGCTTTTACACCCAACTTTTGAGCATATTTATCTAAACTGACCAGCGGCGTTTTCGCATATCCGGGCCATGTCGTAATTTCGGTTTTTGCCGCTTGGAATCCTTTTTCGTTTAAGATCGTTTCAGCAGCACCGCCGATTTTATCGGGTTCGGCTTTCGGGTTAATCAACAGCTTGGCTTCGCCGGCATCAAACATTTCCATTCGTCTATTCCTTAATGTTATTTTAGTCCATAAAGACAGATTTAATCCCGTCTTTTTACTGTTGTACTATCATATCAATCTAATTTGTTAAGGCAACTGAATTTTAGGAGAAACGAATGTCAAAGATTTCACAAGCTGATTTGGATGTCCTGTTTAACAGTGCGCGTACTTTTTCCGAATGGACGGACGAAAAAGTTTCCGAAAATACTTTAAAGCAGGTTTATGATTTGGCGAAAATGGCGCCGACGGCGGCGAATTGCCAACCGGCCAGAATTGTTTTTGTTGTCTCCGACAAAGCCAAGGAAAAATTGAAGCCGTGTCTGGATGCGGGAAATATTGCCAAAACGATGAGTGCGCCTGTCACGGCGATCATTGCCGAGGATATGCGCTTTTACACGCACTTTGACAAACTTTTTCCCATTGCGGATGCGCGGTCGTGGTATGAAGGCAATCCGGATTTGATTTTGGATACGGCTTTGCGCAATACGGCACTACAAGGGGCTTATTTGATTATGGCGGCCAGAGCTCTCGGACTGGATTGCGGTCCGATGAGCGGTTTTAACAATCAGATGGTTGACGATCTGTTTTTTAAAAACACCTCATTTAAATCGAACTTTTTGTGTAATCTCGGTTACGGCTCGCGCAAAAAAGTATACCCGCGTTTGCCTCGCTTTGAATTTGACGAAGCCTGTCGTATTATTTAATGAAGATTCCGGTGATGAGCAACATTGCCGGAATTATTTTTTTTGTTTTTTCAGTTTTCCTTCGAGAGCTTTTTTTTCTTTTTCCTGTTTTTTTTTCAATAACCATATATCGGATTTTTCCTGAGAGTTATCCCGCCAACGTTGATCAAACAATTTTTGATGCTGACCCGCATATTGCGGTTCATTGATAAAAATATCACAGACTTCTTCGTTTTTATGAACGGCGGGTTCCGTCCAGTTGAAAGATCCGCTGGAAACCGAAACGCCGTCATAGATCGCAACTTTTGTGTGCATGATCCGTTTGTGGGTATGCACGCGTAAGGGGATGTTCGCTTCTAAAAGTTCCCATATGCGTGAAGATCTTCCGGCTGCTTGAACTTTATCTGTTAAAACACGGATTTTAACTCCTCTTTCATACGCCGAAATAATAGCATCAACCAATTTTTTATTGTTAATCGAATAGACGGATATATCAATATATTTTTTTGATTTTTCAATGAGTTCCAATAATTTTTCTTCGCATTCTTCTTCTTGTAAAACGATTCCTTCTGCATATAAAGAAATGGGGAAAAAGCTGAAAATAAGCGCAAAAATAAATTTATTTACCATAAAAAATTTCCTCCTTTTTTTACAGTATCAGCAAAAAGAATAAAAAAAAAGCCTCATTTTTTTGATGAGGCTTTTTACACGTAAAAAGAGTTTTTTACTTGAACTTCTGTTCTGTCGTAAAACGATAGATGTTGTCATTGCTTCCGATAAATCTGCCGTCAACGAACATTTGAGGAAAATGGGTGTAATTCGTGTATTGACGAATGCCGTCAAACAATTCCGGATCGGCAAAAACATCAATGCTTTTGTATTTTACGCCGGCTTCTTCAAGTTTTTTTGAAGCTTCCGCCGAAAAACCGCAACGAGGACGGGTGGGAGTGCCTTTCATAAACAAAACAACGTGATTGCTTTTCAGTTCGCGTTGAATACGCTGAAACATTTCGCTTTTTGTCATTCATGAAATCCTTTTGAAAGAGTGATAAAATCTGTACTGTTGCCTTTTCCGCATCACCTAAAGCGGACTCTTCCTGTTCTCTTTTCTCTTTCACAAAGTATACAACATATCTTTTGATTCGAAAAGGTTAATCTTCCAACACCCTTTCAATTACGGCGGGTGCAGGGGGTGGCGAAACCGATTTTTCGGCGCCGTTTAAAAGGCTTTTCTTTGTTCTAGATGACGGAAGAGAAGGAACTTTAATCAAATCGTCATCGGATAAAAGATGTTCTTTTTCTAAAGTTTTTGTCGATCCTATCCCCGAAGCCTTTGTTTCCGGATTAAAGGGCTTTGTCTCTTTAGGAACCGGAACACGAATCAAGTCTTGTTGCAATTCTCGTTCTTTTTTGACTTTTCTTTTAAAGCGATTGGGATTCGGAGTCCGTTCTATAAAGATGAAAGTTTCAACTTCACCGTATTCATTTGTTCGTTCGGAGACGGTTTCTTTAATGATATCTAATTGATCGGCCTTCGCTTCCGCTTCCGCCTTAGCCTTCGCTTCCGCTTCCGCCTTGGCCTTCGCTTCGGCTTCCGCCTTAGCCTTCGCTTCGGCTTCCGCCTTAGCCTTCGCTTCGGCTTCCGCCTTGACCTTCGCTTCAGCTTCCGCCTTGGCCTTCGCTTCCGCTTCCGCCTTAGCCTTCGCTTCGGCTTCCGCCTTAGCCTTCGCTTCGGCTTCCGCCTTGGCCTTCGCTTCGGCTTCCGCCTTAGCCTTCGCTTCGGCTTCCGCCTTGGCCTTTGCTTCGGCTTCCGCTTTGGCCTTCGCTTCGGCTTCCGCTTTGGCCTTCGCTTCGGCTTCCGCCTTGGCCTTCGCTTCGGCTTCCGCTTTGGCCTTCGCTTCGGCTTCCGCCTTAGCCTTCGCTTCGGCTTCCGCCTTAGCCTTCGCTTCGGCTTCCGCCTTGGCTTTCGCTTCGGCTTCGGTTTTTACTGTCGTTTCCGTTGCGGTCTGAGCGACGTTTTGAGGTAAAGGCGCTAATGCCGGAACATCAAGTATTTCCGTTGTTT
>CALXTY010000029.1 GCA_944391535.1 uncultured Alphaproteobacteria bacterium
CCTTCCTCTCCGTCCGAACGGAAGCGTTACGACACGGGAAAATCGGAAGCGGTTTTTAAAATAATTTCGTATGCAAAAAGCGGTAAAAGCGTTTCAAATCTTTTGCACTATATATCAGAACATTCGGAAGGATTGGAAGCTCCGGTCGAAGTGATTGACGATTTGGGCGGCGTATGGAACGCAAACGATTTAAGTAATGCAATACGGGATTTTGATTTGGATAAAGACGAAACGAAACGCCAGGCGGTTCACTTCATTATATCATTCCCGAAAGGGGCGGATTTATCCCGAGAAACGACGGAAGAGTTTATGACGGAATACATGAAGCCGTTTGCGGAGGCCGGTTTTCGTTTTTATATGGGGATACACACGCATCAATCGGCTAATCACGCACACGTTTTATTGAAAATGTCGAATGGAGAGCATCGGTTGAAATTTGATCTTCCGCAGCTTGATATGATGCGGCAAAGACAAGTTGAAATCGGCAGAAAATACGGGTTGAATTATCAGGCGACAAGGCGGAAAGAACGATATTTGAGCTTGGGACGAAAACCGTTGAAGCCGCATAAAAAGACTCTTTTAGAGCGACAGGTTCCGCATTGGTATGCCGCGCGACAGGCTGAAAAAGAACGGGAAAAATTAGGTTTTAAATCTAAAATGTATCGGCCTCGATATGAACTCGGCGACGAAGCGAAGAAAGCTCTTTCGGAGTGGTCAAAAGGATTTGACGATCCCGAAAGAGCGGAGAGTTTATTTTTGGAAATGTATGCGGAAAAGCCCAAGACGGCTTTTTGGTATGCCAATCATCGCGCCAATGTCTTCGGAGAATACGATAATGAACCAGTGGTCAAGTTGACGGAGAAAGCGTTGGGGCACATTCTGTTTAATGAAAGAGGTCATCTTTCAACAGGGCAAAGCCTTGAGCAAACGCTTTCGTAATCCTATTCCTTCATCACTTTTGTCATCAGTTCGTTGTAATTGCTTACCATATCATATTTCACTTCATTGTTGCTTATGGCTTTGAAGTGCTTTTTTGCACAGTCAATCTTTGCGCGTTCTATGGGTCTGATATCCAAAGTTGACATACTGCCTTTCGTTTCGGCAACAAAGTAAATGTGCTTGATATGATCCTGATTAAAAGCGATCGCCCAATCCGGATTATAATCCCCGACAGGTGTGGGAATATAAAACCCTTTCGGTAATTTTACATAGACGACGACATCTTGCGCTTGTTCCAGTTTTTCCGCGAAGTCCTTTTCCACTGTCGAATCATACAATAAGTGATCGTAAACATTTTTGGCCGTAGTGATGGCATTGACGCCGAATCTGCCTTTAAGTGAGGGCTCCGTAAAAATCGAAGTGTCGTAAACATCTTCATCGTCGATCTTTGTATAGCTTATGTGTTGAATGATAAGCGTCGCTTTTTGATCGTTGATAATGTTGCAGGCCTTGATGATGAATTCTTCGGGATTTCTTTTGAACTGATCAAAGACCGTTTTTTCCATACCTTGCAATATCTTTATGATCGTTGTGCGGGTCAGTCCCGTCCCATCAACGATTTTACCGACAAGGTCATATTTAATTGAAGTTCCGACAGATGTGATTTTTTCGGTTTTTGTCGCGTTTGCTTTTGTTTCAAAGACCGTCCCGTCAAACAAATCCTGCTTTGATTTAATGGCGTTCATCGTTCCCGTCGTAATGTTCACAACGATCTTGGATACCCTTAAATCTTTGTTCAAAGCGCGGACGGATTTTTCAATCAGCTCTTGTCCTTCAAAATCCACGGCATAAATCGATTTAATATTGATCTTTTTCCAAAGAGCCTGAAACTCTTTTTTATTCAAGGCTTCCGGATTTATTTTAATATCGACGTCATTTTTACGGGCATCTTCCGGCATCATACCCTTGACATCGTAAATCGTATCCAGGATGCGGATAATACTGTCCGCGCCGCTTTTTATTTCTTCCGGCAAAACAATGGTTCCGGCTTTTTTGTCTGCATAATATTTATCGGTCAGCTCTCCGTTTTCATTAACATAGTCGTTTTTAACCATATTAAAGTAGATTTTTCCGGCTAAATCCGGCGAAATCGCTTCGCTGTTTCCGTCAGCATCTTGAATGAATTTGCCGTTGAACAAATCCGCCGTAACCTTCTTCGGTCTGTCGGTAATGACATCCGCCAATTCCGTTTGCAAACCTTTGGCAAAAGCGTCATAAGATTCGTTGGCAATAACGGTCAAAATGTTGATGTTATGCACGTCATCGCCCAAAACGGAACCGTCCATACGTTCGCCGTCCTGATTGACGGCTAAACGCAATCCCCGTCCGACTTCCTGACGTTTTCGCACCTCCGCACCGCTTTGTTTCAAAGTGCAGATTTGGAATACGTTTGGATTATCCCATCCTTCCTTTAACGCGGAGTGCGAAAAAATGAAACGCACCGGTTCTTTGCGGTCGAGCAGGCGTTCCTTGTTTTTCATAATCAGGTCGTAAGCGTCAATATCGTTTGAACTTTGTTCTTTTTTATCTATTTTGCCGTCAATGAAGTGATTGCTTTTCTTGTCGATGGAAAAATATCCGGCGTGAGTTTGATGGGCTTCGATACCTTTCAGATAACGCAGATATTCGCCGTCCCCCAGTTCGCCGACGTAATGATCGATAATATTTTGATATTCGTCCTCGAACATTCTGGCGTAAATTCCGTTTTTAGCTGTGTTGCCTTCATATTCCTTATATTTTGCCACTTCATCAATAAAGAACAGGGAAAGAACTTTTATCCCTTTATAGAACAACTGCCGTTCGCGTTCCAAATGACTTTCAATCGTTTCCCTGATTTGAATGCGGCGGATTTGATCGGAGTCCTGCGTATCGCCTCTTACCTGACCGACTTCGATCTTGACGCCGTTTCTGAACTCGACTGTATTGTCGCGCCCGTCGATACGACTGACCGTATATCCCAGATACTCGTTTAAATTACCGGACTGTTCATACAGATTATAACCCTCGTTGACAATTCGTGTTGTCTTTCTGATGCCGTTCACACCTTTGGTGTTAAATTCCAGAGTTGCTGTTGGAGCCTTGTCGTTTGAAAGATTAAGGTTTGCCAAATACAAATAGCCGTCCGTTCCACTTGATCCGGAAACGCTGATACCTTTGACTGCGATTTTTTTTACCAGTTTTTTGTTATAGGCCTCCATCGCGTCCAAACGATAGACCATATTGAAAATACGGTCTTTCTTATGAGTCGCCGAATAGCGCAACGTCATCAGGGGATTAAATTTTTTTAGTCCTTCGCGCGTTGCTTCGCCTTCAACGGATTGCGGTTCGTCGATAATCAAAATCGGGTTTGTATTCGCGATAATATCGATCGGGCGGCGGGAACGGAACTCATCGAGTTTCATAGAAATACGGCGGGCGTCTTTCCCTTTGGCATTAAACGCCTGCGAATTGATAATCATCACATAAATGCTGTTGGAGCCGGCAAATTGGTCAAGTTCGTTCAGATGTGCCGAATTATATACGAAATAGCGGATTTTCTTGCCGTATTCCTCGGCAAAGTGGTCTTCGGTAATTTGAAAGGATTTATAAACGCCTTCGCGAATGGCAATGCTGGGAACGACAACGATGAACTTGCTCCAACCGTATTTTTGGTTAAGCTCGTACATTGTTTTAATGTAGGTGTAGGTTTTACCGACGCCGGTTTCCATTTCTATTGTCAGGTTATAATGTCCTTGCAAATTATCCGACGGTTTAATCAGGTTGGCGCGTTGAACCTGTTGCAGATTGTTCAAAACGGCGTCTTCGTCCAACAAAACTTTGGCGTTTTTAAATCCGGTAAAATCTTCGCCGAGTTCTCCCTGATCCGATTGACCGACGCCTTTATCGATCAAATAGCGGATCCCTTCGTTTTTCGGCTGTCCCTGAAAAACGTCAACGACCGCTTTGGCGGCATCGGCTTGGAATTTCTGATGCTTGAAGCGTAATTTCATTGTTCCGCCCCCTTATAATACTTTGATTGTCGTGTTCGGAGACTTCAATTTGAATATTTCGCCGACATTTATGCGTGCGGCATCGTTGGCAAAGCAACTGTCGCGGAAAACCATACGGAGAGGGCGCAGTCCCGCGATCTGTTTGATGGCGTCTTCGGATATTTTGTTGTCGAAGCACGCGACCAAAGCCCCGTCATTGACGATATGAACAGTGCATCCGGCTATTGTCTGAATTTTATGTGGCAGGGAAAGTTCCAATCCCCATTCAAGCATACAAGCGTATAACAAGTCTTCCGGCGTGCGGTCGTCTTTGATGTTGCTTGCCATATCCATCAAATCCGCTTGATTGTATTCTTCGGGCGTGTAGTAAACATTTTTCATATTACTGCTATCGAGTTTCAAAACACGGAACCCGATGTCGTGGTCTTTTTTACCGGTTTCTTCAACGATTTTCTTTCCGGCACGGCGGATGCGCTCTTTGCCGATTTCGCAGATGTTTTTATATCCGGCTTTATAGACTTCGGATTTTTCGTCGCAAACTTCCGGTAATTGAACCAATATAAATTTGCGTTTGCCGCCGTCTTCGGCGTTTAACTGCATTACGGCGTGAGCTGTGGTCGCTGAACCGGAGAAGAAGTCAAGAACAATTTCGTTGCTTAAAACATTTCCCAAGCATACAAAATCTTTTATCAGTTGGGTAGATTTTGAATAATCAAATAATTTTTTTCCATCAAACAACTTTTTTATTTCCGCATTACTGTTTGCATTTGCATATTTTGCGCTATAAAAAGTTGTCTTTCCTCGTTTTGATGGCAAATCACCTAATGACGGTCTTTGTTTCTTATATAAAGAGTATCCTTCGCTTGTTTTCTTTACTATTACTTCATTGCTATCATTTCTAAATGTTTCTTTGCTCCAGTACCAACTCATTTCTTTTCCTTCCGTCAAAGGAATGAGGTGGTACCAACCAGCACCAACTTCTTCGTCAACTGTAAACTCTAAAGTATCTTCGTTTATATATATAGGAAAAAAAAGATTAGGTCTTGCTTCTCTCGGAGCATTTATTCCTGTTGCTTTCAAGCATCTACCAACTTTCCAATATCCAAATTCGTCTATTTGCCAATCACTACTATCTTCTGCTTCTAAAGGTAAAACCCCTATAATTGTTTTAGATTTATCCTTCGCATATATAAGGCAAAATTCTTGTGTTTCCATCATTCCACTTGAATTGTCATTACCATTTAAATTGTTAACGACTGATAATTGATATAAAAAGTTACTTTCACCAAATACCTCATCACACAATTTGCGTAGATTATCCACTTCGTGATCATCAATAGAAATGAAAATCACACCGTCTTCGGATAGAAGATTTCTGGCCAATTTCAAACGAGGATACATCATAGAACACCATGAAGAATGGAAACGTCCGTTGGTTTCCGTGTTCTTAAACATATGATAACCGCTTTCGTCTATCGCGCCGACTTCTTCATCATAAAGGTCTTTGTCGGTTGTGTAGTCATCAGAATATATAAAACTGTCGCTTCCCGTATTATACGGCGGATCGATGTATATCATTTTGACCTTGTTCAAATAACTTTCTTGCAAAAGTTTTAGAACATCTAAATTATCGCCTTCGATATAAAGGTTTTGCGTGTTTTCCCAATCAACGGATTCCTCCCGGCACGGACGCAACGTCTTGCGAATGGGTTTGCACGCCTCGATCATTGCCTGTTTTTTACCGACCCAGGTAAAATCATAGCTTTCATCGCCTTCAATCACTTTTGTTGAAAGAAGCTGCTCCAATTTTTTAGCGTCAACCGCCGTGACGATTTCGCCGTTTTCGTCTTTGCTCTCTGTAAAGACCTCCGGAAACATTTCTTTTAATTTTTCTATATTTTTCAATATGTTATCTTGTGTTTCCATCTTCATTTTATCCATTGTCGGCTCCTTTTAATGACTGTATTTGCGATTCAAGGTTCTTGATTTGAGTGCGTAATTCGCATTGGCGGTTGAATTGCTTCTCCGCCAACATTTTTCTGGTCAGTTTTTCAATTTGTTTTTCGAGCTTTTGAAGCTCTACGGTTCTGTTGACTTTTGTTTTGATGTCCTGTTCGCTTGCCGTATCGATCAGATTGTCAGACAGCCGGCTTAAAAGATTTTCATAGATGTTGTCCAGCGTGTTCCCTTGCAAGGCGATATCCGGCTCGCGTTGCCATTCGCTGTTAAAATAGCGGACGATATTGGTTTTGTTTGCGCCGCTTGCAGATTTTTCCTTATAACCGAGCCAAAGTTGGAATTTGCCGTTATATTCCAAAACGAACAAAATATAATACGGAATTGCTTTATCTATGGCTTCCAGCACCTTTTCATTGAATACGCCGTTTTTTAGCTTGATATGAAAAATCTCCAATTCCTCGATATCGCCGTCGGCGGATATGTTCATTGTTTTCGGCGCGATCTTGTTCGCCCAAACGATTTTTTCGACGTCGTTCGTGAAAGCCTGTTTGACAGCGGGGGACAAATCCGTCCGATCAAAAAATTTTTGCTTCGCAACGAATTTATTGACTTCCGTCGATTGCGGCAGTCCTAACATTCGTCCTCCACAACCAAAAAGCAAATCAGTTCAAAATCGTCCAAGCCCGATATTTTGTTTTCCAACGCGGTTGTGCCGCCCGCGGAAAAAAGACTGTCGATTTCGCTTTCGTCCTTGACCGAAATGATGGAAGCGATGGCATCGCCCAACAGTTTTGAATACGGTTTCATATTCCGCCCGTCGTGCGTCAGGCGGTTGAACGCGGCGCAAAGTTCTTTGTCGGGAGAGGATTTCCCTTTGCACGACAGGCGCAGTTTATCCAGCAATTCCTTCGGTTGAAGATGATTGCAGACGATTTCTCCGTCTTTTTTCAAATACACCATATAAAACGGGTGCAGACGGTTCATATCGTTGATGTTCGCGGCGCGGTCGATGTTTTTTAATATGAAAATCACGCCTGCCGGCATATCAGGGGTAGAATGGACGACGGCGTTCATTCCCGTCGGATTTTTCTCGATGTCCGGATTTTCTTTGACGTATTCCAGTAAATCCAGCCGGAACTCGTTCAATCCCAAATCCAAAATGGAAACGCCCGTTCCCATATCTTCCAAATCGACGACTTCCTCGTGCAGTTTTTCAAGCTGTTTTTTGCGATACTGCAAATCGGGATCGTCTTCGGGATTGATGACATTTCCGCCGTCCGCCGCAATCGAAACGATCTTCATACGGTTTTCAACGCGGGCTTTCAGTTTGATGTATTCGTCCAGATCAATATGCGCCCAGAAATTGACCAGCTGGATTTTCGCGTTCAAACTGCCGATACGGTCGATACGCCCGAAACGCTGAATGATGCGCACCGGATTCCAATGAATATCGAAATTGATCATATAATCGCAGTCTTGCAGGTTTTGACCTTCGGAAATGCAGTCGGTCGCGATTAAAACATCAATGTCTTTTAATTTCGCCGCATCGGGAAACAAATGACGTTCCTTCGACACGGGCGAAAAACACGTCAAAACGGTATTCATATCGTGCGGCAAGTCCTTAACGGTGCTTTTCCCGTCGATTGACCCGCTGATGATCGCCGTTTCCAGTCCGAAACGGTTTTTGACATACGGGGCGACATGTTCATACAGATATTCCGCCGTATCTGAAAACGCCGTGAAAATCAGAATCTTTTTATTGTTCGCATTGATCGGATGATCGATTTTATCCCCGATGACGTTCAACAGGGTTTGCAGTTTGTAATCGTCGGCCGCCCCGATGTTTCCCGTTTCAGATAACAGCTGGTGCAAAATGACGGCATCGGCCTGCAAATCCCTTTTCCACGACAGATAATCCATATCCGATAAAGCGATACGGACTTTATCGCCGATAAAGGAATCTTCCTCGTCTTCGTCGGACAATTCCGCGTTGTCGCCGTCGTCGAAAGCGTCTTCAATCACAAGTTCGTTTAATTTTTTCAGCTCGTATTTTTCAATGGTATCGATGATCTTTTCGATTTTTCCCAAAATACGCGATACGGTTTGATTGAACGAATAAACGGAACTTTCCAGACGTTTCATCAAATTCGTGCTGATCAGACGGCACATTCCGCGTTCGCGGTCTTTTTGACGGAAGAACACACCTTTGCTGACGTTTCGCCCGTATCGGTTTTCATATTTGTCGATCTGACTGCCGAAAATATACTCGGACGGCGTGTAAACGCATAAGGACAGTTTCAGCAGATCGTTGAAAATCTCGGCATACGAAACCGTGTCTTCCTTTAAACAAAGTTGAGGGCGATAGTTTATGGGTTTCAGACGTTCTGGGAATTTTCCTATTCCCTTCGTGTCATAGTATTTTTCGATATGCTTGCGCGATCTGGCAATCGTAACGCTGTCCAGCAAATCGAAGAAATCAAAACTCAACATTCCAAGCAAATGCTGTGTCGTCCGTTCCTCCGGCGGCAACATATTCCAACGGTTGAACGCTTTTTGCGCCTGACTGAATATAAGATCGATGCTTTTGTTTTCGCCGAGTTTGTCGTTGATTAAAGACGCGTTGCCTTCATAAGCCAAAGACAGCTGGTTTTTCAGATCGATAAACTGATTGTTGACGGGCGTTGCCGACAGCATCAAAACTTTCGTTTTCACGCCTTGCCGTATGACCTTATCCAGCAGAATGTTAAAGCGGTTGTTCTTTAATTCTCCCGCGTCTGTCAAATACGTTTGGCCGCCGTTGCGGAAGTTGTGGGATTCATCTATTACGATAAGGTCGAAATTCCCCCAATTCAAACGGTCGAGTTTTATGCCGTTCGATTCTCCGCGTGTGCGCGATAAGTCCGTATGATACAGAACCTTGTAGCGCAATTTGTCGGCGACCAGAGGATTGTTGTAATAGTTTTCTTTATAAACCTGCCAGTTGTCACTTAGCTTTTTCGGACAAAGAACCAAAACGTCCTTGTTCCTGTTTTCGTAATATTTGATGACGGACAGAGCGGTAAAAGTTTTTCCCAAGCCGACGGAATCCGCCAAGATGCAACCGTTGTATTTTTCCAGCTTGTTGATGATGGCGAGTGCGGCGTCTTTCTGGAAATTGAAAAGCTTGTTCCAAATAACGCTGTTCTTGAATCCGGTGGCTTCGTTCGGCAGAACGTCTTCGCTTAAATCCGCCAAGAACTCGTTGAATATGTTGTAAAGCGTGAAGAAATAAACAAATTCGGGACTGTTCTCGTTATAAACGCTGACAATGTTTTCGACAATCTCGTCGGTTACGTCCTGCAACCGTTCCGAATCATTCCAGATTTGATTGAAACATTGCAGATAACTTTGGCTGATCGGCGCGTCAAAGCGATTGATAATCGAAAAACAATCGTTTCCTTTTTCACACCCCAAATCAACAGTCGAAAAGCCATTGATCGGATAATACGCCGTGTTTGACGCGTCGGATTGTTCTATATCAATCAGTCCCGGAATGTTTTGTCCGGTCTTGTTTGATTTGAAACGAGCCCTTTTCCTGATCCAGTCGGCACATTCTTTGGCTATCGCTTTTTGCGTCAGCTCGTTGCGCAGTTTTATCTCAAACTCCGTGCCGTAAATGCTTTTTTCACGGTTTAAGCGGGGAATGTAAAACTCCCGTTTTTCCTTTGCCGTTTTTTCCGTAATGAATGTCGGGGAAGTGAAGATAAAACGGAACTCTTTAATCTGTTCCAACTGCTTTTTCAACGCCTCGAAAGCGTATATGGAAAAGTAAGCGGCGGCGACGGAAAGACGCGAGTCTTTCTTGATTTCGACTTCCAAATCCTTTTTCAGAATGGACGATACGTTATCGAAAACCTTGATATCCACTTTTTACCGTTTTATGCGCATTAAACCTTCCATTTTTTTCAAGATTTAAAGCATTGGAGATTGAAAGGCTTGGTAAGAAATAGTATGTTGAAATGTATGGAACCTTAAATGTTAAGGTCGGTTCTTTCTTTTAAAAATTTGTATAGTGTTCCATAGCAGATATTCAATTTTTTGGCGATTTCCTGCTTGGGTGTTTTTTGACGCAACAATCGACTTAAAAGTTCTTCTTTCCCGTCCAATGCGTGCTTTTTATTCCGGCTTCCGTTCGGTCTGCCTAATCGTTTTCCTTGTGCTTTTTGTCGGGCAAGGGCTTCTTTGGTGCGCTTGCTGATCATTTCCCTTTCCAATTCGGCAACCAGTCCGAATGCAAAAGCCAGAACTTTGCTTTGAACGTTATCGCCTAATTCATAACCGTCTTTAACGGTCAGCACTTTTGCGCCGATTTTCATACAGTGTTCAAGGATCGAAATGACCATAAACAACTTGCGCCCGAGCCGCGACAGTTCGGAACAGATGATCACGTCGCCCGTTTTGATCTTCCGCAACAGCTTGCCGAGCTTTCTTTTTTGCGGTTCTTTCGTTCCCGAAACGCCGTCGTCAACTATCCAACTTTCGATCGGCACGCCGAGTTTTTCCGCCAAAGCCTCCACACCGATTTTTTGATTGTCGCAGTCTTGCTTGTCCGTTGACACCCTTAAATACCCATATACCGTCATCGTTTACCTCTATCTTGAAAAAAATTATCGACCGATAAATCCTTTTGCCATAGACAGCGTTCGACCGGGTAGCGAACCGATGAAAGATAAAACCCGGTTGGGGGGCGGCAGTCGTTCCGACATTAAACAAGGAATGCGGCGTGCCGATGATGATGCCGTAGGCTCCCCAAAGAAGTGCGCCGGTAAAAAGCATTTGCATATATCCGACCGTGCCGACCGTCATGGCGACATTGTTGTCTTGGAACAGATTAAGGCTGTTCAGATAAGTCAGGACTATTCCGATCGTGCCGCAAGACAGAACGATTTGCATTCCACCCGTCAATGCCATTTTCAATGCCGAATAAAACGCACCTTTCATCGGAGGCAAAACAAAAAGACAGCATAAAACAGGGGAGAGTAAAGTAATGGCGAACATTTGAACAAACACGTTGAACAGGCTTGCGAAGATCCGCCACAACAAGAGGAAGTAAATAACGGCAACCGGAACGGTCGCTAAACAGATTTTCAAGTTTGTCCACGATATATCACTGATAATAACACCGATTTTATCCAAAATCGGGGTAAAACTGTTTTCGATGTAAAGCAAAAGCGTTTCGATACTTGATGCGCGGATAACAGCCGTTCCTTCAGACGTGATGCGGATAATTCGGGTTCCCAGTTCCATTCCGAAATCGTAAAACCAGAAAAAAAGCCCTTTCCACCACGAAAAACTTTCAAGAAGAACGCTGGAAATGCTTAAATCGATAAATTGAGCAAATATCTCCGAAAGATTCCCGTTTTTGTTTATCATCGTTTGACAGAGTTGCCAAACGAACCAAATTAAAACCAAATACGATAAAACGCTTTTCAGATCAGGTATAACGGCCTCAAAAAATGCGGCGCAAAAGTGCTGCGTTTTCTGATTGAACAGATCAAAAATCTGACAGGAATAGCACGTTTCAGGCATCGAGTTTCTCCGTAAATCGTTTCTCTTTGAAATAAAGTGGCGTTTCGCAATAAACGGGGCGTGTCATAAATCCTTGACACAACAGAATGTGCCGCCCGAACGGGATCGTTCCCCAATCGGAAACGGCAATCAAATCCGCTCCGTCTTTGTTGAATGAATAGGATTTTTCTCCGCGAGAATTTTGACTTTCTCCCGTTCTTTGCTGTGTCGTCTTTCCCGTCATTTGGGACAGTTCCCTTTGTGTGTTGAAGTTGTTTTGCGCGTAAACCAATAAATAGGAACAGTTCGTTTTAATCGTGTCGAAACCTTTGTCGCCGTATGTTGATTTGATTTGCGCGAAGTCCTGAACGATGATCCAGATGATCGCGCCCATACCCGCGCCTTTGGAAAGGAAGTCCGTCATCAGATTGATTTTAGGCAGGCTTCCGAACTCGTCGGCAAGTATGGCAATCGGACATTCCAACGGCTTTCTCGGTATATCCAACGCCCAACCGAAGAATGTTTCAAAGAACAACGCCGTTAGAACGCCCAAAGATTGAGCGTCCCTTTGCGGGAATTTGATGAAGACGGCACAGGGGGAATCCCTTAAATCCTGCCATTCAAAAGAACATTCTCTGGTCGCTCCGGCTACGGAAGCGGAACGCCACAGTTGAGTTTTAGAAAGGAAGGTGGTCATATGTGAACCGGCTTCATTGTCCGGTGCGTTATACCACGAGCCAAGATCGTTCAGTATGCGGGTCGGTGCTTCGCATTCCGCAGCAAATTTCAATAAATCGCGCAAGTTTTCTTTAACCGTTTTCAATCCTTGAAAATTCGGCGACAGCAGAGCGGAAACATTCACGTCTTTTGCGATAAAATGAAACACGCGGGATAAATGCGGTTCGTGATATTCTTCCCAATCTTCAACGGAAGCGGGATTTGACGGATCAAATTCTGCAATGGATTTTTCTCCAAGGAAAACAGCAAACAAAATCAACGCCGCGATATGCTTTTTAGCGTTTGTTTCCCAATGGTCTTCCGTCTGTCCTTTTTGGCCGACAAGCATCGCGGCGATACGCTCCGCCTGCCGTTCGGCTTCGGAATAAGAGGAAAACACGGACGGGAACACTTTTAACGACAACGGATTCCAAGAGTCTTTCGAGTTCTCGTTCGACCAATCAATCGTATAAACCGTCTTGCCCGCTTTCTTCAACGGTTTGGCAAGCAGCTTTTCAAGTTCGCCTTTCGGATCGACGATAATCAAAGAGCCTTTGAACGATAAGGCGGACGGAATGACAAAGCCCGCCGTTTTGCCGCTTCTGGTCGGAGCCAAAGCGATTCCGTGGCGCAGACAGTTCGGGGATAAAAGCCGCTGTCCCGTTTTTCCGACGATGATGCCGGAGGCGTTTTCCTCATCGAGCAATCCCATTTTCCTGATGTCGGAACCGGTCGCAAACCGCGCTTCTCCATAAGGAGAGTCCTCCGCCGATATAAAAGCGAACACACCCCAACCGATAACAAGGAGCAAAAGGATAATGCCGCTGACACCGACGGCAAACGCCGTTTCGTCAACCCCGTCGAACGAACCGCCGATAACCACTTTGAACGCATAAAGCACACAATCGAAGAAGCGGCTTTCTCCGTTCACGACGACGATCCGCCGGATTATCAGGCAATAAACCGCGCATAAGACGGATAATCCGATTCCGGTATAAATGCTGTTCCTTTGTTTTTGAGATGTTTCAGACCAAGGCGTCATCAGTAGTCTTTCCCCCTTAAAGCGATATCCGAGATATAGCGTTCGCCTTCGGACACTTTGATTTGAATGACGCAATCCAGACAATCCCGAACGATTTTTTCCATAACGTCTTTATCCACGCACTTGTCGCCGGTCATCGCGTTCGTAACGACCTTGCTGATGGCGTGAAGCGGCGAACCGGCGTGAATGGTCGTCATACAGCCGCCGTGTCCGTTGTTCAGCAAAGAAAGCAACGTCCAGGTGTTCCGGCTTCTCAATTCGCCGCAGGCGATACGGTCGGGACGCAAACGCATCATCGCGTCGATCACGTCGTTTTGCGTGATTTCCGTTTCCGCCCCGTTATCGGGTAAAACAAAGTGAACCGTATTCAATAAATGGCTCGTGTCCAGTTCCTGAACGTCTTCCATAGAAAGAAAGCGGTCGGTTTTAGGCACATACTTCAACAGCACATTTAAGAGGTTCGTCTTGCCCGAACTGGTCGCCCCACTGATCAAAATGTTCCGCTTTTCCAGAACAAGCCGTTTCAGGCTGTTCGGAATATCGTCGAAGTCGAACGACATTTCCGGCTTTGGCGCAAAGGATTTTTCCGTCAGGAAGTTGTCGATCGTCAGTTTTCTCGACCGTTTCAGACGAATGGCGGCGCAAAGCCCGCTTTCGACCGTCGTTCCCATACACAGATGAAGACGATGACCGTCCGGCAGTTCCGCCCCCAAATACGGGTGCGCGTCAAAGTCCGTTCCGGCGCGGTTGGCTAAAATGCGCCCGATGGACAGGAACATCTCTTTCGTGATGTTCCCGTCCGGAACGAACTCCCAACCGGAAGCCGTTTCCAATACGACCTCGTTTTCACGGTTGACAATGACCTCGTTCGTTCCCGTCAGTTCCAGATACGGTTCCAACGGACGCAAGGCGTTTTTTAAGGCGATCGCATTATCCACAGGGCAAATTCGGCTGTATCGTGTTCGATACGCAAGTGCCGCTCCCTGAATCATATTGCGCCCCTTGACAAGCCGGGCCGGAACAAGCCGCGCTCGGACACACGGATTGATACGGATAAACGTTTTGTCCGATCAGTTGCCAGGCGGAACAGACGTATTGTCCCGTTACCGTGTTATAGCTTTTCGTCCGCCGGTATGTGTTCGCGCCGACAACGTAATAGGTAACGTGGCTTTTCAGCTTACCCGGACGCTGTTTATACCAACCCGTGTAAATGCCGACCGCCGCGTCCTGCGTTTCGTCGCGGCAGACGTATCGGGTTTTCGGTTCGGCGATGTAAACGTAGTTGTAAACCATATTGCCGTTCGGCAACAGATAGCCCGTCTTGATTTGCTGACGCTCGTTTTCATAACAGCCGTTATAGGACAGTTCGCCCGAACCGACGATTTCCTCCGACTGTTTCGCCAAAGGAACCGTAATGCTGTCTTTTGTTATCGCCGCATCCGCAATTTTGACGCGACCTTTCGGCAAGTCGATGTAATACGCGATCAGCGATGTCGCCGTCAGCGAATTGAAGTCCACCTGCCAATCCTCGACGACCGCCTGATGAGCGTATGTCGTTGTCGAAACGGCGCATTGTGTGATGTAGTGCTGTTGATTGTCCTTGTCGATGTAATAATACCGGCTCCACCCCTTGCTGAACCCGCCTTTGAAGTCGTCCGTATGGAGCGTTTCACAACCGTCGACCGTTTCGATGATGTCCGTCTGACTGACCGGCTGACATTCGGTGATATAGACGACACCGTTGATCGTGTTCAGCTTTTGCCGCTCATAGCGCAACATCTTCTTTGATTCCATATTTTCCTGATAGGAGCAGAACTCGTTTTCCACGCGATACGTCAGGTCGCTGTCCTGACACGTCGAAACGTCAACGCTTTGTCCGTCCTTTTCAAAGAAGTATTTGCCCTGCTGATACGCCATACCCGCGTTGCTGTCCAAACGATACGAACAAGTGTCGTAGGTAAACTGCAAATCAAACGTGCGCGTCGTGTCCCTGATCTGACACTCGGAAACGGTAACGTCCCGTTCGGTGTCGTCCGTGTAATACAGATACGACAACTCTTTGACCGTATTGTTTTGGGTATCGACCAACGGCGTGCATTCGATACTTTCCTTGATCGGATAAGACAGCTCCGTGTCCCGCGTGCATTCTTTCAAGAACTTCTGTTCGCCCTGGTCGATGAAATAAGGCTTATACATCTTATAAGCGGTCAAGTCCGACATTACGACATCATCGGAACATTCGGCGTAAGAGCGCAAAATGTTCACGGGGAAATCCGCGTCCTGACACCCCTGCCGTTCAACGTCCGTCCCGTTGACCGACTTGACGACTTCGTTCTGGTAATAGACGTGTTCGT
>CALXTY010000030.1 GCA_944391535.1 uncultured Alphaproteobacteria bacterium
AAGAAGCCGGCGGTCGGATCTGCACGTTTAAAGGAGAGGAAGATCCTTTTAAAATTTTAACGGACGGATCAATTGTTGCTTCAAACGATGATTTGTTTAATACTTTTAAAAAGCAAATCTCGGCCGCAGAAAAGGAGTAAGGAGCTAATCCCTTGAAGTTATCAGTAAAAACCGCCGTTTTTTTAGCCGTTTATTTCATAACGGCACAGGCGGTTTTTGCTCAAATCACGGTGGATTTGGACGTTTTAACAGAGGACTTTATTCCAAAAGAAACGATCATACTCTCTTCTGAAGGAGAAGAAAAAAAAGAACAAGCAACTCCTTTAACAGCCCCGACGGATCGGGAACGGATAACAACAAATCAAAAACAGCAAGCCGTTAAAAAACCTGTATTAAAAAAAGCGACACCCCCTAAAAAACCGAAGAAACCGGTTGTAAAAAAGACATCACCCAAATCTACGGAAAAATATCGCGTCAAAGAAACCGCGAAAAAAGATGAACATGATCGCTTAAAGCCGCGGGCAAATCCAGTGCCTAAAGTCAAAATCATAGCGGCGGACAACAATGTGAAACCTGCGGAAGAAACAATAGAACCGCAAGAAACAGTTTCAGATATTTTAACCGAGCCGAAAATTTCAAAACATTTTTTAGAACAAGAGCGAATGAAACGTCAAAAGCAAAAGAAAGAGGAAGAAGAAAAAAAAGACGAAGAAAAAATAAATTCGCTTCCGATGACATCCCCCCAAAGCGAAGAACCGAAATCGGTCGAGGCAATTGATCCCGCTGTAATAAAGGATACAGCGACGAAATCCGATTTTTTCGCGCCAAAGACGCTGTTGTCGGGAAAGCCTGAACCAAAGGCAAAGAAACAGACCGTTTCACAGCCGGTGAAATTTTCTGTTTTTTATGTTTCCGGCAAGCTCACCCCTGCAGAACGTTCTGCTTTATTAAGCAAAGAAATTCCCGAAAATTCCGCGACCAGAAAAGCTGTGGAACAAAAAGCGGAACTTATACAGATTTTTGTTTTTGAAAAAAAATCCAGTCACTTAACCGACGAAATGCAAACAGCTTTGGATTCTGTGGCACAACTGTTGAAAAAAAACAAGAACAAACGCCTTCTTTTATATTCATACAGCGGAGCGGATCCGGCGGAACCGGGAAAAGAACGCCAATACGCTTTACGTCGAGCTTTAATGATCCGGTCTTATTTAACGCAAAAAGGTATACACAGTCTGCGTATAGAAATGCGTTCTTTCGGACAAAAGGGAGCCGGATCAAAGATGCCGGACAGAACAGATATTCTGGTTGAGGATAAATAAAGGGGAACACGATGGAACTGCCTAACCGCTATGTCATGCGTATGTTTCTATTCATTTTTTTAGTCGCAGGGGCTTGCGCCGTACTGTTTCCCGCATTGGAAAACGCTTTTTGGACAAATCCGGCTTTAAACGGCTTGATCATATTGGTTTTCCTTTTCGGTGTCGGATTGAATTTTCATTCAGTTTTTGCTTTATACCGTGAAATCCGGTGGATCAAATCACCCGTTTTGCCATTATTACCGTCCGATCTGGAAAAATTACGTCTGCTGTCTCCGTTAGCGTTGGTTTTAAAAAACAATCAGGCCAAAGGAAATGCAGTACTGTCTCCGACAATCGCCAGAACAATTTTGGATTCCGTCGGTATGCGCTTGGAAGAAAGCCGCGATATTTCGAAATATCTGATCGGACTGTCCACTTTTTTAGGGTTGTTGGGAACCTTTTGGGGATTAATGGCGACTGTCAGCGCGGTTGCCGATGTGATCCGGTCTTTGAATGTTTCGGGAGAAGAAGCGACACAAGCTTTTAACACGATCAAAAACAGCTTGGAAATGCCTTTATCCGGTATGGGGACGGCGTTTTCATCGTCCTTACTGGGATTATCCGGCGCTTTGATTGTCGGCTTTTTGGATTTGCAGGCGGGAAGAGCTCAAAACAACTTTTATAACGGATTGGACGAACATTTGGCTTCTTTGACGCGTTATTCCTCCGCCGTGGGCAGTCAATCGGACGAATCCGTCACTTCGAACGGCGCCTATGCCAACGCGTTATTGGAACAAGTCGTCGAAAGCCTGTCGGACATTCGTTCTCAACTGCAAAAAACAGAAACAAAAGCGCAGGAACGTATTCAAACGGATATGGATATGTTGCGTTTTATCAGTCGCATCGATCATAACGTCAATCAGATCGACAAAAGATCCGAAGCCCGTCAGGAAACTTTGTTGCGAGAGGTTCGTGATTCTTTCAAGCTCCTCGTTCGAACGATTTCGGGACAGGATAAATAACGTTCATGCGCCGTTTCAGACCGACAAACGAATACAACTTCTGGCCCAGCTTTGTTGACGCGTTGTCGACATTGTTGATTGTCGTTTTATTTTTCTTGCTTTTGTTTGTGCTTGCTCATTTTTTTATGGGTCGGAATCTGGATACAAAAAATTCGGAAATAGATCAACTCAACAGGCACTTGGAAAATCTGGCTTTCGAGTTATCAACACAACAACAAATCAATCAGGGTTTAACGGAAAAGCTAAGGAATCAGAGGGAAGAAGCCCAAAAGCTTTCGGAAGAAATAACCGGATTAAAAGACGAACAGACAAAAACGTTGGCGCAAATAGCCTTACTGGAAGCCGATATCAAAGCTTTGACGTTACGCAAGCGGGAATTGGAAAACGAAACGTCTCAGAAAAGCGCCCGAATAAAAGAGGAGCAGAAAATTTCCCAAGAAGCAAAAGCGCATTTGGCCGTTTTAACCGCACAAACGGAAAAATTAACCAAAGAGCTTGAAAAATTAAGCGCTCTATTGGATCAGGCGGAGGAAAAAGACAAAAAACAAAAAGCGCAGATAGCGGACTTGGGCAAAAAGTTGAACAGGGCTTTGGCGGCGAAAGCGTCGGAGTTATCCTCTTATCGTTCGGAATTTTTCGGAACGTTGCGCAAAGTGTTAAAAGATCGGGATGATTTTCGAATCGAAGGAGATCGCTTTGTTTTTCAATCGGAATTGTTTTTCAAAAGCGGATCGGCTTTTTTGGAAGACAAAGGAAAGAAACAATTAAACATCTTAGCCCGGACGCTAAAAGAACTGCAAAAAAAGATTCCTTCGAAAATTCCATGGGTGTTGCGTGTTGACGGACATACGGACAATGTGCCGATTCATAACGAGCTTTATTCTTCGAACTGGCAGTTATCGGCGAATCGCGCGATTGCCGTTGTCCAATATTTAATCGAGCAGGGCGTCCCTCCTCGTTATTTGGTTGCGGCCGGTTTCGGGCAACATCAACCGATTGATAAAAGAAACACTGAAGCCGCACGACGTAAAAATCGCAGAATTGAATTCAAATTGACCGAAAGATAATTTTTTGCTTTTTTCCGGTAAATAGTCTTGAAAAAGCGAAGCATATAGAGTATAGAGAAAAAACTTATTGATTGTCTGGAGCTGAAATTATGAAAAAAGATATTCACCCGAATTACCATGAAATCACCGTGGTTATGACAGACGGGACAGAATTCAAGACCCGTTCCACAATGGGCAAGGAAGGCGATACGATTCGTTTGGATATTGACCCGTTGGCTCATCCGGCTTGGACAGGCGTGTATCGTTTGGTTGACAGCGGTGGTCAGTTGGCAAAATACAACAAACGTTTTGCTGCATTCACAAGCAAAAAATAATTTTTGCAAAAAATTTAAGAAAACGGCTTCCATAAAAATGGAGGTCGTTTTTTTATCGCTCGTCCACGAAAATAAAACTTTTTATAAATATATCAAATTTTTACTGTTTTTTTTATCAAAGCTCTTTTAATATAAAGAAAACGTTTTTTATGGAAAAATCTGTGTCCGGTATCGTTCATTACGAAGTCTATGTCTATCAGAACAATGCTTGGGATTTGTTGGGCCGTTATCCTTCGGAACAACGATCCAAAGCGATTGAGTATGCGAAAAACATAGAAAAAAACGAACGTAGACCAACAAAAGTCGTTCGAGAAACATACGATTTAAATACGCAGACTTTTTTGGAAGCCATGGTTTATCTTAGCGAAATTCCAAAACCGCAACCGCGTAAGACATCTCCTTATGAAAACAGCATCATTCCGACAACCATAAAGCAGATTCCGCCTAAAAAATCCAATTTAACCGAAGGCGTCATCATGATTTTTTTATCCATCATTTTTTCAATGATGACGGCGGGAATGATTACGGCGGTGGCTTTACGCGTTATGTCCTCAATCGGTTTTATGCCACGGGACATAACGGGGCAATTTGTTTTGGGAATGTTTACTTTTTTCTTCTTGATGATTTCCATTCCGACGGCGATCAAGTGGGTGAATTGGGACAATCTGTTGGGATCGGACGATAACAAAGAATCCTCCACGAATCTTTTATATCCGTCATCAAAAGACGATTTTAAATATTCAAAACGAGAACTGTATGAAATCGGGGACAAAAAGCCTCTTGAATCCGACACTTTCATTTCGAAATTCGTCAGAAAGATCTTTGACGCGTTTGACATATTGATGGGCAGGAAAACGCTTAGTCAACGGTTAGAAGAAGCAAAACTGATCGCGCAAGAAGAAGAAAAGAAAAAAGAGGAGGAAGAAAAAGCCGCTGAAGATGAACGCAAAAAACAGGCGGAAGAAGAACAGAAAAAAGCTTTAATCGAACAAGAACAGGAGCAGGAACAGGAACAAAACGAAGAATCCGAATCTCAACCGGCACAAACAGAAGAAACAAACCAATCCGATGCTCAAGAGGAAGAACAGGAAGATATTTCTGTGTTATCAGAAACGTCCGGTCACGTTGTCATACCTCCGGAATTGGAGAAAGATTACTTAAAAATGACAACCTTTCTTTCCATTATTTTACGGGTTTTACAAGAAAAGAACACGCTATTAAATACTTATACCCGCTTTGGAATAGAATTGTTTTTGGCCGGCGCCTGCGAGCAACTGTGTCGAGTTAAATCGTTAAGCGAACAAGAC
Source organism: uncultured Alphaproteobacteria bacterium (assembly GCA_944391535.1). Classification (GTDB taxonomy): domain Bacteria; phylum Pseudomonadota; class Alphaproteobacteria; order CAAGCB01; family CAG-977; genus UBA11549. The sequence goes on from CALXTY010000030.1 coordinate 5,009, forward strand.
AACAGAACGATGTTATCGGGACTGTTGGAATTATTGGGAAGAGCTCCGAATCTGGCCGAATTATTTTACGATAAAATCGAAGAATATATGATGGAATTGAAATATTTGCCCGTCATTGAAAACGGCGCGAAAGGGATGGAGATTTACCTCAACAACAAATCATCTCCGGAATTAATCAGTTTAATTCAAGTAACTATGGCAAACTGGCTGAATCCGGGAAAAAAAGACGTTGTGGCTTCGGGTATCTATACGATTATGTTTACCGATATTGTGTCTTCGACACACATGACGCAAACGTTGGGTGACAGGTTGGCGCAACAACTGATTCACAGGCACAACACGATTGTGCGTCAGGCGTTAAACACTTGCGGCGGCGAAGAAGTCAAACAGACCGGAGACGGTATTATGGCTTCGTTCATGTGGGCGTCAAACGCGATTGACGCCGCGATTGCGGTTCAAAAAGCTGTCAGCACTTATAACAAAGAATCTCCAACGGTTCCTTTGGAAGTCCGCATCGGATTAAACGCCGGCGAACCGATTGTCGAAAACAACGATTTGTTCGGCTTAACCGTACAAATCGCTTCGCGTGTCTGCGGAGAAGCCGGAAAGAATCAGATTTATGTTTCGTCAGTTGTCAAAGAATTGGCCGCCGGTAAAAATTATACTTTTGTTCCTTTAGGCGAATTTCAGTTAAAAGGCATTGATATGCCTCAAACACTTTACGAAGTGATCTGGAATGAAGAAAAACCGAAAAAAAAGCCTTCGTCAAAAAAACAGGAAAAAACGCAAGAACCTCCCGAAGAAAAAGACTTTTCGGAAACATTGCCCGAGTTTTAACGGTCTTTTTGATTTTTGATCAAAAATGTGCTAGACTTTTAAAAATAGGAAGAATTCCTAATAATGCTAAATCCTGAAAAAGAGGTTTACGATGGCGACAACGGTTCTGAATGCAACGGCAACATCGACAAATGTTAAATCTTGGGAAAAAACAACGACGGACACATATGCCGATTCGATCAGAACGGCGCGCGATATGGGACAAGCCCGTTTAAATTATTCCCGATTGAACATGATTACCACTCTTTCCGAAAACGAAACGGAAGACTGGTTTTCTTTTACGGTGACGTCTCGGGGAAAATTGCGTTTAACGGCTGTCAATCTGTCCGCGGCAAACGAGCAAAAGGACAATGAGGAAACAACGGCCACCGATGAATTGAACGATGCGGCGACAAATTTTGAAAAAGCGATCGAACAATTTAAAGGTCAGGGGTTAAAGGTTGAAGTTTACCAGTATGTCAGCAATCGTCAGACGTTGATTGCGACAAACGAAGAAGGAAAAGGCGATCAAACCGAAGCGTTTGAACAGCTGATGCGTGGGGAATTTCAGGTTAAAAAAGGCGGTACCTACTATATTCACGTTACGACAAAGGACGGAAAACCGGTATCGGAAGATACTTTGTATGCTTTACAGGTACAGTTGGGTGACAAATACGAACACGATTATGTCACGCAGGAACAATCGATTGATCATACGCAAATGACGGAAGGGGATATTGCTTTGGCCAAGGCGGAAGCCGCCATGGGGTCGGTGACGGCAAGCGGAAGTGTTTTGGCGGCACAAGGGGCGTGCAGTATCCTGTCTGCGGGTTATACAAATCTGGCGACACTGCGTGAAAGTCAAAACGACAGTGCGGCCAACAGAATTTTAAGCTTACTGATATAAATAAAGCGGAAAGCCCTCTGGAAACAGAGGGCTTTCTTTTTATACCAGACAAATCCGGACGCGTTTGTTGTAAAAACAAGCCAGACGGAAAATGATATGCATACTGGGAATTTTACCGATTTCCAACTGCATCAGTTCCGATTTTGAAAGATGACAGGCTTCGGACAGTTCTTCTATCGTATTAAAACCGTGTTGCAGACGTTCCTGCCTGAACGTTTCCGAAAGATGATATTTAAAATCTACGGGCGTATGTGCTTTTGCCATTTGTTCCACTCCTTACTTTGTTAAAAAACAAACTCACCTTAAGCGTGCGCCCAAGGTGAGGGAGTTCGAAACTGCATCAATTCAGTCCGGATTATTCGACACAGGTGTGCTTATTTCTCCGGCTCCCTCGTAAAAAGGGCAGGATTTTTTCCCATATTGAGGAGCTTCGACACTCCGCAACCGACCTATCGGTTGCAAAAGTGATGATAAAATAAATTCAAGAACAGAGTAAAGCTCTATTTATACGAAACTGATCCGAACACGCTTTTTATAAAAACGTGCCAATCGGAAAATAACCTTCCGGTCGGGAATTTTGCCTATTTCCAATAACATCAGTTGATCCGTCCCCACTCCGCTGGCTTCGGACAGTTCTTCTATCGTATTAAAACCGTGTTGCAGACGTTCCCGCCTGAACATTTCTGAAAGATGATATTTAAAATCTACGGGCGTATGTGCTTTTGCCATTTGTTCCACTCCTTACTTTGTTAAAAAACAAACTCACCTTAAGCGTGCGCCCAAGGTGAGGGAGTTCGAAACTGCATCAATTCAGTCCGGATTATTCGACACAGGTGTGCTTATTTCTCCGGCTCCCTCGTAAAAAGGGCAGGATTTTTTCCCATATTGAGGAGCTTCGACACTCCGCAACCGACCTATCGGTTGCAAAAGTGATGATAAAATAAATTCAAGAACAGAGTAAAGCTCTATTTATACGAAACTGATCCGAACACGCTTTTTATAAAAACGTGCCAATCGGAAAATAACCTTCCGGTCGGGAATTTTGCCTATTTCCAATAACATCAGTTGATCCGTCCCCACTCCGCTGGCTTCGGACAATTCTTCTATCGTATTAAAACCGTGTTGCAGACGTTCCCGCCTGATCATGTCTGCCAGATGATATTTAAAATCTGTCGGCGTATGCGCTTTTGCCATTTGTTCCACTCCTTACTTTGTTAAAAAAACAAACTCACCTTAAGCGTGCGCCCAAGGTGAGGGAGTTCGAAACTGCTAAAACTCAGTCCGGATTATTCGACACAGGTGTGCTTATTTCTCCGGCTCCCTCGTAAAAAGGGCGGATTATATTGTTTTAGAGGAGCTTCGACACTCCGCAACCGACCTATCGGTTGCAAAAAAGATCATATGATATTACGGGCGGGATCGTAAAGCTAAAAAGCTTCCGATTTTCATCGGAAGCTTTTTTTTAAACGTTCTTTTTCGGTTTCTTATAAAATGTTTCCTGTAAAGGCAAAGACGTCCTGAATTTACCGTCCAACCGATAATACGCATGAGAACACGCCGGCGCCGTCGGAATGGCCGCCAGTTCGCCGCACCCTTTCGCCCCGAACGCCATCGGGTTCTTGGTTTCGGATTCACACAAAATCACCTGCATCTGCGGCACATCGGTGGAACGCATCAAGCCCAAAGTCCCCAGCTTTTCTTTCGGATAACCGTTTTCCGTGCGGAAATCTTCGGTCAAAGCAAAGCCCAGTCCCATCACGATCCCGCCTTCGATCTGTCCTTCGACCGCCTGAATGTTGACAGGCGTTCCGACATCGTAAGCGGCAACGACTTTTTGCACTTTGCCCGTTTCGTCCAAAACGACCACCTGCACGCCGTAACCGTACGTCACATGGCTGACGGGGTTCTTTTTATCCGATCCCAAAGCGTCCGTCGGCGGCGCGTATTCGGCGAAAAATTCACGCCCTTCCAGATCCGCCAGCGTCTTGCCCGCGTCCAGTTCGGCTTTCAACATTTCCGCGGCCTGTCTGGTGGCTTCTCCGGTCAGTACCGTCTGACGCGAAGCCGTTGTCGTGCCCGCGTTCGGCGTCCGTTTCGTGTCGGGGGCTTCATGGATCACGCTTGCGGGCGACAATCCCGTCTGCGTGCAAACAATCGTCGCGCACACCGTTGCCAACCCCTGCCCGATACAGGCGGCGGAAGTACGGATATGCACTTTTCCGTCTTCAACGGACAACAGGCAGCGCCCGACATCGTTCAGCCCCATGCCCACGCCCGAGTTTTTAAACCCGCACGCAATCCCCGCATAAGGCGAAGACTCGTAAACGTCTTTAACCGCTTCCAGACATTGCGCCAACGTCACGCTTTGATCGGCGATTTGCCCGTTCGGCAGTTCCTGCCCCGGACGGATCGCGTTTCTGTAACGGATTTCCCACGGAGTAATACCGACTTTTTCCGCCAAAAGATTTAAATTGTTTTCCATCGCAAAGCAGCTTTGCGTCACCCCGAAGCCGCGAAAAGCCCCCGCGACAACGTTATTCGTGTAAACCGCCGTTCCTTCGATATCGACATTATGGAAATGATACGGTCCCGCCGCGTGCGTGCACGTCCTGTGCAAAACAGGCGCGCCCAAAGACGCGTAAGCACCCGTATCGGTGTAAACTTTTCCTTTCAAAGCGGTTAAAATCCCGTTTTCATCGCAAGCCGTCGTGATTTCCAGTTCCATCGGGTGGCGTTTGGGGTGATAATCCAGACTTTCCTGACGTGAAAACTTCACCTTGACCGGCTTTTTGGTCACCCACGCCATCAAAGCGGCGTGATGTTGCACGCTCATGTCTTCCTTGCCGCCAAAGCCGCCGCCGACCAGCTGAGAATGCACATGAACCTTTTCGGCAGGAAGCTTCAGCATCGCCGCGATTTCGCGCTGATCGTCATAAATGGACTGAGATCCCGTGTAAACCGTCAAAGCGTCATCGCCTTCGGGAACGGCCACCGCGCATTCGGGTTCCATAAAAGCGTGATCCTGCAACGGTGTCGAATACTTTTGCGTGACAACGTATTTCGCGTTTTTGATCGCTTCGTCCGCGTTGCCCCGTTTTAATTCGGCGCGCGACATGATGTTGCCGTTTTCATGCAGTTTCGGCGCATCGGGCGCCAAAGCCGCTTCGATTGTCGTTACGGCGGGCAATTCTTCAAAATCGACTTCAACCAGATTGACGACTTCGTCCAACACCTCTTTTCTGGTCACCGCGACCAAAGCGACCGCATCGCCCACGTAGCGGGTGATGTCGCCCTCGGCGATCATGACGTCCCAATCCGTAAAGATATGACCGTGTTTGTTAAACGGCACGTCTTTCGCGGTCAAAACGCGCACGCAATCGGGGTGGGCAACGGCTTTGGACACATCGATTTTCCTGACCAAAGCGCGCGGATATTTCGAACGCACCGCTTTGGCGTACAGCATATCGGGAAAAGTCAGATCGTCCGCGTAAAGTCCCGTCCCGTTGACTTTTTCCGCCGCATCAAGACGTTTAAACCTTTGCGACAGCCCCAAACTTTCGGGATCGGCGGGAATCGGTTTGTTTTCACGGAAATATTCCGCCGCCATTAAAATGGCTTCCTCGATCTTCTTATACCCCGTACAACGGCAGATGTTGGCGCGAATGGCTTTCTTGACGTCTTCGGGCGAAGGGGTCGGATTGGCGTCAATCAACGCTTTGGCGCACATGACCATGCCCGGTATGCAAAAACCGCACTGAACGGCGCCCGCTTCCGCAAAGCAATGTTCATAAACGGCTTTTTCACGCGGTGTCAGCCCTTCGACCGTAATGATCTTTTTGCCCACAAACTTCGATACTTTCTGAACGCAGGCCTTGACCGCCTTGCCGTCAACAACAATCGTGCACGTTCCGCACACGCCTTGGGAACAGCCGTCCTTCGCCGCCGTTAAGTGCAAGTCGTCCCTTAATAAAGAAAGCAGAGTTTTATCTTCTTGTGTCGTAACGGTTTGACCGTTGATGTCCAATGTAAACAATGAACTGTCCTTTCATAAATAAACCTTTGTTTCAGTTTATTATATGAAGAACGATTATGCCATTACATTTTCAACAAAAAAACTTAAAACCTGAAATCCCTTTCGCCCGAAGCGATATGTTCCAAATGATCTTCGCACACCGCGCGGACTTTCGGATTGGTGATATTGCCAAGTTCGCGTTGAATCAACTCATATCCCACTTTCTTCGTTTCGGGGGACGCGTAATCTTCCAGATACTCTTTCAGCGTCATCAAAGCGTTCGGGTGGCAGCAGTTCAAAATCTGTTTGGATTTGCACAAATCCATAAACCGGTCGCCCGTGCGCCCCGCACGATAGCACGCCGTGCAAAAGCTCGGAATGTATCCCATATCCATCAGCCATTTGATGACTTCGTCCAACGTGCGCGTGTCCGCACGGTCAAACTGCGCCGTTTCCGTTTCACGAACAACGTACCCCCCGACAGACGTCGAAGACGCCCCGCTGATCTGGGAAATCCCCAAATGCAACGCCCGTTCGCGCATACGCTGGCTTTCACGCGTGGAAATGATCATGCCCGTGTACGGGGTCGACACGCGAATACACGCGATGATCTTTGCGAAAATATCGTCCGGCAAAGCGTCTTTGAACGAACTCGGATCGATATCGTCCGCCGGACAAATGCGCGGCACTGAAATCGTGTGAGGGCCGACACCGTGAACGGCTTCCAAATGTTCCGCATGCATCAGCAATCCCGCAAATTCGTAAGCGTAATTTTCCAATCCGTACAAAACGCCCAGACCGACATCGTCTATGCCGCCCTGCATCGCGCGATCCATCGCTTCGGTATGATAGGCGTAATTGTGTTTCGGTCCGGTCGGATGCAGTCTTTCGTAAGATTCTTTGTTGTATGTTTCCTGAAACAGAATATACGTCCCGATACCGGCGTCTTTCAATTTACGGTAATTCTCGACCGTTGTCGCCGCAATATTAACATTGACGCGGCGAATGGCGCCGTTCTTGTGCTTGATCGAATAAATCGTCTGAATGCTTTCCAAAATATACTCGATCGGGTTGTTGACGGGGTCTTCTCCGGCTTCCAAAGCCAGACGCTTGTGTCCCATGTCCTGCAACGCGATGACTTCCGCCCTGATCTGTTCCTGCGTCAGTTTCTTGCGCGGAATGTGTTTGTTCTTGGCGTGATACGGGCAATAAACGCACCCGTTAACGCAATAGTTCGATAAATACAACGGCGCAAATAATACGATGCGGTTGCCGTAAAAGTCCTTCTTGAGCTGTTCCGCCAGTTTGAAAATCTGTTCGTTTCTGTCGGGCAGATCGCACGCCAGCAAAACGGAAGCTTCCCTGTGATCCAACCCTTTCCAAAGTTTCGCTTTTTCAATGATCCGGTCGATCAGTTCGGCATTGTGTTTGTTCTGTTCGGCATAAGCCAACGTGTCCATGATCTCGTCATGGTTGATAAATTCTTCGGCCTTTAAAGACTTGGGATTATACATTACTTTTTCTCCTTTCGGGTCAGGAATCCCCTTCCCCCTCAGCGGTTATTTCGAATAAATCGTTTTTGTCGATATACCGTCCAACTGCCCCAGCTTGCCCGACAAAGCGCTGATGATATCCTGCGGCGCGTCCAACGCAACACTGATGATGCTGATTTCCCGCTTGTGATACGGAATCCCCATGCGTCCGATAATGTATGCGCTGTATTCGTGCAACAGCGTATTCAAACGCATTACGGAATCCGGATTTTCAACAACAATGCCGATTAAAGCCACTCTGGTCGTCATAGGTATCCTTTCTTATGCCTCAGCAAAACCTTCGGCGTCAGAAAACTCTGCAATAAATATATTATTATTATTAAAAAGTGCAAATTCTTTTTCTCGCGCCTTGCACTGACTTTTCGGGAAGAGTACAAATGTTTCCCTGCTGACGGAGAAAAAAATGTTTCTAAGAAAAATCGTTTGTCTGTGTTCGATCCTTTTTGCTTTTCCGACAATGGCGCAGGAAGGCGATCCCCCCGTTTTAAACGCCAACTTCAGAAGAATCGGGCTGGAACTGTCTTCCACAAACATATCCAATTCGGCGGAATATCAGGACTCTCCCGTCACTCAGCTCAGCTCTGACAGCCAAACGGTCGTCAAAGGCGTCTTTGATTTCGTGTTGGAATATAACCGAAACAATCTGCGCTGGAACAATTCCGTTTACGCCGAATACGGCGAAACAAAAGTCAAACCCGTCAACGAACCGACAGAAACCAATTAAACGGCGGATAAGATTCTCCTGTCTTCGGATTATGCGCATAAGCTCTTTAAATTCAAAAAAATCAACTTCGGCCCCATGGTCAACGCCGAATATCAAACGGAGTTCACGGCCAACGAAGACGCCCCCAGAATGAAAGTCCTGCGTTCCAAAGCCGGTCTGAAACTGTTTGAAGGCGTTTTCATTAAAGACCTTTATGTCGCGGGGGTCGCGGAATACGACATGACCTATCCGCAACACGTGACCAAATCCGCAGGCGAAATCGGCTGGAGATTCGAAGCGTACTCCGATAACGACGTGAAATTTTCAACGGACGGATACTACAGAAAATATTTTTCTTTCAGCCGGTATGTCGGAACGGATCTCGAATACGACTTGAGTCTCAACGCCAGAATGGACGTTAAAATCGCCAAAACTTTGTCTTTGGGGCCTTACTTGTCTTATCGCCACGCGAAATCCAGACAAGCCCGATCCGCCGGTTCAAACTTGACAATCGGGGTTTCTTTCGCTTATTCAGATCTGTTCAGGTTGTTTTAAGAAAGTGTCGAGATGCTTAAAAACATTCTTTCCGAATTTAAAAAATTCGCCTTGCGCGGCAACGTCATGGATATGGCCGTCGGTATCATTATCGGATCGGCTTTTACAAAAATCGTGGATTCTTTGGTCAAAGACATCATGATGCCGCCTCTGGGGCTGCTTTCGGGAAAATTGAATTTTTCCAACCTGTTCTTTGTTCTCAAAGACGGTAATCCCGCCGCACCTTACGCTTCGCCGGACGCCGCAAAAGCCGCCGGAGCCGTCACGCTGAACATCGGTTTTTTCATCAATACCGTCATCAGTTTTGTCATTGTGGCTTTTGCCGTTTTCCTGCTGATCAAAGCGATGAACACCTTGCAGGAAAAGTTTGACGCCGGCACTAAAAAAGAAGAAAAAACAAAACAGTGTCCTTTCTGTTGTTCCGATATTCCCGTTCAGGCCGTCAAGTGCCCGCATTGCACGGCGGATCTCGACCCAAAAAAAGATTAAAGGATTTTATCAGTGATCAGAATTTCAAATGTAAAGTTTCACCCCAAAGACGTTCCCGAAGATTTCAGGACTTATGTCGAAGAATTAACCGGATTTAAGAACATTCTTTTTTTCCGTATCGCCAAAAAGTCGATTGACGCGCGCAAAAAGGAAAACATCACCGTTCAATATGTGTTTGACGTGATTCTCGGCGATGACGAAAACCAAGCCGTTGCCGAATGTCCTTATAAGGACGTGGCGGTCATGGCGCCGCAGGAACAATATCAGCAGCTCAGCTGGCGTCCGACAAAGGCTTTGCGTCCCGTGATTATCGGCACGGGGCCCGCGGGCATGATGGCGGGGCTGGCTTTGGCGCGCGCCGGAGCCAATCCGATTTTAATCGAGCGAGGCAAGACCGTGTCCAAGCGGCGCAAAGACGTGAAACTTTTCTGGGAAACCGGAGAATTAAACGAAAATTCAAACGTCCAGTTCGGCGAAGGCGGCGCGGGGGCTTTTTCGGACGGCAAGCTGACGACCGGCATTAAAAAAGACTGCTGGACGCAAAGAGTTCTGGAAGAATTTGTCTGGGCGGGAGCCCCTGAAGAAATCCTGTATTTGGGAAAGCCTCATATCGGGACGGACAATCTGTCTTATATGGTCGGCAATCTGCGCCGCAAGATTTTAAATCTGGGCGGAGAATATCGTTTTGAAACCCGTCTGATCGACCTGATCTTAAAAGACGGTCGCCTGATCGGCGTTAAAGTCGTCAACGCCGAAGGCGAAATCGAAGAAATCGCGGTCGACAGCGTCATTTTGGCCATCGGCCACAGCGCCCGAGACACTTTTGAAATGCTCTATAACAAAGGGCTGCAAATGATCCAAAAGCCCTTTTCGATCGGCGCGCGCATCGAACACCCGCAACGCTTTATCAACAAAAGCCAGTACGGTGTCGTCAAGCCTCGCCGCATTCTGGGCGCGGCCGATTACAAGCTTGCCGTGCATATGGAAAACGGGCGTTCGCTTTACACGTTTTGCATGTGTCCGGGCGGAACGGTCGTTGCGGCGGCTTCGGAAGCCGGTCGGCTCGTCACAAACGGCATGAGCGAATACGCCCGCAACAAAACCAACGCCAACAGCGCGCTGCTGGTCGATGTCACGCCCGCCGATTTCGGATCGGATCATCCTTTGGCCGGTGTCGAATTCCAACGCAGAATCGAAGCACGTGGTGGTATAGCCTGATGGGGAAGTGTTGGCGGCCCCGT
>CALXTY010000031.1 GCA_944391535.1 uncultured Alphaproteobacteria bacterium
TTTTATGTTACAAATTGTAACCCCGCCACCGAAGCATAGCTATATTGCATCATACAACTCTAAAATAAAGTTAGGATTGTAAGATACTGTGATAGTTTAAGCCGAAAGGAGAACATCTCCTAAGATGAAAATAACGTATTGTGATTTTATTGTGTTTACAGCCTTCAAAGCTTTGCTTTGAGGGTTTTTTTGTGCGGGAAAAAAATATGGTGAAAATTAAAATTCCTTATAAATGGAAACCCAGAAAATATCAGATGAATCTATGGCATTATTTGGAAAACGGCGGAAAAAGGGCGGTGGCGGTATGGCACAGGCGCGCGGGAAAAGACAGTTTGTCTTTGAATTGGACGGCGGTCGCGGCAATGCAGCGCGTGGGCGTTTATTGGCACATGCTGCCGTTGCAAACGCAGGCGCGCAAAGTCGTTTGGGACGCGATTGACAAGCAGGGCAGGCGCGTGATTGATCAGGTGTTCCCGAAAGCGTTGCGCAAATCGGTAAATTCTCAGGAAATGAAAATCGAATTGTTGAACGGGTCGATCTGGCAGTGTGTCGGATCGGACAATTACAATTCGTTGGTCGGCGCCAATCCGGTCGGCGTTGTTTTTTCGGAATATTCGATTGCCGATCCGGCGGCGTGGGATTTCATTCGTCCGATTTTGGCGGAAAATGACGGGTGGGCTTTGTTTATTTACACGCCGCGCGGGCGAAATCACGGATTGAAGCTGTTTGATATGGCCGATAAAACGGACGGTTGGTTTGTTGAAAAGCTGGGGGTTTCCGAAACGAAAGCGATTCCTTTGGCCGCTGTCGAAGCGGAACGAAAAGCGGGCATGGAAGACAGCATTATCGAACAGGAGTTTTATTGTTCTTTTGACGCCGCTTTAAAAGGCAGTTACTACGGCGCTTTGTTGAACGAGTTGGAAAATGACGGCAGGATCGGTTCCGTTCCCTATGATCCGGCTTTACCTGTCACGACGGCTTGGGATTTGGGGGTCGGAGACAGTACGGCCATCTGGTTTTATCAGATCAGCGGCGCGGAAGTCTTGATCGTTGATTATTACGAAGCAAGCGGGGTCGGTTTGGATCATTATGTCAAGGTCCTGAAGGAAAAGCCTTACGTTTACACCAACGACAACATTTTTCCGCATGACATTCAAGTGCATGAACTTTCGAGCGGGAAAAGCCGCCTGGATATTCTGGCGGGATTGGGTGTCAGAGGCCGCGTCTTGCCGCGAGCCGGCGTGGAAACGGGGATCGCGGCGGTGAGGTTGTTGTTGCCGAAATGTCGTTTCGATAAAGAAAAGTGTCAAAAAGGATTGGAAGCGTTGCGGCAATATCAGCGGGCGTGGGACGATACCAGAAAAGATTTTCAGCCCAAGCCTTTGCACGACTGGACCAGTCATGCCGCGGACGCTTTTCGTTATTTGGCTTTGGGGATTAAGCAAAACAGAAAAATTCAGGAAGCTCCTTATCTGCGTTCCGTCAGAGATTATAAAGAATACGATCCTTTGGCTTAAACGCCCAGAGCTTTGTAAAATCCTACAATCGCCTGATAAACGGCTCCGTTGCCGGCCGCCAGATCGGTCTGAGCCTTTGTCAGGTTTTGCAAGACGCTTAATGTTTGACTTAAAGAAATCAGTCCGGATTCATATTGAGCCAACGTTAACGCCGAAATATCCTCCATCTTTGACAAAGCTTGTCGAGTTGCCGCGTTTTTTTCGGCTTGTCTGGACACCGAAATCATGGCGTTCTTGATTTCGGTCGCGGCGTTTAAAACGGTTTCCTGATAAACGTAAGAAGCCTGTTGGGTCGCCGATTTTTCAAGCTTGACCTGATTCATTAAAGCCCCCCAATGAAACAGCGGAAGCGTTAAACCGGGGGTCAAGGAAAACGTGTCGCTTTTATGGTTCGGCAGTTTCGGCAAATGATCCGCCTGAAAACCGAACAAAGCGTTTAAAGAAATATTCGGATATAAAGCGGCGGTCGCTTTGCCGATCAGAGCGTTTTGAGCGATCAGGTTTTGTTCCGCCTGTCGGACGTCCGGACGAACGCGGATCGTGCCGGCGGGAATTTCATATAAAGCTTTCAGATCGTAGCGATAGGCTTTCCGGATAATGTTGTTTGAGGTGTCGTCCAACAAAGAGTTCAGTTGTTCGGGCAGTTTGCCGCTGAGCAAGGTCAAATTGTTTTTATAAGTGCTAACGGCCGTTTCAAGATCGGGAATTTGAGATTTGATCGTTTCTTCGCTGTATTGAATTTGGCTGAGATCCGATTGGCTGATCAGACCGCTGTCGGCTTTATCTTTGGCTAAGAGTGTTATTTTTTTCTGTAAATTCAGAGTCTTGTACAATAAACGCAGTTGTTCTTGCGCTTGGCGTAAGCTGATGTAGTTGTTGATGACTTCGGCTTTTAGGGAAATGCGGACGTTGTCCAGATCGGCCGCCGCGGCTTCGGCCAAAGCGCGCGCGTTTTCCGTTGCTCTTCGTCCGGCGCCCCAAATGTCAAGTTCCCATGAAACGTCCAGCCCCGCCTGATAATAGCTTTCTTTAAAAGCAAAGGTCGTGTTCTTGGACGGGTTGACTTTGGTGTATCCCGCGCTTAAATCCAGTGTCGGGTAGTATTGAACGCCTTGTATGTCCAGATTTAAACGCGCTTGACGCAGTTTTTCCAAAGCGATCTTGACGTTCGGACTGTCCGTTAAGGATTGTTCGATCAAGCTGTTTAGTCGTTGATCTCCGAAAGCCTGATACCAGTTTGCGTCAATGCTTGTGTCGTTGTTTTCGATAATGGACAAAGAGTCTTTGATTTCCTGATCGGAAACGGTGTCCGGACGTTTATAGTCGGGACCCAGCGTACAGCCGAAGAGAAACAATGAAATGAAAGACAAAGCTTTTTTATTCATGGCTGCCTCCGTTTGAAAATTTTTCTTTGATCGTTTCGAATAAGGCAAACAAAGACGGAATAAAAAAGATCCCCACAAACGTTGCCGCGATCATACCGAAAAAGACGCTGGTACCGATCGCGATCTGGCTTGCGGCTCCGGCGCCTTTGGCGACAATCATCGGAAAAACGCCCAAGATGAACGTCAACGCCGTCATTAAAACCGCGCGGAAACGTTCCGCCGCTCCTTTTTGGGAAGCTTCCAGAATACTGGCGCCGTTATCGCGGTACGATTTCGTGAATTCGACAATTAAAATCGCGTTCTTGGCCGCAAGACCGATCAGCATGACCAACCCCAGTTGCGCGTAAATACTCAGCGGCTGGCCGGTCAGATACAGTCCCGCCAAAGCACCCAATACTGCAAAAACGGTCGAGAACATGACGGAAAACGCCAACAGCCAGCTTTCATACAACGCCACCAAAAACAAATAGCAAAAGATCAAAGCCAGTATGATCAGAAAAACAGCCAGTCCCGCCGCTTCGACTTCCTGCAGGCTGAGCCCCGTCCAGGCGATGTTAAAGCCTTTTGGCAACAGCTCGTCTGCGATTTTTTCAACGGCGCCGATCGCGCTGCCCGTGCTGACGCCCGAAGCGGCCTGGGCAATGATCGAAGCTTCGGTGTATTGGTTGAAACGATAGATGATCTTGGGCGCGGTAATCGTACGGACACCGGCAAAGCTTTTAATCTGAACAAGGTCTCCGGTCGTTGATTTGACGTACATGTTTTCAACGTCTTTCAGGCTTTTGCGGTAAGGCGCGTCCGCTTGTAAAATGACGCGGTTGACTTGACCGTTTAACGTGATGTTGTTGATGTAGGTCGATCCCAAAGAACTTTGCAACGTTGAAAACAGCGTGCCGACCGGAATGTGAAAGGATTCCAGTTTCGTTCTGTCGATGTCGAGATACAGACTGGGCGAATTGACGGTGAACGTGCTGAAAGCGTAAGACAGTTCCGGCGAACGGTTCAGGTGCATTAAAAATTCGCCCATGGCCTGATAGAGTTCTTCCGGCGTCTTTGACATATCCGTTGCCAGCAATTCCAAAGACAGACCGCTGCTTTTACCGACACCGGGAATCGAAGGCAAAGCGAAAAAGTCGGTTTGCGCTTCGGTATTGTCGGCAAATTCTTTGCTTAAGCGTGCCGTTAAAGCTTCAATGGAAAGCTCTTTTGACGTGCGTTTCGACCAGTCTTCCAGACCGACCACGCCAAGAGCGATGTTTTCTCCGGACGCGCTGAGCATACTGTATCCCGCGACACCGATAAAAAATTTGACTCCTTTCGTGCCAAGGATTTTCTGACTGGCTTTCTTTAAAAATTTTTCGGTTTCTTTGATCGGGGTCGTGCTGGGCAACTGAAAGTTCGCCAAAATCAATCCCTGATCTTCTTCGGGCAAAAAGGAAGTGGGCGTCTTGTCAAACCCGAATCCCGCAATTCCCAAAGCGCCCAAAACAATTAAAGTCGTTAAAAGCAGTCCTTTTGATAAAAAGCCCACAACGTCCGTGTATTTTTCTTTAAAAAAGTCGATCACGTCATTAAACAGTTTGAAAAAGCCCGTGGCTTCCTGATTTTTTTCGTCTTTTAAGAAGATTGCGCACAAAGCGGGACTGAGCGTCAACGCGTTGAACGCCGAAAAAACGACAGCGGTGGCAATCGTGACGGCGAACTGCTGATAGATCTTTCCCGTAATGCCGGCCATTAAGCCGACGGGAATAAAGATCGCCAGCAACACAAACGTTGTCGCGATGATCGCACTGCCGATTTGCTGCATGGCTTTGATTGAAGCGTCATAAGCGTTCATGTTTTCAAAGGCCATCAGATATTCGACACGTTCCACCACAATGATCGCATCGTCAACGACCAGACCGATGGCCAGAATCATGGCAAACAACGTCAAGATGTTGATGTCAAAGCCCAAAGCGTAAATCACGGCGAAAGTCGCGATTAAGGAAACGGGAATTGTGATCAAAGGGATCAGGGTTGTTTTGATGCGCTGCAGGAAAACGAAGGTGACTAAAACGACCAAAGAAAAAGTGATGGCTAAGGTTTCGATAATGCTTTGGATCGAGGCCTTGACGAATTTCGTGGAATCGTAAGCGATTTCAAAAGTGATGTCTTCGGGAAAGCCTTCTTTTAAAGCGGCGATTTCTTTTTCGACATTCTTCATGATGTTCAAAGAGTTTGAATTCGGTGTCTGGCTGAGCATCATGACGATTGCCGGAGAATCGTCATAAGAGGCGCTCATGGTATAAGTTTCGGCGCCTAATTCGACACGGGCGACATCTTTTAATCGCACCACGCCGCCGTTTTCGGAAGTCGTAATGATGATTTCTTCAAAATCTTTAACCGAATCAAGCAGTCCTTTGGCCGTCAAAGACAACATCACGGTTGCGCCGTCGGGGGTCGGAGCGGGAGCGATTTCCCCGATCGAAGCCTGCGTGTTCTGAGATTGAACGGCGGAAACAATATCATTGTTTGTCAACCCCAAAGCGGCCGTTTTTTCCGTGTTCACCCACAAGCGCATACTGTACTGCGGCGAATAGATCGTCACATCGCCGACCCCCTGAATACGCGCCAGAGGATTTTGAATGTTCTCGTAGGCGAAGTTGCTTAAAAACAAATCGGTGTATGTGTTATTCGGAGAACGCAAAACCAGCATCGCCAGAATATTGGAACTTTGGGTTTTAATGGAAATGCCTTCTTCGTTGACGATGTCGGGCAGTTGGGACGTGACCTGTTGGATTCTGTTTTCGACTTTGACCTGCGCGATATCCGGATCGGTGCCGATGTTAAACGTGATCGTCAGGGTGTATTGTCCCGTATCCGTTGCCGTGGAAGACATATAAAGCATGTCTTCGACACCGTTGATCTGATTTTCGATCGGGACGGCGACCGTGTCGACCAGAACCTGCGCGTTGGCGCCGGGGTAGTTCGTCTGAACGACAATCTGCGGCGGCGTGATTTGCGGATATTGGGAAACCGGCAAAACGGCAATCGCCAGCAATCCCAACAAAATCATCACAATGGAAATGACGCCGGCAAAACGGGGACGTTTGATGAAAAATGAAGAAAACATCTCGGCTTATCCTCCGTTTGCGGAAACGATATTCAGTCTGAACGCCTGATTTGGCTTCAGAACCGGCGGTTTTCCTTTAACCAGATAGTCCTGCGCGCCAAAAGTGTTTTTGACGACATAGTCGGAACCCATGGTGTCGATAATGTCGATTTTTTCCCGCCGGATCCCTTGCTGGTTCGCAACCGTCACAAAGTTGCCCTGCGGTGTTAAATCAACTTGATTTTGCGCAATGAGGACAATGTCTTTTAAGTCTTTTTCCAAATAAACGGTGACATAGGAATTTGACAGTAAAATATTGTCTTTGTTATCAAAATTCACATACACCGCCACCGAGTTCGTCGGTTTGTTTAAGGCGTTGTCGGCATACTTGTAAACGCCGGAAACGGGGTAAATCTCGCCGTTGGCCAGCTGAAGCTTGATTTTTTCTCCGGCAAGCAGATTCGATAAACCGTTTTCGGTAACGCTTTGAATATAATCCTTGTCCGTAATTGAAAAGACAACCTGAATCGGAGTCGTCTGAATGATGGTCATCAACGGTGATCCCGCCGGAGAAACATAATCGCCTTTTGTCGGCTCGATCGTGCCGATCAATCCTGAAATCGGCGCGCGGATCACGGTGTAGTCGTAATTGATCTGAGCGACAGCCAGTTGCGCCTGCGCTTGAGCCAGCGCGGCTTTGGCGGATAAGTATTCGGCCTGAGCCTTGTCCCGATCGGCTTGCGCTACGGCTTTGTTGCCCGCCGCCTGAATGCGCTGATAATAAGTGGTCGCGTTTTCCAATGTTGCTTCGGCCTGCATGACGCCGGCTCTGGCCAGGTCGATCTGCGCTTTATAATCGTCCTGCTTTAAAACCATCAACAGCTGTCCCTCTTTGACGAACTGGCCGTTTTGAACGTAGATCTTTTCCACAAACCCGCTGATAAAAGGCAATACCGAAACGGAATGAACGGGCGTAATGTAACCGATATACTTTTTGTTTAAGTTTACCGATTGCGCGCTCAGCGGGACGACATTCAGGGAAACGGCCTGCGATTGTTTTTGAACAGGCGCGTTCGTTTCGCTTTTTTGACGTTTCAGACTGACGACTTCAAAGCCCAAAAAAACAACTAAAATAAAAAGAAGTATGAAAACGGCATAATGTGCCAAAGAGGATTTCTTTTCCGTTTCGTTTGCCATGGTGCGATCCTGTGTAAAAAAAATAAACAGAACCACAATGCGGACTTATTTCAAAAAAAGTAAGCTGTGTTTTTTGTTATAGCTATAGGTCAAGCGGGACTTAAAACCATTTCTTTATTTCGTTTAATTCTTTTTCGCTTTGATAGGGCGTGTTGATCACAATAACGCCGCTGCCGATCATGCCTTCCTTGACGTCCGGAAAACGGATTTCGCTTTGATAAAGCTTCGGGAATCCCGCCGTCAACAGCTTTTCCACCATCGGGCGGTGCAACGCTTCGTTTAAAACCGGATACCATAAAAACAAAACGCCTTCCGCCCATTTTTTATGCAGCTTTAATAAAAAGTTCGCGACTTTGTCATATTCGGTTTTCACTTCGTAACTGGGGTCAATGACCAAAATCCCCCGTCTGGGCTGAGGCGGGCAAAGCGCCAATCCGCCTTCGTAACCGTCTCTGTGGTGCAAATGCGTGTTCGGATAGCGCATCAGGCGATACAAAGCCTGATATTCCTGCGGATGAAGCTCCATTAAATGCAAAGTGTCGCTCGCACGCAACAGGGCTTCGGCGATAAAAGCGGAGCCCGCATAAATGTTCGCGCCGATTTCTTTTTCAATCCGATCCTGCAGCGCAAAGTAAATATGATCCTTGAGTTCTTTTTGTTTCTTTAACTTTAAGAATCCTTTTTCGGCTTCCCGCGTTTTTAACGCCTCCGCGCAGGAAAGATCATAAACGCCCCGTCCGGCGTGCGTTTCCAGATAAGTCAGCGGCTTGTCCTTTTGCGTCAGGTGTTGCAAAACAACGCATAAAGACGCGTGCTTGTGAACATCTGCCGGATTGCCGGCATGATAGATATGCTGATAAGAAAGCATTGATCCCCCGTTTTGTTTTCCGGCGACAGTATAAAAGTCTCCGTCTCCGATTGCCAGAGAATTATTTTTATTTATCCGAAAAGGGGGGCTTGAAAGAAAAATCACAAATTGATTGAAAAAATCTTTTATTTATTACATAATGTTATTATTTAAAGAGGTAACATGATGCAACAAAAAGAAACAGTCAAAGCAGTTCGGAAGAAAACGAAAAAAGATCAATCTTTTAATCCCGAAGAAATGAGTCAATATTTGATTTCTACGGTCAAAGAGGTCATAGAGGTATCACGCAAGCCCGTTCCCGTTTTGGATAAGAGCGGCGCGCCGACCGGAGCCGTTGAATATCAATCGGCAACGGTTTTAAAAGCCTGTGAACTGATGGCAAAGCTGATGGGATCAATTAAAGAAACGGACGCAAAAGGCGTATCGGTGCAGATTGTTTCTTATCGGGACGCTTCGGTTTCAGATGATTCTTCTTCGGGAATGTAGTCATCAAACAGGAATTCCGCTTCGGATCCTTTGATTTTCGGATTGCGGTCGATATAGTCGTAAGCCGTTTTACCGAAGACGTCTTCCATATTTTGATCGGCGCCGTTGTTCAGCAAAGTCATGACGACTTCGGGATTTGAATTGTATTGAACGGCGAAAAACAAAGCGGTTTGTCCGCTGTCGGGCGTTCTGGCATTGACGCGCGCGCCTTGTTTGATCAGCATGAAAATGACGGCAGGGTGCGGGTTATGCATCGCCGCCAGCATTAAAACGCTTCGTCCCTGTTCGTCACGCGCGTTGACGTCCGCGCCTTTTTCGATCAGCGTGGAGATAACGTATTCGTTTGCCGTTTTCTTTTTAACGGCTTCGATCAGCGGGGTAAATCCCGCCGCCTGAGCAAAGGCGAGGGGGATAAAAGAATAAAAAACAAGCAAAAAAACAGAAACAAATCTCATTGACATACCTAACAAAAAAGCCCGTAAAACGGGCTTTCTTTCTGTCAAACACAGCGGATTAACGCATTTTTGTTTCTTTGAAAACGACGTGCTTGCGCGCTTTCGGATCATACTTCTTGAGCTGTAATTTTTCCGTCTTTGTGCGCGGGTTCTTTTTCGTCGTATAGAAATATCCCGTTCCTTCCGTGCTTTCCAGCTTAATCTGTATTGTTGCGGGTTTTGCCATGACAAATCATTCCCTTAAAAAAAATCAAAACGATACCAAAAAAATACGCTATTTTCTTTCTGAGTCAAGCGAAAAATAGCTTAAAGAACGCACATAGCGATCCGGATCGAGCAAAAGCTGTCTGGCAATTTCATCATCGGCGGGATTGTCTTTGCGCACTTCGGGCGGGCAGAATTTCAAGGCTTTTTGTTTGAACGCCTTTGTTCCCGTCCGCCAAGGCTTTAATTGTGTCTGTGCCGCAGGTACGTTATCTAAAGTCAACAATGTTATGCCCGCAGAACAAATATTCGGATAAATGCCGTATGTCTGCGGCGAATAGCCCGAAGGCAGATAAAACTGCGCCCAAGTCAAATAAAGCTGGCCGCCGTCCGGCAAAGAATCATTGGCCTGAATGACGCCTTTGCCGTAAGTCGGCGTGCCGACAATGACGGCGTGACGATATTCCTGCAAAACGCCCGCAAAAAATTCCGCACTCGAAGCCGTTTTGGAATCCGTCAAAATCACAATCGGATAAACAGGACGGTCTTCTTTCGGTGTGGAGGTGTATTGTTGTTCCGTTTCCGTGATACGTCCTTTTGTTTTAATCATTAACAAATCTTCGGGTAAAAACAGATCCGCCGCTAAAACAGCTTCCTTTAACAAACCGCCCGTGTTCGACCGCAAGTCAATGATCAATCCGGCGGCTTTCAGGTTTTTGGCTTTATGTAAAGTCGCTTTCAGTCCGGTCACGGTTTTCGGTGTAAAGCCCGTAATCTTGATCGTCATGATTTTGTTTTTTTCGTCAAAATAATAGGTGACGGGCGAAGCGGAAACTTTGGTGCGCTTCAGCGTTCGCTGTTGCGTCTTGCCGTCTTTGCGCAAAGTCAAAAAGACTTCGCTGCCTTCTTCGCCGCGCAACAGATTTAAGACTTCGATCCGCGACAAATCCTTAACCGCCTTTCCGTTAATCGCCGATATCCTGTCCGCCACCGCCAAATCCGAATGAGACGCCGATCCGTCCGGTATGATTTCCGTGATTTCCAGATATTTCCCGATCCTGCGGTAAGAAATACCGATGCTTGCCGGATTCTTTAAGCTGATCGGTTCCGCCGGATCCGGTCCGATGTAGTGGGAATAAGAATCAATAATGCCCAAAGACGCGTTTAAAAAGATATTGAAAAACTCTTCCGCGTCCGCCTGTTGCGCTTTCGGGGAAAACGGACGGGCTTCGATCGCCGCCGCCAACATCAAACGCGTCCAGTTTGCGCAATCCGTGTCTTCGGGCGAACGAAAGCTTTTTAAAATCTTGCCGTCCGCCAAAATCAAAACGCGTTTGCCGTCTTTCATCACGTTGATCTTTTGATCGATTGTCGAAAGGCTCTTGACGCTTTCAAACGCCAATTCGCTGGCCATAACGGGCTTTAAGGATTTTGTCGTAATCAGTTCGCACGCCTTTTGCAAAGTTTCCTGCATGCGTCCGACCGGCAGTTGGGTGTATCCCAAAACGGATTCCCACCAAACGGGAACGCTTGCTTCTTCGGCCAAAGCCGGAAAAACGGATAAAGCGTAAAGCAGACTGCCCAGCAAATAACGGCGCATGATTATTTCCTTTTTGAACGACGCGCGCCTTTTTTATCCTTTTTGCGCTTGTTTTGTTTTTTGGGTTTGTTCGCGGGGCGTTTGTTCTGTCCATTGGTTAAAATATGAAACAGCAGTCCGCCCGTGATCGGGGAGGCTTCCGCCAACGTCATAAAGACGTGTTCGCCCAGTTCGAACGTGTTGCCCGTGGAAGAACCGAACAAACGATGACGTTCTTCGTCATGGACGTAGTAATCGTTCGGCAAAGAGGAAATCGGAATCAATCCTTCCGCGCCGATATCGTCAACGGTGACAAAAAGACCGAAGCGGCTGACACCGTTAATGACCCCGCCGAAGCGTTCGCCGATTCTGTCTTTAAGGTAAGCGGACAGATAGCGTTCTTCCGCATCGCGTTCGGCGGCGGCCGCGCGGCGTTCGGTGGCGGAAATATGATCGCCCAGATCTTCCAGATCGGCGGTTAAATCGCCGTCTTCGTCAATCAAACCGTCATTGCCGAGCTTTAGAGCGGAAATCAAACCACGATGCACCAACAGATCGGCGTAACGTCTGATCGGAGACGTAAAGTGGGCGTATCGTTCCAAAGCCAACCCGAAATGCCCCAGATTTTCCGGACTGTACCGCGCCTGACTTTGAGAACGCAACACCAGTTTGTTGACCATGGCGGCACGCGGCGTTCCGCGCACTTTATCCAAGATTTTGTTTAAATCATCGCTTTGTAATTTGCCCAATTTTCCGGCTTTAATCCCGATGGTTGCAAGAAAACTTTGCAACGCAACGGCTTTTTCCGCACTCGGCGCCTCATGAACGCGGTACATCGCCGGCACGTCATATTCTTCCAATGTTTCCGCCGCCGCGACATTGGCCAAAATCATAAATTCTTCGACCGTTTTATGACTGTCCAGTCGTTCCCTGGGCGTGATCGATCTGACCTGTCCTTTGTTGTCCAGTTCGATTTCGCGTTCAATGACGTCCAGTTCCAACGCACCGCGTTTTTGACGCGCTTGAGCTAGCACCTGATAAGCGGATTTCAGATCCGACAAATGACGGCGCAAATCATTGTTCATTTCCGGTAAGTTGCCGTCAAAGACTTTTTGAACTTCGTGATAATTCAAACGGGCGGCGGAACGCATCATCGCGCGAACGAACTTATGACGGATCAGTTTGCCGTTTTTATTGATCCACAGATGCGCCGCCAGACAGGGGCGGTCTTCGTTCGGTTTTAAAGAGCATAAGTCGGCCGACAGTTTTTCGGGCAACATCGGAACGCAACGATCGGGAAAGTAAACGGAATTGCCGCGTTCTTTCGCGCAATCGTCCAAAGCCGTATGCGGACGCACAAAATAAGCCACATCGGCAATTGCGACAATCAGATGAAAACCGTCTTTGTTTTTCTTGTCCGTATCCGGTTCGGCGAAAACGGCGTCATCAAAATCCCGCGCGTCTTCCCCGTCAATCGTGACAAGCGGAATATCCCGCAGATCCGCGCGTTTTTTCATGTCGGGCAATTTTGATTTTTCGGCTTGTTTTAAAGCTTCTTCGGAAAATTCGGTGGGAATTCCGTGCAAATGCAAAGCGATCAGACTGGCGGCGCGCGGCGCATCGGCGCGGCCGATCACTTCAACGACTTTGGCATGACGGGCGGTCGATCCGAAAGCGGAATCCAACACTTCGGCAATGACGACATCTCCGTTTCTGGCTTTGCCCGCGTGATCCCGATCCACGATGTAATTCTGATGCAGACGGCGGTCAACCGATAAAATACGGCCGCCTTTGCCCGAAGTCGTATCAAACAAGCCCACAACGCGGTTCGGCTTTTCGGATAAACGGCGAACGACTTTGCCGTGATAGAACCGTTTTCCTTTCGGCGTTAATTTTAAAACGACCAGATCACCTTCTTTCGGCGCGGGGCGCAGGCGTCCCAAATCGGTAATCAGAATTTGAGGCTTCGGCGTTTTCTTGTCCCAGTTTAAAGGACGGGCAACTAATTCGCCGTCCGAATCCGTTCCCGTGATTTCACACGGACACGTTTCGGGCAGAGCATCGGTTGAAACCATTTTCTTTCCCGATGATTTTTCAATCTTTCCGCTCGATTTCAGTTCTTTGAGCATATCTTTCAGCTTTGCCCGATCGTCACCTTTGATATGAAAAGCGCGTGCGATTTCCCGCTTTCCGACTTTTCCGGGGTTATCGTTTAAAAAAGCGATAATGTCGTCCATACCGGGCAGGGGAGCTTTGGATTTACTCATTCTTTTTTCGCCTTTGCCTTTGTTGTTTTCTTTTTCGTCTTTGTTTTTGTTGTCGCTTTGGCTGTTTTTTTCGCGGCGGCTTTTGGTTTCTTTTCCGCTTTGGCCGCTAACAGAGCGATGGCTTCCTGCAGTGTCGGCAAACGGTTTTCGTCACGGATCGCTTTGGGAATCGAGGCGATCACGCTGCCGTGTTTGATATACGGCCCGAACCTGCCGGAACTGGCAACGATCGGTTTGCCGTCCGCGGGGTGGGCGCCGATTTCTTGAGGCGGAGTCTTTTCTTTGACCGTGGAAAGCACTTCCAAAGCGCGCGGCAGGGTAATGGTTAAAACATTGTCGGCGGCCGTTAAGGATTTGAAAGTCGATCCGATTTTCAAGTACGGGCCGAACCGTCCGATTCCTGCTTGGATTTCCTGATTTGTTTCGGGGTGAACGCCGATCGTGCGCGGCAGATCCAACAACGCCAGAGCTTCTTGCAACGTTATTTCCGCCGGATTCATGTTGCGGGGCAGGGACGTGCGTCTGGTCGTCGATTTTTCTTTCTTTTCGCCTTTTTTGGGGTTGGGGGCGTCTTTGCCTTCCTGAACGTACCAGCCGTAAGGTCCTTTGCGGACAACAATTTCCTGATCATTTGCGGGGTTTGTCCCCAACGTTCTTAAATCGGGTTCTTCTTCGGCGTTTTCTTCTGTCGTTTGACCGCCAAACGGACGGGTGTAACGGCATTCGGGATAATTGGAACAGCCGATGAAAGCCCCGAATTTACCGATTTTCAGGCTTAAACGTCCGCCTTTTGTCGCACCGCATTCGGGGCAGATCCTGTCTTCGGGTTTGGCAAACAAATGTTCGGACAGGCTTTCTTCCAACCGGTTGAGAATGTCCGTAATCGTCAGCGGTTCAACCGTCTTTACCGTAGCGTCAAAGTTGTCCCAGAACTTGTGCAGTAAATCTTTCCAATTCAATTTGTCGGCGGAAATATCGTCCAAGGAATTTTCCAGATCCGCCGTAAAGTCGTATTGAACGTATCTGTTAAAGAAATTTTCCATAAAAGCGGTCACGATGCGGCCGCGATCTTCGGGGATAAAGCGGCGTTTTTCCAAACGGACGTATTTTCTGTCCTGCAGCACCGAGAGAATGGACGCGTATGTCGAAGGACGTCCGATCCCCAGTTCTTCAAGCTTTTTGACCAGACTGGCTTCTGAATAGCGCGGCGGCGGCTGAGTGAAGTGCTGTTCGGGGCGGACGGCTTTTTGATCCAGATGTTCGCCTGTCGTCATTTGCGGCAGGATCGTGCTGTTTTCTTCGTCCGTGTCGTCCAGACCTTCGCGATAGACTTTTAAGAACCCGTCAAAAGCGATCGTTTGTCCGCTTGCCCGCAAAACGATTTGCCCGTCCCGCGAAGGACAGTCAACCGTCATCTTGTCGATCTGGGCGTTTTGCATTTGCGAAGCCAAAGCGCGCTTGTAAATCAGTTCGTACAACGCTTTCATGTCTTTGTTCAAATACCGCGCCATTTGATCGGGGCGGCGATGCAAAGAGGTCGGACGGATCGCTTCATGCGCTTCCTGCGCGTTCTTGACGTTGTTTTTATAATAACGCGGTTGATCGGGCAGATAAGTGTCGCCAAAGTCTTCGGCAATGACGGCTCTTGATTCCGCAATGGCTTCCTGCGCCATTTGAATACCGTCCGTTCTCATGTAGGTAATCAGACCGACCGTTTCTCCGCCGATGTCGATCCCTTCATAAAGCTGTTGCGCCAACTGCATCGTCTTTTTGGCGGAAAAGAAAAGCTTGCGCGCCGCTTCCTGTTGCAAAGTCGATGTCGTAAACGGCGGTGCCGGAGAACGCTTGACCGTTTTGCGTTCAATCGCGCCGACATCAAAATTCGCCGATTCGATTTTCTTTTTCGCGCTTAAAGCTTCCTGCTCGTTTGATAAAGTGAATTTACCGACTTTTTCGCCGTTTAAAACGGATAAATGCGTTGTGAACAAATCGGCGCGCGGTG
>CALXTY010000032.1 GCA_944391535.1 uncultured Alphaproteobacteria bacterium
CCTTCTTTTTTTGTTAAAACGGAAAAAATTTGATTTCACATGCTACGGCGGAAGAAACAGCCCATGTGACGACACTGTTTTTTTTGATGTCATAGAAGAACTGATTTCGATATTCTCCCGCAGAAACAATTTGACTGTCAAAAACGCGAACATCATCTATAAAAATATTATAGATACGACCGCCCATTCCTCCGTACACGTTAAAATACAAACGTCCGTTTGCAGGTGCCTTATAGCTTAAAGCCGTTGATGTTACAGTGATCCCTCTCGCATAATCAGGAATCAGTGACGTTACGATCATATCCCGACCATTTTGTGTTAAATTATTGAGTCCCACATTTGCTTTTGCAGAAAGCATTGTCGCCGTATTTGTTTCTGATGTCGCGGCATTTTCCGCAGATGTTTCGGCGGATTGCGTATATTGAATCACATCTGTCAACAAGTTGTTTGTTTGTTCTTTGATGGCTTGAGACTGTTGTAAAATATTCGTACAGTCTGACACCGCCTGACGGATGTTCGGTATGAGACTTTCAGCATTTGTGTCGTCAAAAATATCTACCATGACGGTACGCTCGACTTGTTCCTTTAATTGCTGAATTTGCATCGTTAATTGATCAAAATTGCGTTCCAGTGTTTCCGCTGCCAGGATCTCATTTTCACAATAGTCCGTGTCTTGTATGAAAGGGACAATTCGCATAATCATGATTTGCGCTTCTTCTTGAGGGGGCGTCTCAAAAATTAAATTGCCGTTTTGAACAGTCCAATCCCCTCTTTCAGTTTTTATGTTATTTAAAAGCTGATATACTTTTAAATGTTTTTTTTCTAGAAAAGGAAACGGAATCGCAAACTCTGTCGCGATCCCGTTGCCGATATAAGACACTTTATTTGTCGTTGTACATACAGTCATTTAATCTTTCCATAAAAAAAGCAAGGACGAACCTTGCAATAATAAATACATTTTTCAGTATATCACATATTGTTATTATTTTGTAAAAATGTCAAGAGAATTCTTCCGAACGAATGATGTAAAATAGTGGTATCCAAATATTTTAATCAGTTTGTTTTTTTGATTGGTTGATAGACAAGTTCCACATCATTTTTGAAAAGCATGTTTTTTTAAAGAGGGTAAGATTCTTTTAGGTATGGATTTATAAAGCCATCATTCTGCACTGCAGAGCGGAATTTACATAAAACTTGTCTGTTTCCTCGCGCAAGGAGACTGGATAAGAACAGGGGAGGCGAGTGTTGCGTACATCTTTTTTAATAAACGTGCGGGCGGTTTATGAGAAAAAAGTCATCAAAGCAAGGAAAGAATATCTCTTTTTTGTTTTCAGAAAATATATATAGATGTTGCTTGAAATGGAAAAAGAGGGACAGGATTGCTTTTGGTGGCAAAAGGTCTTGTTAAATGAAAAAATTTGATCGCTGAAAAGAGCTGAAGAAAAGTTTTTATTAGATCAAAAGGGACTTGTTCTAGCTCTCTAAGCCTTGCCTGCAGGCGCGGGACTTCGCTTCGGTCTCGGGTTTGCAAACGTTTTTCTTCAGCCATCATTGCCGCCATTGAAAACGGACAAAGCTTCGTCTTTGGATAAAAAACAGTTCACCGGACTGTTTTTTTTCTCAGCCCCCTCCGGTCGGGTGTTCGTTCTTGCAGAACCTTCCAAAAAACAAACCTCCCTTTTCAGGGAGGTTTGTTTTTTTTTGGTAGGTCCAGAGGGACTTGAACCCCCGACCAAGGCGTTATGAGCGCCCCGCTCTAACCAACTGAGCTATGGACCCACTTGATAAAATATCAATCTTTTTTTATTTTTCAATATAAAAAAAGCCCCTTTTTTAAAAAGGGACTTTTTTGTTCTATCCGTTATCCAAAAAGGATCTTAATTTCCTTGAACGGCTCGGATGTTTCAGTTTCCTCAGTGCCTTGGCTTCAATCTGACGGATACGTTCACGCGTGACGGAAAATTGTTGTCCGACTTCTTCCAATGTGTGATCCGTGTTCATGCCGATTCCGAAACGCATTCTTAAAACACGTTCTTCTCTGGGCGTTAAGCTTGATAAAACAGCCGTGCAAGTCGCACGTAAGTTGGTCTGTATCGCCGCATCCAACGGTTGGACAACATTTCTGTCTTCGATAAAATCGCCTAAATGACTGTCTTCTTCGTCACCGACAGGCGTTTCCAAAGAAATCGGTTCTTTGGCGATTTTTAGAACCTTGCGCACCTTTTCCAAAGGCATCGTCAGTTTTTCGGCCAATTCTTCCGGTGTCGGTTCACGGCCGATTTCATGCAACATCTGACGGCTGGTGCGAACCAGTTTGTTGATTGTTTCAATCATATGGACGGGAATGCGAATCGTGCGCGCCTGATCGGCAATCGAACGGGTGATCGCTTGGCGGATCCACCAGGTCGCGTATGTTGAAAACTTGTAACCGCGGCGATATTCAAACTTATCAACCGCTTTCATCAAACCGATGTTGCCTTCCTGAATTAAATCCAAGAATTGCAAGCCGCGATTTGTGTATTTCTTCGCAATCGAAATCACTAAACGCAAATTGGCTTCAATCATTTCTTTTTTGGCGCGGCTGGACTCCTGTTCGCCTTTTTTGACCATCGAGCAAATACGGCGATATTCGAAGATCGGCATACCGATTTCTTCGGCCATGGAAGAAACGGCGTGTTGGATTTCGGCGATTTCGGAAGCGTATTTTTCCGTAAACGCCTTCCACGCTTTTCCGGTCGTCTTTTGAATCCAATTCGAATCAAATTCCGATTGCTTATAAGCTTCCAAAAAGTCTTCGCGTTTAATGCGGCAGCTGATCGCCATGCGCAACATCTTGCCTTCCAACGTCATCAAACGCTTGTTGTAATCGTTTAATTGATCGACTAACATTTCTATGCGAGCGGGATTGAGTTGAACGCCTTCCATTAAAGTGACCAGCTCTTGCTTGATCTTTTCGAATTTTTTTTCTGTTGCGGCAGGGACGGGCTTGGCGGCTTTGAGACAAGATAAGCGCTGATCCTGAACTTTTTTCAGCTTTTGATACATCGACAAGATTTGATCGAATTGTTCCAACACCTGCGGCATTAAAGACTGTTCCATCTGAGCCAAAGAAACGGACGGAGAGTCTTCTTCTTCGGCGGTATCTTCTTCATCGGAAGCACCTTCTTCAGTTTCTTCTTCCATTTCTTCATCGTCATATTCTTCATCATCTTCGCCGTCGTCATCCGATTCGTCTGATTCGTCGTATTCTTCTTCGGAATCCTCTTCGTCATTATATTCTTCGTCTTCATATTCTTCTTCGGAAGTTTCTTCTTCGATCGGTTCTGAAGAAGACGTTTCTTCGGCCATAACGGCGGCGGACGGTAATGACGTGGCCAAAGAAAGTGCCGAAGCGTCTTCGTCCGAATCATAAGTCGCATCTAAGTCAATGATGTCGCGCAACAGCATTTTCCCCGAAACCAAAGCGTTATGCCAACCGCTTAACGCTTTTATTGTCAAAGCGCTTTCGCACAATCCGCCGATCATTAAATCACGACCGGCTTCAATACGTTTCGCAATCGCTATTTCTCCTTCGCGAGACAACAGTTCGACAGCGCCCATTTCGCGTAAGTACATACGGACGGGATCGTCTGTCCGGCTGACTTCATTTTCGTCAAGCTTAAAGCCGTCATCATCTTCATTCTCATTTGTTTCTTCTTCAGCTTCATCGTTTTCAATCAAGTTGATACCCATATCGGAAATCATAGCCATGACGTCTTCGATTTGTTCTGAGGATTCTTTTTCCGGCGGCAGAGCTCCGTTCAATTCGTCAACGGTAATATAACCTCTGCTTTTTCCTTTATTTAAAAGTTTTTTAAGCGACGCACTGAGAGAATCCAACAAAGCGTCTTCTGTGTTGTCTGTCGGATTGATATCTTCTTCGGTACTGGAAGTATTCATTAAAATAGCCTTTACCTCTGTTGCGAAAAACGCGCACAAAACACCCCCGGAAAAAATCCGGTCAATTCTGCACTTTTTATGTTTTTGACATGGATTTGTCAATAATTAAATAAGAAGAAGATGTCTTTTATGCCAGTTCTTTTTCTTCTTTTAACAAATTCTGATATTTTTCCCATAATTCTTTGGCTTCGTTTTCATCAGCGACGGCGATTTTTTCCGCCAAAGAGTGTATTTCCGAACGCAAAGCCTTTCTGCGCATTCCTCTGATCAGCAAAGCGATATTTGAGCGGGCTTCTTGCGGCAGGGGATTTTTTCTGTTTACCATTTCGATTTCTGCTGACAAAAAGTCGTAAAATTCAGACCGAGCCGTTGACTGCAAATATTCTTTTAAACGATCTGCCGTCATGTCGGGATCCGTAGCCAAAACATCAACAAGGATATGCAACATCTCGTTCTGGTATTCGGAAGGCGTATTCCATTCCGCCAGATCTTCCGAAAAATCGGATCCGACATCGGGATAAAGCATTAAATAAGCCAAAAGCATACGCGTTTCATCGCGTTCCGCATACAGGGAAGGGTGGTTGATTTTTTCTGAAAACGGACGTTTGCCGAAAGAAGAATATGTATGTTTTTCTTTATTTTTGTTCTGATAAGGAGAAGTGATTTCCCATAAAGCCGTTTTAAATTCCTGACGGTAAAAGTTTTTAACGGCCGGATCTTTGATTTTTTCCAAGCATTCTTCGATATCTTTGCCGAGTTTCGCTTTACGTTCCGGCGTATCCAAAGACCGATTGACCAGCAGCATTTGCCACAGTTGTTTAAACAGCGGTCTGTTTTGCGTTTGTAAAAAGTTTTCAAAAGAGGACTTGCCGTGTTCTTTTATATACTCGTCAGGATCGAGATCGTCCGGCAGAGTGATGAAACGCAAAGAGTATCCGGGCTTGAGCAAAGGCAACACCCGATCGGCGGCGCGTGTCGCCGCGCGCTGTCCGGCGCCGTCACCGTCAAAACAGCACAACGGTTCGGGGGCGTAGCGCCACAATAATTGAATTTGGCGTTCGGTCATGGCCGTTCCCAAAGGCGCGACCGCGCGCGTAATGCCGGCGGCGGCCATGGCAATCACGTCCATATAGCCTTCGACAACGATGATTTCCTGCATTTTTCGGGCTTGTTCCCCCGAAAGATGCAACGCGTACAAATTATCGCCTTTTGAAAAGACCGGCGTATCGGGCGAGTTTAAATATTTCGGTTCCCCGTTGTCCAGAACGCGCCCGCCGAAAGCGATGACTTTTCCTCGTTTGTCGGCGATCGGGAACATGACGCGGTTTCTGAAATAATCATAGCTGGATTCTCCGTTGTCGGGCTTCATGATCAAGCCGCTTTCAACAAGAGTTTCTTCGTTAAATCCTTCGCGGATCAAATGCGCTTTCAACGCGTTTCCGGGGGCGGAAAAACCTAAACGGAACCGCTTGATGATCTCTTCGCTCAGACCGCGTCTTTGCAAATAGTACAACCCTTGTCGGCCGACAGGCTTTTGAAGTTGGCCTTCAAAAAACTTGCAAGCCGTTTCCAACGCTTCATAGATGCCGTTTTTCTTGCGTTCGCGTTCATAATCCTGCGCCGTGGCGCGCGGAATGTCCATGCCGGCCTGCCGCGCCAGATACTCGACCGCTTCAAGAAAAGACATTCCCATCGTATGTTGAATGAATTCGAAAACATTTCCGTGCGCGCCGCAGCCGAAACAATGGTAATAATCCCGTTCGTCGCTGACGGAAAAAGAAGGCGTTTTTTCATGATGAAAAGGACAACACCCCCAATATTCGTTTCCGCGCCGTTTGAGCTTGACGCTCTGCGCGACAACGGAAACAATCGAAGTTCGGTTGCGAACTTCCTGAATGAATGAGGGCGGTAATCCTGCCATGTCGATTTCTTATTTCGCCGCAAGAATCGTTTTGACGATAACGGAGGCCTGTCCGGAATCCATCTGTCCGGCAAAACGTTCGCGCAAAGCCGCCATGACTTTGCCCATGTCTTTCAATCCGGCGGCGCCGGTCGTTTTGATGACGTCTTCAACGGCGGCTTTTGTTTGGGTTTCGTCCATTTGCTGAGGCAAAAACGATTGAATGATTTCGATTTCGCTTTGTTCGCTGTCCACCAGATCCTGCCGTCCGCCCTTGGTGTATAAAGCGACACTGTCTTTGCGCTGTTTGATCATGGATTGCAACAGTTGCAAAATGTCGTCATTGGTGATGACGCCGTCTTTGCTGGTGCCGCGAGACGCGATGTCACGGTCTTTAATTGCCGCCAAAATCAGGCGGATTGTCGAAATTTTATGAGTGTCTTTTTCCATCATCGCCGTTTTTAAAGCGGCTTTTAACTGTTCGCGCAACATAAATTACTCCTTAAGTTTAAAGTCCAACGGATTAAATCTTTTGTCATAAAACACCGTTTTTTGTTTTTTGGCAAGCTGATGTTTTTGATAATCCTTGAAGAAAAAAAACAAGACCTGTATGATAACAGATGCGATAAAAAAGCTTTTTCGGCCAAATGGCTGAAAGAGTTGTTTTTTTGTTGTTTTTTTAAAAGGATTTAACCAAATGCAAAAAGTGCCTATGACGAAAAAAGGGGCGGAACGCCTGCAAAAAGAATTAAAAAATTTAAAAGTTGTCGAACGTCCGGCGATTATTGCCGCAATTGCGGAAGCACGTGCGCACGGGGATCTGTCCGAAAACGCGGAATATCATGCCGCGCGCGAAAAGCAGAGCTTTATTGAAGGCCGTATTCAGGAACTGGAATATGCGGTTTCCTGTGCCGAAGTCATTGATACGGCGACTTTGAAAGGGGATAAAGTCGTCTTCGGGGCAACTGTTTTGCTGATGGACGAAGATACCGAAGTCGAACAGACGTATCAAATTGTCGGACAGTATGAAGCCGATTTGGAACACGGATTGATTTCGATTCAATCGCCGTTGGCGCGCGCTTTGATCGGCAAATCGGTCGGTGACAGTGTCGAAGTCGCTTCTCCGAAGGGCGGCAAGTCGTATGAAATTTTAAATGTGGAATATGTGTAATCAATGAAAGCCGAAACAAAGGAAATGATTGCCGGTGCGCTGACTTTTTTTGCGGCGGTGGTCGTCTTTTATTGGATCGGAGCCTCGTCCGGCGTGCACGGTGTGTCCGATACGTATCAGCTTTGCGCCCGTTTTAATCAGACGGAAGGTTTGATCGTCGGCAACGAAGTCCGTCTGGCGGGGATCAAAGTCGGAAAAATTGATTCTTTGAAGCTTGATGATTACTACGGTGTCATCGCGACGTTTTCTTTGCCTAAAAAGATCTTGTTGCCCGAAGACAGCGGCGCGGCGGTGCAATCTTCCGGCTTGATCGGTTCAAAGTATATCGAATTGCAGCCCGGCGGATCCGAAGAAATGCTTGAAGACGGCGGATTTATTGAATTTACGCAGGATTCTCCGAATCTGATGAATCTGTTGGATAAAGTCATTTCAATGGCTAAATCCGATCGTCAAAAACAAAAAACACCTTAACTGACAGAGGTCGAATATGAAAAAAAGCCCCATAGAAACGGTTTTAGGAATTTTAGTTATTCTGGTCGCGGTGTTCTTTGTACATTTTGCGGCCAGTAAAATTGACGCCCGTCCGCAACAAGGTTATGAACTGACAGCCGTCTTTACACGCTCCGGCGGACTTGAAAGCGGTAACGATATCCGGATCAGCGGCATTAAAGTCGGATCCGTTGTCGGATTGGATTTAACGCCGGAATATACGGCAAAGGTGACTTTAAACGTCAAAGAAGGCGTTGAACTGCCGCTTGACACAACCGCCTTGATCACGACAGACGGTTTGATGGGCGGCACGTTCGTTCAGTTGGAACCGGGAAAATCCAAAGAGCTGCTCAAGGCCGGAGACAATATTAAAAAAACAAAAGATTTCCGTTCGCTGGAAGACGTTATCAGCGAAGTGATCTTTTTAGCTACGGGAAAAGACCAATGAAAAAATCTTTTTTAACCATCGGATTGGGTGCGCTTTTATCTGTTCCTGTTTCTTTGGCGTATGCCGAAGACATTTCTTACGGACAGGTCGTCTTGCGCGGTCTGGATAAAGTCACCGGACGGTTAAGCACGATGACCGTTAATGTCGGTGAAAAAACAACGTTCGGAGCTTTGGACATATACGCGCGTGTCTGCTATGCCCATCCGCCCGAAGAAACGCCTGAAAACGCCGCTTTCCTTGAAATCGTCGAAAAGAAGGAAGAAGGACAGCTCAAACTGTTTTCGGGATGGATGTTCTCCTCTTCTCCGGCATTGTCGGCCATGGATCACGCCGTTTATGACGTTTGGGTCATCAAATGTCAGGGCGATCAGGTGACGCCGCCCGCGCCGGAACCGCTGTTCTTGGAAAATCCGATCGAAGTTAAGTCCGTTCAACCGAAATTGAAACTGATCTGGGACGAAGAAAAACAAACGGTGACGAATGTTTACGAAACGGATGAAGCAGAAAAACCCGTCGATCCGGAATCGGTGAATGCCGAAACCGATATGGTCAATTCTTCCGATGCGCAGGAAACGGAATCAATTGTGATTCATGTTGAACAGCCTCAACAAGAACAATCTCAACCGAATGTTGTTTTCGGACAAGACGGGGAAAATATTGATCCGAACGCCACACAAACGCAAGAGTTCAGACTGATCCCGATTGAAGAAACGGCTCCTGAGGAAGAAACCGTGACGGAAGACGGAGTGGAAGGGGTTGTTTTAGAAGACAATCTTGAAGAAATGCCGGAGGATGCGAATGCTGACGTGATTTCGCATTCCAATCCGAACGTGCAGACCTTGTCGGAACCAAGCACTCAAATATCTTCTGAAATTGCGGTCGTTCCGGTACAACAGGATTCTGTGGAACCGGAGGAGACAACCCAGGAACCGCAGGAAGAAAAAACATTGTTTTCCGAAGAATCCGAAGCGATGGAAAAGGCGATGTTTTCAACGGATGAAGAGTTTGAAGAATAAATAAATGAAAAAAAAGCCCTCGAAAGAGGGCTTTTTTTTAGGTGTTATTTTCTGACCAAAGGCTTGTATTTCACGCGATGCGGCTGATCGGCTTCCGCTCCCAGACGGCGTTTTTTATCGGCTTCGTATTCTTCATAGTTGCCTTCAAACCATTCGACATGGCTGTCGCCTTCAAACGCAAGGATATGGGTCGCGATACGGTCCAAAAACCAACGGTCGTGAGACGTGACGACCGCGCAACCCGGAAACGCCAGTAACGCTTGTTCCAACGCGCGCAACGTATCAACGTCCAAATCGTTTGTCGGTTCGTCAAGCAAAATGACGTTCGATCCGGATTTTAACATCTTGGCCATATGGACGCGGTTGCGTTCACCGCCGGACAGCAAGCCGACTTTCTTTTGTTGATCCGACCCTTTGAAGTTGAACTGGCCGACATAAGCGCGCGAAGGGATTTTGCGTTTTCCCAAAGTCACTTCGTCATTGCCGCCCGAGATTTCCTCCCAAACGGTCTTGTTGGGATCCAAAGCATCTCTGCTTTGATCGACATAGCCTAAAACAACGGTGTCGCCGATACGGAACGTTCCCGAATCAGGCGTTTCCTGACCGGTAATCATACGCATCAAAGTCGTCTTGCCAGCGCCGTTCGGACCGATAACCCCGACAATGCCGCCCGGAGGCAACTTGAAAGTTAAATCGTCAATCAACAGGCGATCGCCGTAGCCTTTGGAAATGTTTTTGGCTTCGATGACCAGATCTCCCAGACGCGGGCAGGGCGGAATAACGATCTGCGCGTTTTCGATCGTTTGTTTGTCCGCTTCGTTGACCAAAGCGTCAAAAGCCTGAATACGGGCTTTGGATTTGGCCTGACGGGCGCGCGGACTTTGACGGATCCATTCCAGTTCCTGCTTGATCGTGCGCTGACGGGCGGATTCTTCTTTGGCTTCCTGCGCCAGACGTTTTTCCTTTTGTTCCAACCAAGAAGAATAGTTGCCTTCATACGGAATGCCTTCCCCGCGATCGAGTTCCAAAATCCAACCGGTCACGTTATCCAAAAAGTATCGGTCATGCGTCACCATGACAACGGTTCCGGGATAATCGTGTAAGTGTTGTTGCAACCAGGCAACGGATTCCGCGT
Organism: uncultured Alphaproteobacteria bacterium; assembly: GCA_944391535.1. Taxonomy (GTDB): domain Bacteria; phylum Pseudomonadota; class Alphaproteobacteria; order CAAGCB01; family CAG-977; genus UBA11549. Next base: position 10,099 of record CALXTY010000032.1, read on the forward strand.
CCAGATGGTTTGTCGGTTCGTCCAACAGCAACAAATCCGGCTTTGAAAGCAATAAACGGCACAACGCGACACGGCGTTTTTCTCCGCCTGACAGCTTTGTCACATCGGCGTCCGCCGGCGGACAGCGCAAAGCGTCCATGGCGATTTCGATCGTGCGTTCCAGATCCCAACCGTTGCAGGCGTCTATCTTTTCTTGCAGTTCGGCCTGTTCGGCGATCAGAGCGTTCATTTCATCGTCTGTCATTTCTTCGGCGAATTTCATTGACAGTTCTTCAAAACGCTTTAATAAATCGCGGGTTTCACCGCATCCGTCCATGACGTTTTCCATAACGTTCTTTGTCGGATCCAACTGCGGTTCCTGAGGCAGATAGCCTACGCTCGCCCCTTCGGCCGCCCACGCTTCGCCGTTAAATTCGGTTTCAATGCCGGCCATGATCTTTAACAATGTCGATTTACCGGCACCGTTCGCGCCCAAAACACCGATCTTCGCTCCCGGAAAGAAAGACAGCCAGATGTTGTGCAACACCTGCTTGCCCCCCGGATAGGTCTTGGACAGGTTTTTCATCACATAGATATACTGGTATGAAGCCATAATTTTCCTCTTTTAAACAATGAAATTACGGCTGTTATACCAGATACCGTTGATTCTTCAAAGCAAAATAAGCTTATTCTTCGGTTTCGTTCGTCTGCTTGAAGCTCAGCTTCTGTCCTTCGGACGTTGTCAATGTCAATTCATCGCCTTTGCGTTCATAGGAAACGACTTTGGACAAAGATTGCAGATAGTTTTGTTCCGCCTGCATCAATTCCTGCGGTCCCATCATCATGGTAACGCCTGCCGGTCCCAACGTTAATTTGTTGCCTTCGAGCTTATAAGTGCCGAAATAGCGGTTGACGGCGGATTTTCCGGCGTATTTCATCTCAGCGGGATTGAAGCTGATCGTGATCTCGGCATTATTCATCGCGTTTTGCAGCTGATAAGTTCTGTTATCCAAGGGTTCTGTCGAAGCAGAACAGGCCGTTAAAAAGCAAGCCGTTAAAAAAGTGAATATTTTTTTCATGACGGATCTCCGCTAAAAAAAGAAACCTGTCTGTTATTGTTGTTTTTTTTGTTTTAAAACGCAAGGCAAAATCGATTTGTCGATTAAAGCCTTTTGAAGATATGGTCTTTTCATAAAAAGGGGCTATAATATATCGGTTCAGAATTTAAAAAAGCAGGAAAAGAAAATGTCGGAATTTCATGAAATCAATCCGGATAAATTCATTCAAAGCCCGTTTCATTTGATCGGCAAAGTCTGGCAGTTGGTTTGCGCCGAAAGTGACGGAAAAGTGAATGCCATGACGGCGTCTTGGGGCGGACTGGGCGTCATGTGGGGAAAAAATGTCGCTTACATTGTTTTGCGTCCGCAACGTTATACAAAAGAACTGGTCGATAAAGCCGAAACGTTTTCCTTGTCGTTTTTCGGGGATTGTTTCAGGGATATGCTGACGTATATGGGAACGATCAGCGGCAGAAACGAAGATAAAATCGCTCAATCGGGCTTGACGGTCTTATATGACGGCAAAACGCCTTGTTTCGAAGAAGCAACGGCCGTGATGCTGTGTAAGAAAATGTATGCTCAAAAGATGTCGCCGGATTGCTTTATTGATCTTGCGGCGCGTGAAAAATGGTACCCCGAAAAGGATTATCACACGCTTTACATCGCGGAAATCGAAAAAATTTTAATGAAGGCGGAAAAATGATTTTTTATTTTTCAGGAACGGGAAATTCGAAATGGGTGGCCGAAGAACTGGCTCACCGGCTAAAAGACAAAGCCGTCTTTATCCCTCAAGCCAAAACGGAATACAAATTGGACGAAGATGAAAAAATCGGATTTGTCTTTCCGATTTATGCGTGGTCCGCGCCGAAAATCGTCTTTGATTTTATTGATCGCGTTCAATTTGAAAACGTGAAAAATCCCTTTGTTTACTTTGTTTGTACGTGCCATACGCAGACAGGAACGATTGATAAAATCATGAAAAAAGCTCTTGCCAAAAAAGGCTTGTCCTGCGATGCGGGATTTTCTTTAAGAATGCCGAACAATTATTTGTTGGCGCCTTTTGTTAAAGTCGATTCCGAAAAAAAGAAAATACGACTGGTTGCTCAAGCGCAGGCGCGTCTGGATATGATTGAAGAAAATGTAAAAAAGAAAAATAAGGTTTTTCATCTTAATTGCGGGATCGGGGCCGCGCTGCTTTCTTCAATCGGCAGACCGTTGTTTGAGAAATTTATGACGGTCAAAGGGTTTTATGTCACCGATGCCTGCAATCAATGCGGTTTATGTGAAAAGGTTTGTCCCGTACACAACATTTGCGTGACCGAAAAACCGGTTTGGGGCGATCGTTGCGAACTGTGTCAGGCGTGCTTGAATTATTGTCCGCAACAAGCAATCCAATACGGACATTATACAAAGAATAAAAAGAGATACGTTTTTTCCAAAAAACTGTTGGACGGTTCGGATTAACGACCGCCGCCCCCGCCGCCGCCGAATCCGCCGCCCGAAAAACCGCCGCCGCCCGATCCCGATTTGCTCGGTCGCAGGCAGGATCCGGCAACCGCGCTGCGCAAACCGTCCGCAAAACGGGCGGAAGAAAAAGACCGTCCCGAATACCATTGCGGTTTATAGCTCATTTGAGCAGAGATCTGTTGCATTTTTTCCGCCCATTCTTTTTCCAGTCCCAACAAAACGGCATAAGGCAACAGCCGTTCCATTTTATTGAAATCGACTTCTTTCGGCATTCCGGTATCAACGGTTGTTAAGAACATTTTGATCCCGTCCATGTAAGCGATGACCTGCATACCTTCCTCGGTCGGCAGAATAATTAAATGAGCGTAAATCAACAAAGCCAGAGCACCGATCACGTAAAAAAGAATAATTTGATGAATATACTCGACAGTGTAAGTTGTCGTCATGATCATATAAAAATGAGCCGCGATAAAAAGTAAAACAACGATCGGCATATAGCTGATCACGCCTGATGAGATCATTTTCAGAATGCTTTTTCCGACCGGTATGAGGAAGATCATATAAAACGCCATAACGAAAGATAAGGGCAGGGCGTTGACTTTATAACATTGATATATTGTCAGACCGACTAACAACAAAAGACCGAAAATCACAAAAGGCGTATGGGAGTTAAAATATTTTTCGCCTGTCTTTCGATCCAGAAAAGAACAAAAATCCTTGAGGAATTTTTCCATTGTCGGCGTATATGTTCCCGAAAGGGTTAAAGGAAATTTAAGATTTTGCTCGAAATATTTTTCTTCTCCGTTTTCACCGTCCCGCAAACGGGAAATATGGAACGAACTCTTTTCTTTAATACTTAAAAATCCTGAAATGCACCCTTGCAACAAAGCGGCGGAAAAACAGCCGTCTTTATTTTTGCCGTAAGAATAAATCCAGCCCGCCTGAGCCGGCGTTAAATCGGGAACGCCTTTAAATCGGGGCATAACAGCTTCTTTTTGCGGATCTTTCCCAAAAAAGAACCAAGTAATAAATAAATAGCCCAGAAGAATGACGGCGGATAAACGAAACGTTTTCGTTAAAGGCACCTGATCATAAAAAGGCAAAACGGGAATATTGACGATTCCTTTTTGAAATCCGACGGCAACCGTAAAGCCTTCTTTGTTTTTTAAAGCCCGTCCCGTCGTAAAAACGCCGTTTTCATAACTTCCTTTTTCTTTGGAACCTTTTTTCCCGATGTATGAGACTTGTTGCAAAACCGGAATGTTATCAGGCAAAATCACGCGGGCGGAAGCCTTGCGAACGGGAAATTGCCAGCGGTCTCCGGTGACGTTCCAGTACAACTCGTCATAGTCGTCAAAGCCTGAGATGACATTTTCGGCTCGATACGTAATTTCAAAAGTATATACGCCGTCATGAGGTAAAAAGTCATCGTTCCCCGTGTTTATTCTGAAATAAGAACCGGTGTTTTCCGTAAAGTACGGTTCCGGTTGATTGTCCCGGCGTACCGATAAAACGTCATAGGTTACGCCTTTTGTTTTGGGTAAATCACGATAAATGCCGCGCTTTATTTTCTTGCCTTCACGCTGAACCGTAATGCGTTCGCGAACAATGACGGAAGCGTCCGTCCGAACGGTGATTTCCGTATCGTAATTTAAAATTTCTTCGGCGGCAAAAGCCGAACCGGAAAACAAAAAGAATAAGAATAAAAATAAAACTTTTTTCATTTAAAAACTCACCTTGACGTTTTCTTTTTCAGCATCGTCAATTTCAAAAAATTCTCTTTTGGCAAAACCGAATTGGCGGGCAATCAGGTTGGACGGGAAAGAAGCCACCGCCGTATTCAAATTGCGCACGGTCGCGTTGTAATAACGCCGCGCGTTTTGAAGATCGTCTTCAACAACGTTTAAAGAGTTCTGCAGTTGTATGAAGTTTTCATTGGCTTTTAAGTCGGGATAAGCTTCGCTTATCGCAAACAAAGATTTCAGGCAATGCGTTAATTCATTTTCCGCTTGCGCTTTTCGGGCGGGCGTTCCCGCGTTCATGGCAAGCGTTCTTTTTTCGACAATTTGTTCCAAAGCGGATTGTTCGTGTTTGGCGTATCCTTTGACACATTCGACCAGATTGGGGATCAAATCGTATCGTCGTTTAAGTTGAACGGAAATACCGCTCCAACC
>CALXTY010000033.1 GCA_944391535.1 uncultured Alphaproteobacteria bacterium
ACATCAGCGCGACCAGTTCGTATCAATCCATGATCAACGTGGGGACAAACGCCTCACCGCCTGTCGAACTGGCCAAAGAATGTGACGCAAATTGTCAGAAATGCGATACATCAACGGGACAATGCCTGATGTGTGAACTCAACCGATATATTTCGGACAAACTGTGTTTGATTTGTCCCGATAAAAATTACTGTGACGGGAAAACAGCCGTTCCGAATTGCACGGACGTGACTTGTATGTCGGGATCGTTTAGCGAAGCGACGAACACGGGTTGTTGTTGCGTCAGCAATTGTAGCGGCGTTTCTTGTCAATCAGGATATACGGCTGTGGCCAATGCGACAGGTTGCTGCTGCGTGTAATATCATATTTCAAAGGAATCCCCCTCTGTTGTTCAAAGGGGGATTTTTTATAGACGATTAAAGGTCAGCTTGTGCTGGCATTAACGGTTTGTTTTTGATATAATCTTTTCAGGTCGTTTAAATCAACGACTCAGGGCTTCGAAAACCCTTTTATTAGCAGTCGCAATGCATATGGCGACTTTAAATAATTATGCCGATTTCTGTCTGACAGGCGGATGTCGGCGCTATAAGGCTTTGCGCGAAACCGCCGAGCCGTTTGCTAATATACGGTTTTCGAACATCCGCCTACCTTTTCGGGTAGGTTTTTGTTTAACCTAAACAAAAAGGATTGTTCGAGATGAAAAAATCAACTTTATTCTTCTTTTCAACGCTGATCGCGGTGTTCTTATCCGCATCAACGTCTTATGCATATTCCACATCAAGATCTGCGTGTGAGGCGTCTTGTGGAAAACCGTGCAGTTCATATTCCGCAAGATGCGGTTACCCTACGGTTTATATGTGTTGGTATAACAGTGGCTCCACCTCAAACGGAGTGTTTACTTCTCCGGATTTTCCGAATATTTCCGAGTGTCAACGCTCCCTATTGTATTATCAATTGAGCGGGCACAAAATCATCAAATCATGTTATCGAAACGGAAGTTATTACATATATCAGCGATCTTCAGATCCTGTTAATCCAGAATGTAACCTGACAAGTTGCCCGACTAATTGTTCGTCATGCGATTCATCTTCCGTCTGCACGACGTGCAACAGCGGATATTATCTGTCTTCGGGCAGTTGTGTGACTTGTCCGTCAAATGCCACTTGTAACGGGTCGTCAACATTTACCTGCAATTCGGGATACACAAAAAGCGGCAGTTCCTGCGTGCAGGACAAACCAAAAAACACGGTATCGTCCTGTCCGTCGCGCATGACATTGTCGTCCGACGGGTGTTGCTGTATCAACAAATAAAGCGGGGAAACATGAAACGAATAGTCTTTCTTTTATTCGTCCTGCCGTTTGTGTGTACGCAAGTCCACGCAAAAGCGGTCAAACTGGGACGAAACATCCACGCGACCAGTTCTTATCAATCCGTCGTCAAAGTCGGATCCGGATCGGAGAGTAAAACACCGGAGCTGTCGAAACAATGCGACGCGAATTGTCGGGATTGCGACAATACGACAGGCAATTGTCTGTTATGCGCCGACAACCGATACTTATCGGGCAAGCTGTGTTTGATTTGCCCCGATAAGAATGACTGTGACGGTAAAACGGCGATCCCGAATTGCACGGGAGTTTCCTGTTTGTCGGGATCATTCGCCGAAGCAACCGATACGGGTTGTTGTTGTATCAGTAATTGCAGCGGTGTTTCCTGTCAATCGGGATATACGGCTACGGCCACCGCAAACGGATGTTGCTGTAATTAAAAAAATAAAGCCCCCGAAAGGGGGCTTTAACTTAGCCTAAAAAACCTTTTCCCATCGCCGCGACATCTGCGTCCCAACGCATCAGCATCAGCTCTGTTTGTTCCGGAGATAATGGACGCGAGAAAAGATATCCCTGAATAATATCGCACCCCAAATCTTTTAAAATTTCAAAGTGTTTTCTGTTCTCGACCCCTTCGGCCAGTACGGATAAGTTCAAAGCGTGCGCCATCACGATCGTCGCCCGAACAATTTCCAAATTTTTCTTTTCGCTTAGTTCCAGCACAAAAGAACGGTCGATCTTGAGCTTTTTCAACGGAAAACTGCGCAATACGCTTAAAGACGAATATCCCGTCCCGAAATCGTCCAAAGCGCAACGAATATTGTTATCCAATAATGTCTGTATAATCCTTCGCGCGTTTTTCGGATCATACATGGCAGAACTTTCCGTTAATTCCAACTCTAACAAATACGGCGGCAAACCGCTGTCATCCAAGGCTTTATCTACCATGCAAAGCAATTGCGTTTCATTGTGAAACTGACGTCCGGAAATATTAACCGCAACAGGAACACGGCATAACCCCATGGAATACCACTTTTGATTCCATTTGCACGCCTGATCCAAAATCGTTTCCGTCAAAGCGTCAATCATGCCGTATTCTTCGGCTTCCGGAATAAATTCGGACGGCGGAATTAAAACACCGTCTTCGGTATGCCAACGCGCCAAAGCTTCCAGCCCGATAATATGCCCCGTTTTGATATCCACCTGCGGTTGGAAAAAAGCGCTGATTTCATGATTTTCAATCGCCTTTTTCAATTTGCGGCGCATATTCATGCTGATCGCGGCTTTCATAGACAAATCGCTGTTATAAATACGCATGGAACTTTTTTCATCAGCCCGGACTTGTCTTAAAGCCAAGTCAGCACGCGAAATCAATGTCTGCAAATCATCCCCGTCTTGAGGACAAAAACATACCCCGATGCTGACCGTCAGATCAAATTCCAAATCATCAATGTAAATCGGATGATCAAAGCCGTGCAAAATGCACTCGATCTTTTTTTCGACCTCCAACGTAAATTCCAACCCCGTAATTAAAACCGTAAAATGATGCGCGCTGGTCTGCGCCAAATAATCGTTCTTAGACAAACACGAGCGAATTCGATCCGCTATACCGGCAATAATACGCGAACTGACGTCTTGGTCGGAAACGGCATTTAATTGCCCCAAGCTGTCCGGCGTAATCGACAATACCGCGATTTGTGTCTGAGATATCCGCGCCTGCTCCAAAGCCTTGCCGAAAGCGTCTTGCAAATAAGCATAATTTTCAACGCCCGAATTAATATCATGATACGCCAAATAACGCAGTTCTTCTTCTTTTCTGGAATATGCCGTTATATCGCGGAACAAACAGACAAAGAATGAATCCTTTTGCATCATGTCAATTTCCAAAAAGATCGGATCAAAACCTTCTTTTTGAAAAGACACGCGAATGGATATTTTTTCTTTCAACGCCGAAAGCAACATATATTGTTGCAATGTTTCAGAAACGTCCTGCGGCAACAATGAAAAAATGGTTTTTTCAGCAACATCTTCGGGCGTACAAGATAACATTTTCATTAACGAAGGCGAAAAAGATAAGATTTTACCCTGACGGTCAAAAGCGGCCACTCCTTCATGCACACTTTCCAGAACCAACGAATTGAAGTAATCCTTTTTCTTTTCTTCGGTAACGTCCAACCAAAAACCTTTCCAAACGACATCACCGTTTTTTTGTTTTTTCGGAATTGCCGCGCCGGCCAACCAACGCGTTTCTCCGGAATGCAGGACAACGCAAAAATTTTCATGAGAAACCGTCATATTCTTTTCAGAATCACGAATCACCTGCGTCAACTTGTCCTTGTCCGCCCAATGAACAATATCCAAACATCCGTCCTGATCCGTCGATATCCGATCAAACGGTGAAAAATCAAGCAGCTCCCTGTCCTGAACGGAAGGAAAATCATACGAGTATTTTCCTTTCGCCGTTTTTGTCCTGATAAAAGCAATAAAGGGCAAACTTTTAGCCACATTCGCGTATGAAAAGGAAACAGTTTTTTCAGACATTTAAACCTCTACCAAAAATTTGAATTATTTTAGCATTTAAAAAAAAAGCGGTCAAGCAAAGAGAAAAAGTTTTAGTTGACTTCTGAAAAAGATGATATAAAAGAAAATGTATCCGATATGCGGAGAGGTGGCAGAGTGGTCGAATGCGGCAGACTCGAAATCTGTTGACCGGCTCGTTCGGTCCGGGGGTTCGAATCCCCCCCTCTCCGCCAAAACAGAACAGAACCCATTGTTTTCAACGGGTTCTTTTGTTTTTTATAAAACCTTCAAAAACTTACTGCTAATCAAACTGCTAATCAAACGTTCCCCGCCGGTCTTTTTCGGGGGCTTTAATCCCATACGGGGGAGGTCGAACCATGCCCCTGTATAATCGCGGATCGTCCTTTTATGCCGTCTATTGCCTTTCCAAAGAAGAAGCTTCCAAAATCGGCAAAAAACAAATCTGGATCTCTCTGCACACCAAAGACAGGGGACTGGCTGAACAACGCTATTTTATGGTAATGTCGGATATTGTGAAAAAGATCAGATTGACAACTTTTAAGGAAACGCCGATGCCGACACCGTTTACAATCCCTCAGGAACTGTTGCGCGCCAGCCTGAAAGACACCAAAAACAAGCTGCGTCAAATCGGATACGGCGGCATTTATCCTTATGATAAACCGCTGATCGAACTGTTGTTGGTTGAGTACCTGAACGATAAAATTCAGGCGGAAAAAAATAAAGCCGGCGTACCCATGATTGCCGAACTTTATCAAAATCGCTTTAATGAAGCGCACGGCTATTATTACAACGGCGACTTTTCTTTGATTAAAGAGGAAAGCGCGGCTTTTTTTGAAAACAAAAACCTGCCCCGCCCGAGCGATACGACACAAGTCATCGTCAACGAGGTTTTTATGCGCGCCCATTTGCAGTTTCTGGATTATATGGTGTCATACCTGAACGGCGAATCTCCCGCATTGCCGACGCAAATAATCCCCGGCATCGCGACGATAAAAACCGTTAAACCGACAAATTACGCTTTAAGCGGATATAACGCCCCCGTTCAAGAAGAAACAATCCGTCAGAAGACACAAGAAAAAACGTTTCTGGACATGGCGGTTTTGTATAACAGCCGCCCCGACAGAATAACCAAAACAGACATGGGCAAAAAGCTTCTCGGTCGGGCGAAGGTCATACAGGAATTGTTGGGGGTCGGACGCAGTTTGTCTTCTTTAACGCTCGATGATTTGCAAAACGCGGCAAACAACATTGCTTATATCCCTTTGTCTTATGCCCATGACCATAGCAAGAAAAGCATCTTTGAACATATCAAACAAGGCAAGAAACATCCTCAACAATGCATTAAACAGGAAACAATCGACGAATATAAGTCCTGTATGAAAACGCTGTTTGCGGAGGCTTTGCGTAAACGGGTAATACAGGAAAACATCATTGACGCGATTGACTGGCCTGTTTCGCATAACGAGAGCCAAACAAAGAAGTACGCTCCGTTCAGTATCGAACAATTAAACGCAATGTTTAGGGCACCGTTATATACGGGTTGTATTGACGACGGTCGCAATTACAACAAGGTCGGCAACAACCGCCCGCGTCGCGTTCGTTTTTGGTTGCCCTTGATTGCCTTGTTTACGGGAGCGCGCATCAATGAAATCTGCCAGTTGCATACGTCAGACATTCAAGAAAAGAACGGCATTGCCTTTATTTCCATTAACGCGGAAGACGATAAGCACGTTAAAACAAAAGCGGCCGTTCGTCAGGTACCGATCCACGACGAACTGATTAAAATCGGATTTTTGGATTATGTGTCGGAGATCCGAACCAAAGGAGAAACGATGCTGTTTCCCGAAGTGATGACCGACTTATCCAGAGGGACGAAGCGTGCCGGTCATTTATCGCCGTCAGCCCCGTTGTCGAAATGGTTTAATCATTTTATTGAATCGGTCAACCGTCGTATTGACGAAGCGGAACATAAGTTTACTTCGGAACACGTGTTTCACAGTTTCCGACATACGGTCAGGACGGAGTTTCGGCGCAATCGTGCGGCGGAAGATGACGTTTGTCGCATCTGCGGGTGGGAGAACGGTTCGAGGAATAAAAGCTTGGCGGATCATTACGGCGAAAGCGTCATCGAAAACCTGCACGAAACCGTCAATTCCGGACTTATTTACAAGGGATTGGATTTAAGGCATTTGTATGTGTAAAAACAACAAGTCTTTATTATGATTTCAGCACTTCCCAATGTCCGCCTTTGTCGGCACCAACACGACGGATTTTGTTTTCTTTTTTCAGCTTGTCCAGATTCCATTTTATCCCGTCAGGTGAAATTCCTATCAAATTTGCTAATTCCTTGCGTGTCGTTTTCGGGTTGTTTGCTAAAATCTCAAGGATTTTCTGGGTAGTTTTCTGGGGAGTTTTTTCGTTGTTCTGGGTAGTCAGCTTTTCCTTAATCTGCATTTCCCGATTATCAAGCCGGTTATTTTCCCCCAACAATAAATTCCCAAAAAACTTGTTCAAATACGTCATTGTATAGGGAATATCTTTTTCGAGGTTTTGATAATTCGCCCGAACCAAAGCGTTTCTGAAATACTTTGAATGTTTTTCAAACAAGTCGTTATTTGTTTTAAAACCAAGCGTATATAGGTATTTAATCATAAAAACCGCAGTTGCTCTGGTGTTGCCTTCACAAAACGGGTGTATCTGCCAAATACCGGACATAAATTTTGCCAGATGAGCCACCTTTTCAGCTTTGCTTAGTCCTTGATAAGAAAACTCTTTTTCAAGCCTGAAATCATAATCCAGCATTTCTTGTATGCTTTCCGCCCGTCCGTAAATAACGGTATCTCCGTTTAAAACGGTTTCTTCTTTTATGATGTCATAAGTGCGGATTTTTCCTGCAATTTCAACATCAAGAATGCCTGAAAACAAAGATTTATGAATTGAAATATATTCGGCAGGGCTGAACGAAAAAGTATGAGTGCTTAACAGTTTTGCAATTCTGGCTGAAACCTCATCAGCCTCTTTCTCATTATGTTCCTGCGGCGTTTGTGCGGGATTTTTCTTATAATAACGTGCGACCTGTTCTGCGACTTCATCAATCGAAATTCTGCCTTCAATATTGTCTTTGGCAACGGAAATCAGATACTTTGACGGCGTTAAATCGTCAACTTTTTGCAAGCCGATGGCTATCCCCCAATTCTCAGCTTTTTTTTGCTGATCAGGTTCGCCTTGCCGTTTGTATTCTTCAAAATCGCCCATTCGATATCCTGATTCTTAGTTCTGTCAAATTAAAAAATTACCAGAGAAATAAAAAATGAAACAGAGAAAATTTATTTTTTTCGTTGAAAATCTTTTATGCCTAAAGAAGTAAAAACAAGTAAAGAATTTGGATACTTCGAAAACCTGACGAAACCATTAACACCGGTTTGCCTTATAAAGGGCTAGATTTAAGCCATTTGCATAAGCTGACAACTTTATAGCTTTGAAATTTACAAACTATGAAGTAGTTTTGATAGTCAAAACGTGTAAAACATTTTTTGTAAATTGTATTTTACAAAAATGTAAATTATCCTATTTTGTAAAATACACCTAAACAAAGGAAAATAGATTTTTCCGTGAGCGGTAAAGGACTTTTACACTGATGAAAAACATAAATCACAATTATTGGACAGCGTATAAAAATCGAGGAGAAGATGCCGATTTACTTAATCCGGATTTACGAAACGCGATGAATCAGCTTTACGAAGCAAAAGGATTTGATTTCGGTAAAATAGAAAACGGTGTTCTCAGGTACGCTTCGGCGGACAAACGTTTTCATTGTTCGCCTGACGCGTATTCCACATACACTTCTTTGACTGACAATTATATTAAAGCAATGCCGTTCAGATCGGCAGCTTTGTCTGAAAATAAACAGCTGTCTGAAGAATTGAAAGCTATCGCCGGAACGGTTGCGGGCGAACTGTTCTTTCCCTGTCATTCAAGGGGATTAGGAACAATTAATCAGAATCGCGGTACTTTTAAAAAAATCTCAGATAGAATAGACTTAACACTGTTAAACATTAAATATTTTTACGATAAGTCAAAAACGGAGTATCCTTTAAAGGAAACGCTTGAACAGTATGCGTATTTTTTTCATTGCTTTGCTGATTTCCAGGACTATATAGCTTATAATTTCTTACAGGATTTTTGTGATGGAAATGGTGATGTTTCGTTGTGGAAAGACAAGAATGGCTTACCAGAAAACGAAAAAGAGTTAATCTCTTTTTGGCAATGGTCCTTAGAGCGTTTGCAAAAAAGACTAAACCGCATAAACCAATATGCAATTCAAAACGGACTGTTTGATAACGCTAATTTATAAAAAAAATTCCTGAGAAATTAGCTTAATCAAACGGAAAGTGTAATCCTATTCGAAAAGCACCGGTTGGAATGAAAGCTGTCGCCGGCGTACGATCTGACCCCTTCGCCGGGTATCAACGGAGAACACACGTCCATGATCAACGGCAAAGGGGAAAACATAACCGAGGACGACTTTGAAGCCGTTGCGGAAAGGTTCGAGATCAGGTCATAGAAACAAAGGCAACAAGCCAAACGGCACAATGATTAACTCACGTCACAAAATGCACGACACGGCTAATTCAAGGCCTCTAGTAAAAACTTTCGGTGTTTTCCTTGCGTCTTAATGTATCGGCACACCGCATCAAACTGCTTATTGTCTGATTTTGTCTTACAAAAACACCGGCGAATATATAGCAGATCATTTTCCGTATACATCATAACAGCGCGGCCAGAAGAACCCTTTTCTCTTGCAGCCCGACCGGAGCCTTGACAATATTCGACTAACGATAACGGCGGTTCGAAATGGACGACCTGCTTAACATTAGGAATATCCACCCCCATACACAAAGCTGAAGTTGCAACAATGACCAATCGTTCCCTTTGGCTTTTGGCAATGATATCGGCATTGTTTTTGCCCTTGCCTAAAAACAGTTCCGTTTCTATTCCTGCCTTTCTAAGCATAGACGATACGGCTTCTGCCGTATCACGCAAGGTACAGAATATAATGACCGTTCCGTCGCAATATTTAATCATACGGCACAGTTGCTTTGCGCCATTGCCATGACGTTTAAGAACCGAATAACTGATTTCCGGACGACTGATGTCATGAACGAAACTTGCTTTCCGGGGGATCCTTAATGATGTTCGGATTTCTCTTATTGTCGTTGTGTCGGCGCTGCCAGTCAAGGCAATGACCTTTACAGAACCTCCTATGGATTGAATTGCCCTTCTGATTTTTAGATACTGCGGACGAAAGCTGTTTTTTCCGTAAAATGTAATGCAATGGGCTTCGTCAACCACAATTTGGCTTAATAGAATTTTTCGCAATAGTTGACGTATTTCGTTACTGAAGAACAACTCGGGAGAGATATAAAGGAATTTGTACTTTTCTTGTTTGAGCGCTTGATAAACAGCTTTTTTGTCGCGGGTTGTGCTGTTAATCGTTACTGCACTATGCGGCAGAACGGCATTCAGTTTTTCGACTTGATCGTTCATAACGGCAATCAATGGCTCAATAACGACACACAACCCCTTTTGACAAAGAGCCGCAATCTGGAAACACAAACTTTTTCCAAAGCCCGTTCGCAACCGAAAAAAGCTTCGATCATATTTTAGCATACGAGAAATAACGGCCTTTTGTCGCGAACGAAAGGAGGAATGTCCCAATAATACCAGAACGTCTTTTTTGGTATAAGGGGCGGTCATACCCTTGTGTTCAACCATCTTTCCCCGCAAACAAAGTGGTTCTGCCCAATTTTGAGCACTTTCAACGTCCCTATCATCAAATCTTTCGACCTTACCGATGACCGACCTCGTCATTGACCTCATCAAGCTATCGTTAAAGGGCGTAAAAACGGCTTTGGACGTCAGGGTATCCAAGAACAGTAAATGCGTATTGTGAATGTACGGCTCCGGTCGGTAAGTTTTATGTCTATATATTTCGGCTCGATGATGTTTAAAATATGCTCGCTTGGCGTAAGTCTTCAGTTTTGTCATATAGGTGATGACATCCTGCGAACTATTTACCGTCTCAACCTTAACCTGCTTGATTGAATTTTCGTATGATAACGCCAATGTATCAACATTTTGTCGAGATTTAAAGAACACCCTTGATATGCAGCGTTTTTCATTATTCGGATAAATAGCTTTTAGCCCGTCTTTTAGCTTATCGGCCTTCATTCCCATAACCAAAGCGTGAACGTGCGGCAAGAACAGCTGGAAACGCTCGTCCCACTTGATTTCCAACGACATATAACCGGCGACACCTAAACCGATAAACTGCTTACGGATAGTATTGATTGCACCGCAAACGCCGAAATCTCCAACTTCTTCACAGGATAGCCAATGTGTCGTTTTGTTTTCTCCTCGTCCCCGACAAACATTTATTGTTACAAAACAAACCGGAATTTCGTTTCGTAAGGCTGCCTCAGCTAAAGCTCCGGCTTTTTCCAGACAATTCTGCTGGAACTGTTCGGCATATACCGGATTGGCAAATGTTTCCGCCCCACGTAGCAACCGCTTCTTTAATTCGAGCAACAAAGATTTTCTTTCCTTGATCGTGTCCGGCAGATTTTGGCGTATTTCCGCTTGCAACGTGCCGATCCGCCGCTCTAGCTCTTCTTCATTATTATATTTTTTCATATCAATTTTCCTTCATTATCCTTTACGGTTCCCCTGAGAGCGCTAAATTGCTCTCAGGGGAACTAGAAAATTTAATAAGGCTTTACAATTACCTTGACCTTTTCTGTCTTAAGAATGCAGCAGGCTCTCTGCCGACTTTTGGATACTTGTTTAATCAAGCGTTCGACTTTTTTAATATCCGTATTTGTTTTTTGCACCGATTGGTTCTGCCCCCCATTTTTCGGCATCCCAGAAGATTGCTTTCTTCCTTTTGTCTTCTTTAGCGTTAAAGAAGGTGCTGATATTTTAGGAACAGACTTTGCCTTTTTTGATGCAGCTGATACTATAGACGGAGCCTTTTTGCTTTGATTGACATAAGCATCAGCCAGTTTGCGATAAGACGTGAAACGCATCTTTTTGCATCGTTCAATCATCTCCTGTTCGGTTCCATGAACCTTTTTTGAACGAAGGTACAGAATTGCCTGACGATATCGCGTCTTTAAATCCGGCGACAATCGTTTTCTGGCCTTGTTAAACAAATCTTGCAGCAAATTATCAATGGAATCGGAGTCTGACAAATTTCGCATCAGAACAAGCTTCGAAACCCGGCATACAAATTTCAATGCGGCCTGATTGCATTTCATTTTATGCTCACTAATTTCATTAATAGATTTGATACAACTTTGTTCAAGCTTAATATTTTTGTTTTTTAACATATCGTTTCTCCTTAAAAGGTTATTACAAAATGCGACGCCTTTTACGGCTCACGGATTTATTTACAATTTTTGTTTTCCACATCTTTGGCATGCCAAATTTTTTACATGCGTATTAATGGAACAAAAAAGGGAATGCTTTTTTTGGACGCAGTTATCCCCGCGCAAAAAAAGAATTCCCGCCTATTTACAAGAAGCTTTATTTGAATTTTTAACTGATAATATCCCGGGATATTAAATTTTATCCCGGGATACTTTTTTGCTCGCACTTGGATACTGTATAAAAAATAACTTTTCAGATGGAATTTTATATTTTATCCTGGGATAAAAATGGAGAAACCACGACATGGATTTAGCAGAAATAAATTTGGCATGCCAAAAATCAAAAAATTTGATCGAAGCAAAAAAAGAATTAGAAAAACATACAAAAAATGTTTCTTCATATGAAGCAATCTGTCTGGCTTATATCCTTTATCAAAGAGCTTGCAAAAAAAAATTAGACAATATTTTTGTAAGTACGCTTGCAAGAAAATCAAAGGATAAAATAAATAAGCCTTTAATTATCATACGCGGATTATTTTCGGGAAAATTTAAAAAGAATACTGAAACAAAATATGCCAAAATTTTATCTTTTGCCCTAAATAAAAATTGGACGGTTGTTGAATTATTTCAGCAATTGTCAGAGAAGGGAATTGCAAAACTTCATCAACAATATCTGGAGCAAAAAGAAATCACACCTATAACCAGATTAAACGGTTTTAAAATAAGGAAAACGTACTCTGTTACAGAATTCAAAGACGCGAAGGAAAATCTCATCGTTTTAATCGGAAAAACGACGGCGACTTCGGTTAAATTTTATAAAGGGTCAACAAACCCGCGAATTGTCAAAATGCTCATGCGGGAATTAGGACTCCTGGAAAGAAAAACAAAGAAAAAGCAGCTTTCGGTATAGGGTTTTGTCATACCTTTGTGTTCAACCATAACCTTATCATTTTTACCCATTCTTTACCGCCAACGCACCTCTCTGCCCCTCCAACTAAAGATTCTTTTACTTTACTTGATGACAGCGTCCGTCATCATAGTTATGTAACCCTCTGATTTTTAATATAAATCACTATCATAAACAAGTTAGTT
The DNA here is from genome assembly GCA_944391535.1 of uncultured Alphaproteobacteria bacterium. Lineage (GTDB taxonomy): Bacteria > Pseudomonadota > Alphaproteobacteria > CAAGCB01 > CAG-977 > UBA11549. The sequence continues at coordinate 12,387 of CALXTY010000033.1, forward strand.
ACTAACTGATTTTCTGAAGTTTTTCAAAAGGGGTATAAGCTATAGCTACTTGAAAAAATTTTTACATATTAGACTATTAGAAATCCTTGATAATCGCCCCTTTTGACTATAAATCATCAGTAATAATTTTCCCTTAAATGAGCATGCTCATTATGTCACCGGATCTCTGCGAGGACTTCTTTGATATGCTTCGGATTGGAGTGGTTGTAACCGGACAGGGTAGAGACGGACGAATGACCGGAATCTGTTATATTAAAGGCAACTTCTGTGTATCATCTATTCGCACATAAAAACAGAGAAATGCAATCTGCTTTTTGCGTTCGTGTTATAAATATATGGGAGAATCCTAATTAAAAACTCACTTTCTTCCTTTATTTAGAAATTTAATAGGATACAGGGATAGATCAAAATTTTAAAATGCCGTTTTTTCCAGGTTTATTTTCCTTATTTCTATTCTTATTCATTTTTCGTTCCCAATATTCAGATAATACCGCGCATGTTTTAGCTCTCCTGTTTTGAGCAGAGCTCCTTTTTCGACCATATCTTTCAGGTCACGGGTAGCGGTTGCAGAGCTTGTTCCCGATATTTTCATATAATTAGCCGCACTTAAACCACCTTTAAAACCGTGAATTCCTTCTCGAAACATTCGCGCAAGAACTTTTTCCTGTCTGGAATTAAGTTGTCCGCGTAAGCGGTCATATAATTTTGTCTTTTGCAATATAAATCGGATTCTGTCGAGCGTGTTTTGCTGTGCCTTTAATACCGTTTCGGCAAAATAAGAAAGCCATTTTGTGACCTCTAATTCACGAACCTGTTCTAAAGCAGCATAATAAGATTTCTTTTCCGATTCTATTGTATAGGCTAATGCCGTCAAACTTGGTTGAGCAATCTCTTGAGCCAATGCTTTTTCCGCCAACGCGCGTGCAATTCTGCCGTTACCATCGTCAAACGGATGGATTAAAACAAAATATAAATGAGCAAGACCAGCTCTTTCCAAGGCGTTCATTTTTTGGCTATTATTAAACCAATCAATAAAATGCCGCATTTCATCGGGAATTTGTTTTGAAGGCGGAGCTTCATAATAAACTCGGGAATCATAAACATTCCCGGCTATAATTTGCATCGGTTCCGTTCCGGTTCGATAAGCCCCGATTTGAACGTCGTCAGTTCGACCATTCATCAACTGACGATGCCAATGAAAAAGCATTTCATCCGATAACGGTTCGGCAAAATGGTTATACAAATCAAGCATCATTGAAGAAACGCCATGTTCTGACGGAGGAATTTTTCTGTTATCGGCAGATAATCCCATTTGTCGGCGCATTGAAACCTGAACGCTGTCACGATTAAGAAGTTCACCCTCTATTTTTGCTGTTTGGGTGGCTTCATCGGTCAACAGTTCGATTTTAAAGTTTTCTTGATCCTCGTCGGAAAAGAACTTTACGGAACCGATGCATTCTCCCGCGTTTTTCAAGTACTGTCGTTCCGCTTCACGTAAAACGTCCTTATCGTAAATAAAATGAGGCCAATCTTTGCTTTCCCAAATCCACATAAGTTATATCTCCGTTGTCTATAAATCAGAATAAACCAATTTTTGATTTATAAAAAGTCTTTTTATTCATCAGGGGTTTATACACTTTTAAAGGTTTTCAAGAGCAGCTTTGATATGCTTCGGATTGGTTCGGTAATATATAGAAAGAGTACTGACCGACGAATGTCCGGATATCTGCTGAATT
>CALXTY010000034.1 GCA_944391535.1 uncultured Alphaproteobacteria bacterium
CTTACGAGTTTTCTTTGGATGAAGAATTTGACGAATAAGGAGAAATGTATGAAAAAATTAACGGCCTTGGCTTTTTTATTTTTTATGACAGCCGTTCCGGTTTTTGCTTTTGAAACAACAGACGCGGAAGTTTTTGCTCAGAAACTGGCGGACGATATTATGCGCGATGTTGTTAAATCAAAAATACCTTTAACTCAGAAACAAGAGGCCTTTCGTAAAATTTTTCTTTCGGCCGTCAATATTAAAACAACGGCGCGCTTTACTTTGGGACGCTATGCCAGAACCGCGTCTCCCGAACAGCTGCAAGCTTATACCGATGCTCTGACGAACAATATCATTTACACATGGACGGAACGTTTCAACAACTATGCCGGAGAAACGATCAAATTCGACAGCAGCCGCAAAAGTGAAGCCGGAGACTTTTACGTTACGTCCAAAATCGATATTCCGAATGCCGAAAACAATGTCGAAATCATTTGGCGCATTGCGGATAAAAAAGGCGGATTAAAACTGGTCGATCTGGTTGTGGAAGGTGTCAGTATGCTGATGAGTTACCGGAACGAATACACTGCAATCTTACAGCAAAACGGCGGAGACATATCAGCTTTGATCAAACAACTGACGACCAAAAACGACACTTTAAAGAATCCTCAGCCGAAAACAACGTCAAACAACGGATAAAGGATTGACAAATTCCTTTTTTTTGTTACACTTCCAACCCTATTTCCGAGAATGCGGACGGTTTACCGCCCCGCTGCCCCTGAAAGAGCGGGTGCAGACTATCGGGACAACAACAATAAATATGGAGCATAATCAATGTCAAAGCGTTTAGCTGCGAAATTTAAGATCAACCGCCGTTTAGGCGTCAACTTGTGGGGCAGAGCCAAAAGCCCCGTCAACCGTCGTGAATACGGTCCCGGTCAGCACGGCCAGCACAAAGGCAAGCCGACCGACTATGGCACACAGTTGTTGGCTAAGCAGAAATTAAAAGGATACTACGGCAACGTTTCCGAAAAACAGTTGCGTAAATACTATGCCGAAGCTATCCGTCGTACGGGTGACACGTCCGAACATCTGATCGGATTGTTGGAAAGCCGCTTGGACGCGATTGTTTATCGCATGAAATTCGTTCCCAGCGTTTTTGCCGCCCGTCAGTTCGTCAACCACGGACACATTTTGGTTAACGGCAAACGCGTTAACATTCCGTCTTATCAGGTCAAAGAAGGCGATGAAATTTCCATTCGTGAAAAATCCCGCCAGTTGGCTGTCGTTTTGGAAGCCGAAGCTTCCACGGAACGCGACATTCCCGAATACATGGAAGTCGATCACAAAGCCGGAAAAGGCACCTTCTTGCGCGTGCCCAAGCTGGCGGACGTTCCCTATCCTGTACAGATGGAACCGAATCTGGTCGTCGAATTTTATTCGCGTTAATCAGAACAGTTTTATGGAAAAGCCCTCGTTTCGAGGGCTTTTTTTTATTCTTATTTCTTTTTGGCACACTAATTGCATAAATCCATACGAGTTTATTTTCAAAGGAAAAGTCGTTATGGATTTATCTGTTTTTAATTTACTGATGAGCACGACACCGAACGTTTCAAATGCGGAAACGTCTTTTTCCAACACGTTGGAAACAAACGGCGTCGCTTCGTCCGTTCAGACGCAGGAAAATTTAAGAACAGGGGAAGCCTTTTTAAAAGTTCTGGAACAAGTCCGCAACGGTAAAACGGAAAGATCCGCGGAAACGTTCTTTAACACGATGAGCGCGCGAGCGGACGCCTCCTCGTCTTTAAAAGACTTTAAAACGGAAGGCAAATCTCACGAAGACGTCAAAGTCGTCAAATTGCATATCAAGCGCACCCGTGCCAGCGAAAAACTGCAAAAAGCCCAAGAAAATCCTTCAACAACAACGGAACAAACCGAAAATAGGCAAAAGATTCCCGCACAGGAAAATATCGCCGCCACGGAACAGACGCAGTTTAATCCGGAACAGCAGAGCGTTTCTCAACCCGACACAGACCAACCCGTTATATTCACGCCGGAAGGATCTGCAGAATTTGTTGAGACCCCTCAAAACAACACTGTTTCCGCCGACGAACAGACAGCGGCGGACATTCTGATCAACGCGGCATTGCAAACGCAAACCGTTTACACGCAGACACAACAAGCCCCCGTTTCCGACAAACAGGACACAACCGTTTTTCAAACGAAACAGACAACTCAGCCTGTTGAAACACAGCAAGAATCCCCCGTTCTTGACAACGTTTTAAAGACGGAAACGCCCGATATCATTCAGACGCAACCGAAGGCACAAAGCTCTGTTCCGCAAAAACAAGACGTTTTTCCGCTTCAACCGAGCAAAAAAACCTTCACTGTTGAACAGCCCGTTTTAAAAGAAACCAACAAAACGATCCGTACGAATCTTTCGGAACAAACGAACGACTTTGTTTCTTTTAAAGAAACGCCCGTTAAAGAAAACGGTCTTACCCCCGTTATATCGGAAAAAACCGTCCGTCCGGAGCAAAAACAACCTGAAACAAGTTTAAAACAAAACAATCCGGTTGAACATTTAACGGCGGACACGGAATTTGTTGCCGATATAGAAAATGATTTTGTTTCTGCTCCACAAAAGGAATCCCGCCGACAAGCCGCCGATTTAGCGGCAAAACTGCCCGCGGAAGTTAAAATCGCGGTCACGGTGGAAACCAACAAAGCAACGATCGCCGGTCTTGCTCCCGTTCGTTCGATCAATGAAAAACACGTTACGGAAAAAGGAGAGAATGCCAATTCCGCTTTGGAAACGCCTTTGTTCGCAAATGAAGATATTTCATCCGCACAAACGGAAAAACCGTTGCATTTCGAACAGGTAAAATCCGTTTCAAAGAATACGGATCAACCCGTAACGGAAAAACAGCCCGTACAGAATTTTACAAACGGCTTGGCCGCCCTGCCCGTTGAACAAAAGAGTTTTGCCCAAACATCTTCTTTGACGGAAGCCGCGACAAGCGTTCAGAACACAACGGCGCCGACGACGCAAAACGCCCCCGGTTTCATTCACATCGGGCAGGAATTAAAGGGCAAGGCGGTCAGCGGATCGACAGTTGTCACGAAGCACGTTCCGTTAAACGAATTGGCGGATCAGATCAAAGTCAACATTAAGAAGGCTTTAAAAGCCGGATTGGACAAGATTGACGTTGTCGTCAAGCATAAAGACTTGGGAACGATCAAAGTTCATTTGGAAATCGACAAAGAAGGCAACATGAAAGCCGTTTTATCTTCGGCGCGATCGGAAACGCTTGATTTATTGCGCATGGATTTGTCGGGGTTAAAGCAGTCTTTGGCGGACAGCGGTTTTAACATGAACGACGACTCCTTCAGCTTCAACTATCGCGGCGAACGCTACGAAGAAAAAGACGAACACCGTCAACACCACCACACGGAAACGGGAATCGATGAGGAAGAAGAAAACGTTTCGGAGATCGCTTCCGTTTCGCACGGCTCAGGGCTTTATGCTCTGAACATCAGAGTATAAGGAGGAAAACGTCATGACAACATCGGTAAGCGGATTGGACGTTTTAACAAACGCGCAGACTTCGGGGAAAGATTCGACAAGCTCGAAAACGCAGCTTTTTGACGACATGGAAGCATTCCTTTATTTGTTGACCCAGCAATTAAAATATCAAGATCCTTTGGATCCGATGGATACCAGCGAATACACCAACCAGTTGGTTCAATACGCGCAAGTGGAACAAAGCATTCAGTCAAACGAATATCTGGAAACGATTGTCGCTCAGAACGTCAACGCCATGGCGACCCAAGCGATCAGCTACATGGATCAGACGGTTCAGGCGTTAAGCGACTACCTGCCTTTACAGGACGGCTATGCAAAATTTTCCTACATTCTGGGCGCGGACGCTTCCTCTTGCGTTGTGGCAATCAAGGATTCAAGCGGGAACTTTGTCAAGACTTTTACGGGTGTCGAACAATCCGCCGGTCGTCACGAATTGGAATGGGACGGCAAAGACAACAACGGCAATCAGCTCGAAGACGGGGCTTATGTTCTGGTCGTGACGGCTTTGGACGCTTCGGGATCCTCGATTGAAGTTCAAAAAACCGTATTCGGCAAAGTCACGGGCGTTGCCTATGACGGAGACGTTGTCGCAGTCGGTATGGGCGAAGTCGCCGTCGATATGAACAGCGTACTGGCCGTTCACGATAAAAGCGAATTAACGCCGCCTTCAAACGACACGGGGAGTGACGATACGACAGGCTCCGATTCTTCGGAAGGCGAGACGGAAACAGTTTAACAAAAAGCCGGAAAGAACAATCCGGCAGAAAAAAAATTTTTCCTGATACAGAAACGCATCGGGGAAAACAACTAAAAAGGAGAATGACATGAGTTTATTCGGTGCATTAAAATCCGGTGTTTCGGGGTTAAACGCGCAGTCTTCCGCGATGAGCATCATTTCGGACAACATCGCGAACGTAAACACGATCGGATACAAAGCCAATTCGGCCAGTTTTTCGACACTGGTCACCAAACAGACTTCGTCAACGCGCTACACCAACGGCGGCGTTCAATGCCGCACCCGCGCGGGCGTTGACGTTCAGGGGCTGTTAAGCAGCACGTCTTATTCAACGGATCTGGGGATTTCCGGAAACGGCTTTTTCGTCACCACGCAGACAGCCCAGCCGTCCAAAGACGATTTATGGAGCTATACGCGCGTCGGAACGTTTACCGTTGATGAAAACGGGTATTTAAGAAACGACAACGGCTATTATCTGCAAGCCGGGCCTTTAAAAGCTTTTGACGGCGAAGAAAACGCTTCGCTGGTTCAGGTCGGCGACAACATGTTCATGAAAGCCTACACCGATGCGTCCGGCAGCACGGTTTACATCAACGACAACATTATTGATTCCGACAATATGCAACCGATCAACCTCAACACGATCGGCGGAACGGCGCAAGAAACGCAAAACATTTCTTTCGGTGCCAACCTGCCGGCGGACGCTCCTGTCTTCGATCCTTCCAATCCCGAAGCCGGCGGACGTTACAGTTCTTCCGTTTTGATCTACGATTCTTTAGGGAACTCGCACAATGCCAAATTAACGTTCACAAAAACGGAAAACGGCACATGGTCTTTGGACATCGGCATGCCTTCGGGTGCCGCAACTTTGATTACCTACAGTTCCAGCGAAGTCACGAATGATGCGACACAAGACGTCTATTCCGCTCGCGCTCAGATGGAATTTACCGCAATTCCCAAAAATCATTCCACGATTTCGATGGAAACAAACGGTAAAAACTACGTCTTTGAATTTACAACGGACGGTACGACGACTTATTCGCCGAAAGCCAACGAAGTTGTCGTTCCCGTTGATTTAAGCTCCGGCATTGTTACGGTCGGAGACGCCGTTGATAAATTCAACGAAGTCATTCAGGCGACATTACCGAGCGCGGGACGTTTCTCGGTCGGCGCGGACGGCACCACGTTGGAAGTCCAACAATCCAACAGCGGATCGGCGATTAAATTCAAAGTCAGCACAACGGCTTGTTTGCAATCCGCAACCAATCCTGATCCCGTTACGGGCATTTCGACCGGAGAATTTGAGCTGCCCGAAATCGACTGGGACGTCAAAAACACCGCAAGAATCGATTTTGCAAGTGACAATCTGGACGATTATCTCGGGAAATCCATTACAATCGGGACAAACACTTACGTTTTCAGCGATACGAAAGCCGCGACTTCCAACGGTGTTGTCACGATTAACATCAGCGATCTGATTAATCGCGGCACGGGCAAAATCGACACGGTCAAACTGGTTTCCCTGCTGAAACAGACGATCAATGACAACGAACCCGATTACGATCGTTATGTCGCTTCGGGATCAACGCTTGAAATCAACCCGACATCAACGGGAGCCAATATTTTGGTGTCTTCGGGCAATTCGGCTTCGGTCACGTTCCAAAGCACCAACATTGCCGCTTATGTCGGCCAGACCGTCACCATCGGAGACATCGCCGGCCGCACCTTTAAAACATACAAATTCACCGACAACACGGGTATTTCTTCGGGAACGATTCTTGATGACGGATCAATCGCCGTCAATATCAGCGATTTGTATGAGAAAGACCGTACAAGTGCCGCTCCGATCGGCGTAATGAACGCTTTGTACAATACAATGCAGGATTACTACAAAAATGCTGTCGGTGTCGAAGATCTCAGCAACTACTTCCAGGTCAACGGTGCAACGATGGTTTCCAGCAGCAAATATCTGGAAGCCACCACATCTCAAGCCGAACTGAACAAAGATACTTTGACGTTTACTTCTACCAACGTTAACGATTACAACGGCAAAGACGTTACCATTGACGGAACAACCTATACGTTTTCCAGGGGCGTATCCAACTCGAAGACCATTGATCTGGACAAACTGATCAATACGCAGACCCTGACGTTTACAAACGTTCCTGCCGACGGAGATACCGTTACGATCAACGGTACGACCTATACTTTCGTTACGGGAACAGCCGGCACAAACGAAATCAGCATTGATACACCGGCTTTGAACAATGCGGAAGACGCCATGAAAGCCCTGGCGACTTTGGCCGGCGTTGAAGGCAGCAGAACCGACGCCACATTGACGTTAAGCGGCAACGTTATTTCCGAAAACAGCGCCAATGCAACTATTTCGGAAACCGTTGACCCGACGACATTGATGACGGCTTTGTCCAAACTGGCCGGCGTCGAAGAACATCAAAAGGGTGCCAGTCTTGTTCTGACGGCATACGGCACGCATGCCATTACGAACAATAATATTGACAACGCCAATCTGTCACAGGATACAACCAATGAAGACCGTATGACCTTCGGCACGACGGAAGGAATCGGGTCGGCTTTGGATATTGTCGGCAAAGACAACGGAAAACAGTTAAACCAACCGGACACGGACGGATTGCTGGTATTGACGAATACTTTTTCGTTCAATAACGTTGAAGACGCCCAAAGCGGTTCGATCATTCCGGCGGTCAGCTTTAACGCGGACGGTACGCCCAAAGAAATCAATACGAGCAAAATCGCGATTGAATGGGGCAACGGCGCCAGCGATATGACAGATAATTACTACGAAAGTTCGCAGATCAATCTGTATATCGGAGATGCGAACACGGCGAACGGCTTGACGCAGTTGGCAGGTAAGTTCACCACCAATTACGTTACGCAAGACGGTGCCAAATACGGGAACTACACCGGTGTTTCGATTTCCGAAGACGGTATTGTCACGGCAATTTTTGACAACGGCGAAACCCGTGCGATCGCCCAAATTCCGATTGCGACGTTCGTTGACGCCAACGCTTTGGAAGCTTTAACCGGCAATGCTTACATCGAAACGACATCGTCGGGTAACGCGACACTGCGGACGGCAGGCGAAGGCGGCGCAGGCGTGATTTCCAGTAACTCGCTGGAAGAATCCACCGTCGACATCGCAGAAGAATTCACGGATATGATTACGACGCAACGCGCTTATTCAGCGGCGTCAAAGATCATAACGACCGCGGATTCCATGTTGGAAGAATTACTGACAATCAAACGGTAATTCCAAAACAAACTCGTTCTTCTTTTCCCCTGTCGGCTTGTCCGGCAGGGGCTTTTTTTAATAAAAAGTAAAATATTTTTCTGTATATTGAAAAAAATTTTAGAAAGTTGCCTATGAAAAAAATACTAATCAATTTACTGCTTTGTTTTATTCCCGGAAAAAATCTAAGAAAAAGAATACGTTTATACTTTTCTATTAAATCTCCTATTCTTCCGCCCGCACAAAAATTTTTCCAATGGAAAGAAAATCAAAATGAAATAACCACCCTGATTCTCGGCAGCTCTCACGGTCTGTACGGTTATCATGCGGAAGGTTCTGAATTTAATTTATGTGATGTTTCTCAGGATCTTTATTATTCTTATCACCTTTACGCCTTGTCTTGCGACTTTCCGCAACTAAAAACTGTTATTTTCTTTTATTCTGTTTTTTCACCCGGTCATATGCTCGAAAAAACGGCAGAAAAATTAAAATGCTTATTTTATAAGGAATTATACCATATACCTTATCGATTTTTACCGGATAATGCCTTCTCGATCGAAAAATGGCAATTCGATAAATTTATGCGTACGTTTGAACTGTCTTCGGATCCGAGCAAAAAAAACGGGAATTGTGAAAAGTACACTTTTTTCCCCGCAACGGTTAGTGCCGAAGAACGCGTTACAGGCCATTTAAAAAACAATAAAAGAAAAGAAAGCCAAAACAATTTTATATCACAAGCCGCCCGTTTGGCAGCCGGTAAAGGACACAGATTTGTTATTGTCATCCCGCCGTTCAGATCGGATTATTGCAAATGTCTGCCTGCTTTTGAAGAAATGTTTTCTGAATTATTATGCATTATGAAACAAGAAAAAAATATTGAACTCATAAATTTTATAAATGATCCGGATTTTACGGATACCGATTTCGGAGATACGGATCATCTGACTTTAAACGGGGCTCTTAAATTAACAAAAAAAATTCGGGATAAATTAGACAACTCCTCTCTTAGCAATAAGAATTCTTTTGATTAATTCGGGAATAAAACGCTCGAAGATAACCTTTTCTTTTATCAAGAAAAACGAATCGATATTTCAGAAACTGTTTTATCAACAGCGAAAAAAAAGAAGAACTTGGTTTTCAGAGGTAATAGCGCAGCCAACGAACCGATCAACCGATAGAATCAAATTATTAAGTGTTTTTTTAGGTTCTTTTGTTATATATACTCTGATAAGATTTGCCGATTTTATAAACTGGGGCTGAAGGAATACGGTGCTTTCATTTTTTCAAACACTTAAAAATTTAGGAACGGCGCGGCTGGCTGCAATGGGCGGCGTTTTGATTTTCCTGATGGGTTTTTTAATTTATCTGGCGACGCATATCGGATCGACGGAAATGGCGATCCTGTTTAATGAATTGGATCCCGCGGATACAAAAAAAATCATTGCCCAACTGGATGAACAAAATATTCCTTATCGTTTGTATAAGAACGGCACCGAAATTCATGTCCCGGCGACGAACGCTTTAAAATTACGCGTCCAATTGGCGGAAACAATTAACGCCGGCAGCGTTGTCGGATATGAAATTTTTGACAAGGCTCAGTCTCCGGGCGTCGGACACGACATCATCAATTTGCAGATGTTGCGCGCTTTGGAAGGCGAACTGTCCAGAACAATCAGAGCGATTGACAATGTCAAAGCCGCCAGAGTTCATCTGGTTTTACCGCGTCGGGAAATGTTTTCCCGCGAAGAACAACCGCCTTCTGCTTCCGTCATCATCAGGATGGAGGAAAAAACAAAATTAAACGCTAAACAAGTAGAGGCTATTCAGCGCTTAGTCGCAGCGGCTGTCCCTAAAATGCAAGCCAAAGATGTTTCCATTATGGACGCACGCGGGACATTGTTGACCAAAAGCTTTGATGATGACGAACAGATGATGATGTCAACGAACGAAGAATTACGTCGAGATTATGAAAAGCGCTTAGCCAATTCCGTTCAGACATTGATTGAACAATCCGTCGGACAAGAAAAAGTTCGCGTACAAGTTTCTTTGGAAATGGATTTTGATCAGGTTGTCGTCAATCGTGAAATTTACGATCCGGACGCTCAAGTATTGCGATCTTCAACAACGATTGAAGAAAACTCTCAGACGGACGAACGCGAACCGATTGTCAGCGTTGAACAGAATTTACCGGATGCCGAAACGCAAAACGCCAATCAGGTAACGCAACAAGCCAACAGAACCGAAGAAACCGTCAATTATGAAATATCCAAAGAAGTGATCAGCCAAGTTCGTAAAAACGGCGTTATCAAGCGTTTGTCCGTTGCCGTGATTGTAGACGGCACTTATACTTTAAATCCAAACGGGACAAAACAATATGCTCCTCGAACGGAAAAAGAAATGGAATTATTAACGACTTTGGTTCGTTCCGCTGTCGGTTATGACGCGACGCGCGGCGACACGGTCGAAGTCATCAATTTGCCGTTTTTCAATCCTGATGATTTGTTACGTTTGGACGATCCGATTTTATTTATGGGCTTTACCAAGCAAGAAATTATGAAAATAGTTGAAGGTATGGGTGTTGCTTTGGTAGCGGTTTTGGTTATTTTATTGGTTGTCCGTCCTTTGATTGTCAAGGCGTTTGAACAACCGGAAAACGAAGAAGAGGAAAATCTGCTTATGGCTCCGAGCGAAGATTTACAACAACTGCCCAGTCCGTCTTCCGGCGGCGGCGGTTTAACGGAAACGGAACAACTGGAAGAACTCATAGATATCGCCAAAGTCGAAGGACGGGTGAAAGCGTCTTCGGTACGAAAAATCGGTGAAATCATTGATCAACATCCCGAAGAAGCCGTCAGCATTATCCGTTCATGGATGTATTCAGACCAATAAGGAACCGAGTCAATGGGAAAAGCGGTTGAAAATTATTATAACCTGACCGGCCCGCAAAAAGCGGCCATTTTGATGATGTCTTTACAGGAAGAACACGTTTCCAAGATTTTATCTTTACTTGAAGATGAAGAGATCCGAGAATTGTCAATCGTCATGACATCACTGGGAACCGTACCTTCCGCAACGGTGGAAAAACTGTTTTTAGAGTTTGCCAGCTCGGTTTCCGGTCCAAGCACAATGGTCGGAAATTTTGAAAACACCGAGAGATTGTTGTTAAAGACTTTACCGAAAGACCGCGTCGCCAGCATCATGGAAGAAATCAGAGGTCCCGCCGGCCGCACGATGTGGGACAAACTGGGCAACATCAACGAACAGGTACTGGCAAACTATTTAAAAAACGAATATCCGCAAACGGTCGCCGTTATTTTATCCAAGATCAAGCCGGATCATTCGGCGCGCGTATTGGCTTTGTTGCCCGAATCTTTTGCCATGGACGTCATCATGCGTTTATTGCGTATGGAGGCCATTCAAAAAGACGTTTTGGACGGTTTGGAACAAACGCTTCGCACCGAATTTATGAACAATTTGGCTCGCACAACACGACAGGATTCTCACGAATTGATTGCGGAAATGTTTAATAACATGGATCGCAACGCTGAAGGTCGTTTTATGGCGGCCTTGGAAGAACGCAACCGCGAATCCGCCGAACGGATCAAATCCCTTATGTTTACATTCGAAGACCTTACCCGTTTGGATTCTTTGGGTATTCAGGTATTGCTACGTAATGTGGACAAAGAAAAACTCAGCATCGCGCTTAAAGGCGCTTCCGATGTCATTAAAGACCTGTTCTTTAAGAATATGTCGGAACGCGCGGGCAAAATGATGCGCGAAGATATGGAAGCTTTGGGGCCCGTTCGTTTGCGTGACGTGGATGACGCTCAGGCGATTATCGTCCAGACGGCGAAAGACTTGGCAAACAACGGCGAGATCACCATTTCCGAAGGCGGTTCTCAAGATGAATTGATCTACTAAGATCTTGGAAGCATGGAGCCATGACGAAAGAATACAAATTCATGTTTGACAGACGCTTTGACGAACCGGAAGAAGAAAATTCTACGGTTACGGAAAATATGTCAACAAAGTCTGTTGACGGTATTCCTTCGATATCCGAACTTTTGGACACAATCAACGCTCGGATTGACCAAAGCGGTCAAGCTTCGCAACAAGATGAAAATCTTTCGCAACAACCGGAACGAAACGTATCCGAACAAACAGATATTACAGAACAAAATATCTCCTTAAAAGAATCCGTTTTGCCTTCCACCGTGGAAGAATTGCAAGAAAACATTCAAAACGTTCAAAACACTTTGGAACAAAAAGTCGAACCCGTCTTTACACAAGAAGAAATGGACACGGCGAAACGGCAAGCGCAAGAGGCGGGACGATTACAAGGACTGGAAGAAGGACGCGAAGCCGCTTGGCAAGAAGCCATGGTTTCCATTGAAAAACAGAATTCAGACCTTTTATCCGTTATTGAAAATTCTCTTTCAAATTTGTTGGATCAGACCCGAAAAGATTCACAAACGGCGTTTACGACGGCTGTGGAGTTTGCCATGGCCGTTTGTAAAAAAGTCGTGCCGACTTTGGCGGAAAAAAACGCGATTGAAGAAATTCAAGGACTTTTGGAAAAAAATTTTCATTTTTTAAAAGAAGAACCAAAAATATCATTACGCCTTAACTCTTTTTCGGCAGACAAGATCAAGCCCGTTTTGGCAGATCTTGTTAAAAAAGAATCCTACATGGGAAAAATCACCGTTATCAGAGATAACACTTTACCTGTCGGAGACTGTCTGGTTGAATGGAAAAATGGCGGATTGCAAAGAAACGCACAAGATGTTTTAAATCAGACGGAAGAACTGGTAAAATTATATGTGCAGGCCGCGCCGCGAACAGAACCGGCCGAACAAACAGTGGAGAAATAAAAAATGGTTGACACACCCGAGAATACTTTTGAAGCCGGAAGCGAAGAAGAATTGAGTTTGAATGAACTCAATGAAAGTGATACTCCGCAACACAATCTGGAAGAACGGATCAGCCGATTTAACGAGGAAATTCCTGAAAAACCGAAATCTTCGGCGGAATTGGAAGCCGTTTACGATGTTCCCGTGCAGGTGTCCGCCGTTTTGGGAAAATCCAGTATGCAAGTGCATCAACTGCTCAAATTGGGTCGGGGCGCTGTTGTCGAACTGGATCGCAAGATCGGGGAAGCGATTGATATTTATGTTAACAACCGTTTGGTTGCCCGCGGAGAGGTTGTCGTGATCGAGGATCGTTTAGGGATCACGATGACGGAAATCATCAAAGCGGAAAGAAACTGATTATTTTAAAGATTAAGGAAAGAACATGCGTCTGTTATTAATCGGATCTATGGACGGGCAAATCGGAGCCGCCAGTCAAATCGCCATCAAAAAGGGCGGATCTGTGGCGCATGCCGAAAATATAGAACAAGCTTTGGAATTGTTGCGCAACGGTCAAAGCGCCGATCTGATTATGGCCGATGTCAAGCTGGACATTTATTCTTTGGTCGAACAGCTGGACAGCGAACGGATTTGCGTTCCGGTTGTTGCCTGCGGTGTTGCCGAAGACGCCAGAGCCGCCGTCAAAGCCATTAAGGCGGGTGCGAAAGAATACATTCCCCTGCCCCCCGATGCCGAACTGATCGGAGCCGTCTTATCCGCTTTTTCCATGCAGACCACGCCGGTCATTTACAAAGACAAGGCAATGGAACACGTTTTGCAGTTAGCCAAACAAATCGCCCCGTCGACAGCCAGCGTATTAATTACGGGTGAATCCGGAACAGGTAAAGAAGTTATTGCAAAATATATTCATGCCAATTCAAAACGGTCTTCGGCACCGTTTGTGGCCGTTAACTGTGCGGCAATCCCCGAGAACTTGTTGGAATCCGAATTGTTCGGCTATGAAAAAGGCGCTTTTACCGGTGCCGTTGCCAGACGTATCGGCAAATTTGAAGAAGCCGACGGCGGTACTTTGCTGTTGGATGAAATCAGTGAAATGGATATCCGCCTGCAGGCAAAGCTGTTGCGAGTCTTGCAAGAACGCCAGATCGATCGGATCGGCGGCAAGAAACCGATTAATGTCGATGTCCGCATTTTGGCAACATCAAACAGAAATATGCAGCAGGAAGTTTTAAATAAAACCTTCCGCGAAGACCTGTATTTCCGTTTAAACGTCGTTAATATCACCCTGCCGGCATTGCGCCAACGCAAAGACGACATCATTCCTTTAACCGAATATTTTATCAAAAAATATTCCGAAATGAACGATATCCCCGTCAAGCCGCTATCAAACAAAGCAACGGAAATGTTATTGAAGTATAATTGGCAGGGGAACGTGCGTGAATTGGAAAACACAATTCATCGTGCAGTTTTGCTGTCAACCGGCAATGAAATTTCCGAAGAATCCATTATGTTAATGGAAGCTCAACCGTCTTATGAAGAAAAGCCCGCCGAAACAACGGGGGAAAGTATGGTGGG
>CALXTY010000035.1 GCA_944391535.1 uncultured Alphaproteobacteria bacterium
GGTTTGATGTTGCTGGGTAAAGCGGATACGATATTGGTTGAAAAGGCTCAAATCCTTTTTAACGATATTACGACGCCGGTCTTGTCTTTGTTGTCCAAGCCTGCCGAGATGGCGTCGCGCTTTATGCAAAATATGCATGAGCTGGTGTCCATTCGTCAGGAAAACACGCGCCTTCGCCTTGAGAATCAAGAATTGAATTTAATCAAACTGGATACGGAACAGTTACGGAAAGAGAACGCTTATTTAGCGGATTTGTTGCGTTATATTCCGCCGCCGGAAGCGATCTCCATTACATCGCGCGTGATTGCCGACACGGGTAATTCTTTTGCCCAGTCTTTGATCGCGTTCGTCGGTCAGAAACAGGAAATCGAAAAAGGCAACGTTGTCTTAACCGGAGACGGTTTGGTCGGTCGCATTGCTTCGGTTGGTATGAATGCCGCCCGAATTTTGTTGATTACAGATATCAACTCTCGTGTTCCGGTTAAGGTTGAACCATCGGACATACCGGCGATTTTATCCGGAGACAACACGGAATATCCACAATTAATCTCTTTGCCGAACAATGCGAAAGTTTCGGTTGGCGATAAAATCGTCACATCAGGTATGGCCGGCGTTTATCCGGCAGGATTGCCTGTCGGTGTCATAGTTTCCATTCGTGACGGTTTAATAAAAGTTCGTCCTTTTTTCAATCGGAATCGTTTGGAAATGGTGCGAATTGTTGATTACGGTCTTTCAGGTTTGCTTGCGGATCCGATATGCGAAATTTTACCTTAATAAGTCATCCTTTTTATGATCAGATTGCAGCAAAGATCAGACAATATTCTCCGATATTTCTGACAGTTTTCATACTGTTATTTTCCGTTGCTCCGACATATTTGCCCGGGTATTCTTCAGTACGTCCGTCTTTGACATTGATTCCCGTTTTTTACTGGGCGGTTTACAGATCATATGATTTTTCGATTTTCAGCGCTTTTATGACGGGTCTGTTTTTGGATTTTTTAGACGGGACGCCTTTAGGGATCAATACGCTGATATTCACCCTGTTTTATTTGATCACAAAGACTCAACGTCGTTATCTGTTGGGGAAACCGTTTATTTTTGTTTGGTTTGGATTTGCGGTGTTGTCTTTCGGCGCTTATTTTTTTAAATGGCTTTTTGTATCGATCAATTATGCGGCGTTTACGCCGATTTTAATTTCTTTTATCAGTTATCTGCTTTTGTTGTTATGTTATCCGTTGATTTCATGGCCGTGCGCAAAATTAAATTTATATTTGTTGGATAAAGAAAAATGATTACGCGGGACGGAGATAAAGGAAAAATGCTTACCCGTCGGGCAGCGATGCTGGCCGGAGGAGAGTTATTTTTATCTTCGATTTTATTGGGACGAATGTATTATTTACAAGTTTTGGAATCCGACAGATATAAGACGTTAGCGGAAGAAAATCGCATTAGTACGCGATTACTGGCACCGCCTAGGGGATTGATTTTTGATCGTTTTGGCAAACCTTTGGCTCAGAACAACCAGAATTTTCGAGTATTGGTTATTTCCGAACAAACGGAAGGAAACTTGAATGCGACGTTGGAGGCACTCAACAAGATATTACCTTTGACGGACGGAGAAATTCAACGTATTCGTAAGGACGTTCGTCGTTCGCGAGATTTTACTCCCGTTACAATTCGCGAGAACCTGACATGGGAACAGATGGCGGCGATACAGCTCAACACGCCGGATTTGCCTGGGATTATCATAGATGAAGGTCTCAGTCGTTTTTATCCGTATAAAGAATCAGCCGCTCATGTTGTCGGTTATGTCGGAGCGGTTTCCGAAGAAGAGATCGCGACGGGAAATCCATTGTTAAAGCTTCCCGGATTTCGTGTTGGGAAATCAGGAATAGAGCTTGAATATAATACGGCTCTTTGCGGTAAAGAAGGCGCTCAACGTGTTGAAGTCAACGCCGTCGGTCGAGTAATTCGCGAAATTGAAAGAGATGAAGGTATAACCGGCGCGACATTGCCGTTAACGATAGATATGCAGTTACAGGAAATTGCGTATGAAAAGATGAAAAAGGAAAGCGGGGCGGCTGTACTATTAGACATATATACCGGCGAAGTATTGGCTTTGGTTTCGACGCCGAGTTTTGATCCGAACAAATTTAACCGAGGATTGTCGAACGAAGAATGGGAAAAGATTTCTACAAATGATAGAAATCCTTTATTAAACAAGGCGTTGGGTGGTCTGTATTCTCCCGGATCGACATTTAAAATGATTGTTGCGTTGGCGGCTTTGGAAGCCGGAGTGATACGTCCGGACACGAAAATTTTTTGCGGCGGTCACATTATGATGGGATCGCATCGATTCCATTGTTGGAAAGCCAGCGGCCACGGGAATGTGGATTTGAAAGAAGCGTTGATGCATTCTTGCGATATTTACTTTTATGAAGTGGCTCGTCGTACGGGAATAGACAGGATATCCGCGATGGCGAAACGTTTTGGTTTTGGTTTGCCGACGGGCATTAATTTGCCCGGAGAAAAATCGGGATTGATGCCGACCAGAAGATGGAAAGAAATGGTTTTAGGCGAACAATGGCTGCAAGGCGATACATACAATGCAGGGATCGGTCAAGGGTATGTTTTGGCCACACCGATACAATTAGCGGTGATGACGGCGATCTTGGCAAATGACGGTTATAAGATCAAACCGACGATATTGGTTCCCGAAAACAAGGAATCATCGGTGTATTTAAGAGAAAATTTAAACATTCCTAAAACATATTTGCAATTAATGCGCGAAGGTATGTTCAACGTTGTGAATGCGGCAAAAGGAACGGCGAAAACGGCTCAGGTGAACGTTGACGGGAAACTGATCGCCGGAAAAACTGGAACAACGCAGGTTAAACGCATTTCCATGAAAGAGCGCGAACAAGGTTTACGCAGTCAGGATGAGTTGCCCTGGGAGGAAAGGAATCATGCTTTATTCGTTTCTTTTGGTCCTACGGACAAGCCACGTTATGCTTTAGCGGTTGTTATTGAACACGGTGGAGGCGGTTCAACGACAGCGGCTCCGATTGCGAAAGCAATTATGGAAGCTGTTTTAAAAATTGATCCGGCTTCGAAATCTTCGGGAATCTTGAAAAAGAAAATGACGGGGGGAAAATAAAAAGATGACGAATTTTTCTTCTTTCGGTTTTCGTAACCCGAATATGACCCTTAAAGAACGATTTTTACATTTAAGTTGGTGTTATATTTTTTTAATTTTTTTGGTGGCGATCCCGGGTTTTGTCGTTTTATATGCGGCGGCGAACGGGAATTGGGAACCGTGGGCAAGCAAACAATTTTCACGTTTTTGGCTTGGATTGGGCGTAATGTTTATTGTCGCGATGATTGATCTGCGATTTTGGCTGAAATATGCTTATTTGTTTTATATTGTGGCCGTCATTTTGTTATTTATTGTTGAATTTTTCGGGCACGACGCCATGGGGGCGCAACGTTGGTTGAATTTGGGATTTATACGGGTTCAGCCGTCGGAATTAATGAAAATCGCTTTGATTTTAGCGCTTTCCAGATATTTTCACGGCAGTTCGTTGCAAGAAATGATGAGTATGTCGTCAATCGTCATTCCGTCGTTTATGGTTTTAATTCCCGTCGCTTTGGTTTTAAAACAACCTGATTTGGGAACGGCTGTTTTAATCGGAGCAGGTTCGTTATCGTTGTTTTTCCTTGTCGGCATTCAAATGTGGAAATTTGTTGCATTAGGCATCATGGGATTGATTTCCATACCAATCGGGTGGCGTTTTTTACACGATTATCAAAAAGAACGTGTTTTTACTTTTTTAGATCCGGAACGCGATCCTTTAGGAAAAGGTTATCATATTTTGCAATCCAAAATCACGTTGGGATCCGGAGGCATTTTCGGTAAAGGTTTTTTACAAGGGACGCAAAGCCGTTTAAATTTCCTGCCTGAAAAACATACGGATTTTATCTTTACCGTTTTAGCCGAAGAATTTGGTTTGGTTGGTTCTGTTACGTTGTTGATTTTGTATTTGGCTTTGATTTTTTACGGGTACGTTATCGCATTCAGATCATCAAGTTTTTTCGGACGTTTATTGGCTTTGGGATTGACGACGAACCTGTTTTTATATGTTTTTATCAATATTGCCATGGTGATGGGGTTGTTGCCGGTCGTAGGCGTTCCTCTGCCGATGATTTCGTACGGCGGAACAGTTATGCTGACATTGATGTTTTCTTTCGGATTAATTGAATGCGTCAACGTTAATCGGGACGTGCAAATCGGTCGTCGGGGCGCTTACGACGATTGATGTTTGTTTTTTTAGGTTGCCATTCCCAAATACCGTTCATCGGATTTTTTTCACGCCATTCTTTTAATTCGTGATAGGTTTGTACGTTATCTTGCATGACGGCACGGTAATATTCGATACCGGTAATTTTTTCATGATCGGGTGTTTCAAATTTTAAACGCAAGACCGTTTCTTTTTGTTCAGGGGTCATGCAGGTATTGATTTGTTCCGCGATTTTTTCAAAAAAACCGTCATATTTTGATCCTTTTCGGATATGGATCATATCGATTTGCCATCTGTTATGATTTTCATCTTTGTAAAGCAGGTGCCATTCCAGACAGGCGTCTTGTTCTTCGGACAAGTTGATAAAGTCGATTTTTTCGACACCTTTGCAAGAAGCGATTTTCCCGACGGCTTTGAAACTGATTTCAGGATTCAGTTTTTCCGTATAGATATGAAAATCAATATCGAGATGTTTCATCAGCAATCCGGTTTTCAGAGAACCGATCAGATGAACGGTGGCTGCGACGGAATCCCAAGCGTGATAAATTCCAAGCTTTTCAATGACTTCAAAAGCGTTTTTTTGATTTTTTCGCGCGATGTTTAAAAAGTCGTTTTCAGTCATTTTATTTTTAAAACTTAAAAAAGCCCTTGAGGATCAAGGGCTTGATATTGGTGATCTCGGAGCGATTCGAACGCTCGACCCACAGCTTAGAAGGCTGTTGCTCTATCCAGCTGAGCTACGAGACCACACGAAGATTTTTTTAACTCGTTCGCTTAATTTTATCAAGTTTTTTTTCAACAGGAACACGTCGGAGTTCTTTTTGTACAAAGTGGCGATTTTGTAAAAAAGAGAAAAAAGAAGTATCCGCTTTTTGTTTAATTGAGTATATTCTAAAGGACATATTATTGAAAAAGCGGTCTTGTCAATGAAAAGAGCGATTTTATTTTTTATAGAATTTATTTTTTATTTTCGGGCTTTTTCTGAATATAGCGGCCTTAAAGTAAATTTAAAAAAACAGTCGACATTAAGGGGATTAAATCCGTTTGATTGTTTGACTTGTTTCTTTAGAACGGATGTAAAGTCGGAAGCTTCTTTTTTTCAGTCGGGCTCTTTTCGTGAAACGCCGTTGTCACGGAGATTGCTTTCAGGAAGGATTCGGCTCCGGTTACTTTTAGGGTGATATTAATGTCGGTAAGAGCTGCAAGGAAACTTTGATTATGATAACAATTTTTTGTCTTTGTTTCTTTTTTATTTTCCTGCCGTTTCCGTCTTTTGCGGCAGATACGGACACGGAATATGCCGTCAATCAACAAACGTATAACGCTTTGGGCGCCGATCAGGCGTATGCTCTGGGCTTTACGGGATCCGGAGTGACTGTCGCCGTTGTTGATAACGGGACATTGTCGACCCATCAGGAATTGGCGGATCAATTCAGCGAATTGCAATTGCCGGAATATAACATTCAGGACAGTACGGATCACGGGACTGCCGTTTCCAGTTTGATTGCGGGCAAAAAAGACGGCACGGGTATGCATGGGATTGCGTATGATGCAAAGATTCTTGCTTTTTCCGTTGAAGTTGATGATGGAATTGATTGCCCGACGTGCTATCAAAGTTATGTTGATGCTTGGAAAGTGTTGGCAACGGATACTTTTGACGGCGTAAAAATAATTAACAACAGCATCGGTAACGCGCAAACGATATCGACCTATACACCGACGACGGATGAAATCAGCACGGCGAAATCATTGGTGGCGAAAGACAAACTGATTATCGCTTCTGCCGGAAACGAAACGTCTTTGTCTCCGACGGGATCTCCGGCGGGTTTGCCGTACTATGATTCAAGCTTAAAATATAATTTTATCAGCGCGATAGCGTATGATCCGATGTATTCGCCCGCGAGTCCTTATTTTTTGGCAAGTTACTCAAATTTGGCGCTGGGTGCGCAAGAATGGTCATTAGCCGCACCGGTCGGTTCTTTAACGGCGGCCTCCGGCTCAGGTGATTCAGCTTATACCGATTTTTCCGGCACATCCGCCGCCGCGCCCGTTATTTCCGCCGCCGCCGCCATTGTTTCCAATGCGTTTCCTTATTTGGGCGGAAAGCAGATTGCCGATGTTTTGTTTTCAACGGCCGATAAGAATTATGCTTCTTTCAGCAAGTACATGATTCAAAAAGATAACGGCATTATTCGTTTTTTATTTTTCGGAACGGCTGACGGATACGGCAAAGAATGGACGGATACGGAAAAGCAAGCGGTGATACGAGCGGAACTTGGCGGATCGTATTTGTGTTCTTCAAGCGGTGTTTTTTGTGAAGATGTCACTTATTCCGACGTTTTCGGTCAAGGAGTCATTAATTTGGCAAACGCCGTCAAAGGGCTTGGGTATTTGGACGCCAACCGTTTGAATGTGACGTCGGACTTTGCGGACAATCAATATTTTTACACGGTGAACGTTCAAACGTATGACAGTGTTTGGAGTAATAATATCGCGCAGGTGAAATCAAAAACCGACAAGACAAGCGCGAATGTGGGATTGAAAAAGCAAGGAACCGGCACTTTAACGTTAAGCGGTCAGAACACTTATTTAGGGACGACGCTTGTTCAAGAAGGGACTTTGCGTTTGACGGGGTCTTTGGCCGCAGACGTTTCGGTTGAATCGGGGACATTTTACTTAAACGGCGGGACGGTTTACGGGAACGTTCTTTCGCAAACCGACGGTCAGATCAGCGCGGATGCCGGCACTTTTTCATCATTGACGAATTTGGGAACGGCGAATGTTTCAGGGGGGACGGTTAATTCGGCCGATAACAAAGGAGATTTTTATTTAACGTCGAACGGTAGTGTATCCGGATCGTTGACAAACAGCGGGAATTTTTATTTAAACGGCGGGGTTGTTTCGGGCAATATTTCGAACAGCGGTCAATTTTATTTGAACGGCGGGACGTTGGGAAATACGGTTCTAAATACGGGAACGGTTCAAAACAACACGTTTTTGAAAGAAGGCCTTGTCATTGGCGGAACTTTGATCAATCAGGCGGGCGGATCTCTTTATTTGACATCTTCTCCCGATACATTGACCAACTACGGAAAAATCGTGTTATCTCCGTCCGAACAAGATCCGTCTGTTTTGCAACAGATGACGGTTTCCACTTTAAACTTGACCGGCGGCGGATTTGCTTTGGATATGAACAATTTGCCAGAATTGGCAGAAGGTCGGTCTTATTTGGTCTTTCAGGCGACGAACACGCTTAACGTCGGAGCGGATTTTGAAGTGTCCAATCAGCTCAGTCAGTTCGTGATCGCTCAAACGCAAACGGATAACGCGGAAAAAACGGTTTCCGTTGCTTTGGAATATTTACCGTTGTCTTCTTCTTCCTACGCGCCGAATTTAACGGCGCAGGAACGTCAAACGGCGGCGGTGATCGACCGTTTGTTTAAAAATGAAAGTCAGAACGACTTTGCGGGATATTACTTTTTAGATGAAAGCAATTTAAAAAAACAAATCAATAAAATGAATGCGCAGGTTAAACCGGTTCATTTTTCGTCGTTACCGTTGTCAAATAAATTGGGCAGAACGGTTCAGACGCATCTTTTCGAACGACAGTCGATTAAAAATCCGTATCAGTATGAAGGACGCCGAGAATATTATGCTCCGTCTTCTTCGGATCGTATCCCGCGTTACGATGTGTATCGGAATTATCGTCCCGGCAGCAGGGTGCGTGAAAATTACAATCATGCGGTTCCGCGCACCAATGACGTTTATCGCAATTACCGTCACGGCAATACGCCGCAGGAAGATTACCGCCATTATGTTCCGCGCAATCGGGATGTCTATCGTCATTTCAGACCCAGTGGTCGTTCGGGAGGACAGAATTTTGGTTCTCAAAGAAACGTTTGGGGACAGCTGTTGTATGCTCAAGGGACATATGAATCGGATCAACCGGATCAAGACGATGCCGAAGGCGACAGCATCGGTTTGATGTTCGGATGGGATTTTGTTTATTCCAAAGACTTTTTATGGGGCTTAACCGCCGGATATGCTCAATCTTCGATTGATCAGGACAAAGACAGTACGGAAGTGACGGATTTACGTTTCGGGGCTTATTTCAGCCGACAGAAAGACTTTTTATCCATTGACGGTATTTTGATGATCGGATTGCAGGGATACGATAAAAAACGCGTAACGACCTTACCGTTGAAATCGTTTGAACATCAGGCATCGTTTAACGGGACAAGCATTGAAGCCGCTTTGAACGTCGGTTATGACATTCAACAAATTCCGATGAACGTCGGGGATTGGTCGCTCAGACCTTATATCGGCGTCACATTGACACAAATGACTCAGGACGCTTACGATGAAAAAGGGCAATCGGATTTGAACTTATCGGTCAAGGAGGTCAAGGATACGTCTTTGACGGTTTCTCCGGGATTGATTGCCGGCTTTGTCACGGCGGATACGAATTTTATGTTATTCCGCCCCGAATACATCTTTTTTGATTTGCGTTACGATCATTATTTAATGGGCGGGACACCGTCAAGTACGGCTTATTTCAGTGCGGACACGTTGCAGACGATGTTTGAATCGCCGCAAAACGAAGAAGATTCGGCGTTTACGATCGGGATTGGCATAAACGGCAGGCTTTCGACGGATACCCGTTTGAATTTATTATTCAGTCAACGCAGCGGATCAAAGTCTTCGATACAGTCGATTTCGGCGACAGTGATTCATTCGTTTTAAGTGGAAAAGCTTTTAACCAGACTGCCGACCAACATATACCAGCCGTCAACGACGACGAAGAAGATGATCTTAAAGGGCATGGACAACATTGAAGGCGGCAACATCATCATCCCCATGCTCATCAGGACGGAAGCGACGACCATATCGATGATCAAAAAAGGAATGAAGATCAGAAAACCGATTTCGAATGCGCGTCTGAGCTCGCTGATCATAAAAGCGGGAACAAGTGCGGTTAAAGGCGTGTCTTCTTCTTTTTCGACTTGCGGTGTTTTGGAAAAGTCCATAAACAGTTGCAGATCTTTGGCGCGGACGTTTTTCAGCATGAACTCTTTGAACGGTTGAACGGTTCTTTCAACGGCGGTTTTTGTTTCGACTTTTTCTTCAATCAGGGGATAAATGCCGTTATCCCAAGCTTTTTCGAAAGTCGGCGTCATGATGAAGCCTGTCATAAACAAGGCTAAAGCGACCAAAATCATGTTTGAAGGCGTTTGCGATGTTCCCAGAGCTTGCCGTGTAATTGAAAAAACGACGGCGATTCTGGTAAACGAAGTCACCATGATCAGAATGCTCGGCGCGACCGATAAAACGGTCAGCAACAAAACCAACTGGACGATTCTGGCGGTTGAAGATCCGCCGGTGTCGCCTAAGTCGATATTAACGCTTTGTGCCGCAACGCTGCTTGCCGTCAGACACAAGAGCAAAGAAACGAACAGGATTTTTTTAATTGTCGGCATGGCGGTTCTCTTTTTCTTCCGAAGGGTTGGATTCTTCAATTTCAAAGGTGTCGATGAGTGTATTGCTTTGGCCCGTCAGCAATAAGTATTCTTTGTTTTTGCATTGAATTAAAACCAGTCTGTTTTTGGGGTCGATGTTTTTTGCGTCTAATAACGTGATAGATGATTTTTTATTAAAGGTGACGGCTCCGGTCATGACGGCGGGACCGAAACGCTTAAACAGATAAGTGATCAGAAAAATGATTCCCAGAACGAAGACCAGTCCTAAGAAAGCCGATAAAAAAGAAGCTTCGTGTTCCATTGTATACTCTTTCAGCCGTTTTTCTGGGGGATATTGAAAACACCGGATTTTTGCAACAAAACCGAATGAAACGAATCGATTTGTTCATTCAGACGGATCAGCAACGGTTTTAAAGAAGCGCAACGCGCGTATCCTTCTTCACTCATCCACAGGCAGATATTGCTGATCATGCCGTTTAAGGCCGAGATACTGACGAGTCTGTCGCGATTCATCAATTCCGTTGCCGTTGACAACAAAGCGATGGCTTTTTCCATTTCTGTTTGAATTTCCGGAATATGCGTCATGGCGTTATCATTTTTCCTTCAACGGACGAGTTTAATTCATAGATATAAGAAAGGATTTCGGCAACGGCCGCAAAGGCTTCGGGCGGGATTTCGCTGTCCAGATCAATGGCGGCCAGTATTTCGGCCAGATCCGCGTCTTGTCTGACTTTGACGCCGGCGGCAAAAGCCAGATCCAAGATTTTTTCAGCGATATAACCGTATCCGCTGGCCGCGACAGTCGGCGTATTTCCCGTTTCGGGATCATACTGTAAAGCGACGGCGACAGTTCTTTTGTTTTGCGACATCAAGACTCCTGTTCTTTTCCGTTTCAGTCTGACTCTTCGAGCTTAAAAAAAATTTAACGTTGCGGATTTTGCAAAGCTGTGGCAAAATTAGACAAAATTTGAAAGGAAAAACCATGGATTCTTTTTCACGTCAAAACTTAACGCGTCTTTTAAAACAGGCCGGAGAAAAGCCGACGGTCGTTTTTACAGATTTAGACAAAACGTCCTGCCTTGAAGGGAACGCTTCTTATGCCGCCGAAAACAAATCGGAAACCGGTAAATCGGGCTGTTATATGCAACCCGACATCAGACGCGCGTTAACGGATTTGGCGCAGACGGGCAGTTCTTATTACATTGTGACGGGGCGTCATTGGGCGGATGTGCGTTTAAACGACGTGACCGGCGAAAAAATGCCGGACGGCGCCTTTCACGATTTGTTGGGCGGCGTGAAAGATTTTGAAAAGGCTTCGGCGGTGGCGGGACACGGGCGTTTGGTCGTTGAAAACGGGAAGACGACGGTTTTACGCCGTTCGGCTTCACAGGAAGACGCGTTTAAAGAACAAAAGTTCGAACGCTATGTCGGTGAAAGCGTTTTGGCGTTAAAAGATGAGATTTTTAAACGCTGGCCGGAATCGCGCGGCAAGATTTTGGCAGAGTATAAAAAACATCTCAGTTATTTGAATTTATCGGAATTTAGCAAGCAGTACCCTGAAAAAGGCAAGGAAATGTTCGCGTTTGTCGATACGCGAATGAAGTACGTCATGGAAGGCAAGAATCCGGACGGCACGAAGAATCCGAATGCGCCCGAAAATCCGAACAACGCTTTGTTTTATACGGTGGAACCGACAGGATCCATGGAAATTCGTTCCAAGAACCAGAGCAAACGCAACGGCGTGGAAAAATCGGGATTTTTGGAACAGGCATATCAAAAAGGCGGTCCCGTTTTGGTGATGGGGGACAGTCTGGCAAAGAACGGAACGGATCGTGACATGGTGGAGGCCGTACGCGATTATTTTCAGGAAAAAGGCGCATCGGATCGCGTCTTTGTCATTCATGTCATGAACGGCGAAAAAAACAGAATCACGGATAAAAACGATAAGTGTTTTCCGACGATTGCGGTTAAAGATCCCGATGAATTGGGGCAAGTGATGAAAATGGTGGCGGGTCATTCCCGCGCCCGTTCGGCCAGAGAAACAAATCTGACACGAACGATTTTAAAAGCTTCAAGAAGCAGATAAAAAAAGTCCCCGATATCGGGGACTTTTTTTAACGTTGATGCGATTTGTTCAGCTTTAACGCCAACAGATTTTTTTGAGGCATCGCTTGACGATGCGCCTGTTTTGCGGCTTTCAGGCGTTCCACCGTTTTTTCTTTTTCGAATTTTTTAACGGCCGAAATAATCGTCGCGTTTGTCTGCGGCAAAACGGGCAGGACTTCTTTCGTGTCAAACACGCGCGGATCGTTCAGATCAAAGACGTATTTGTTTTTAACGGAATTAAACAGCCTGTCACAGTCGGGACGTTTTGCGGGATCGATATACATATCGGAATAAACCGCCGTTTTAATTCCCAGAGCCGCCGTGTCAGAGGTATAGGAAAAGCTGTCTTTTGTGCCGACAACGATATCGGAAACGGATAAAATCGCGGGATAGATGTTGCCCAACTTTTGTTGTTGTTCGGCAAATTCTTTTTTGTATTTGCCCGTATATTGACGAAAGTCGGACGTTTCCGTTTCGGCGATTTTTTTGGCGTTATAGAAATGCATGCCGTTTTCTTTGGCTTTTTCAAACAGAAAGTCGGTCACGTCTGTCGGCGTGCGCGGACTGTTGCCCAAAGCGACATTAAAGCCTTTATCTTGAAATTCTTTTGCTTTTTTCAAGATATTGTCGGCATCTTTCAGATTGAATTGAATTTCGGGGCCTTCGACCCGTCCGCCCAAAGAAAAGAACACGGTGGGTTTGCCGTTTTTATATTGCGTCAATTCGTCCGCAAATTTCGCAGAATTTCCTTCCTGTTGGATTCTTAATTTTGTCAGGTTGCCGGCGACTCCCAAAGTCGGAATGATTTTCTTTTGCAGTTCCGGTTCTTTGTTTAAACGTTTCGCCTGTTCTTCGCTCATTAAATGATAGGGAACGTTTGCCAGATCGACATGCTTGTAATCATGAAAAGCGCCTGTCAAAACCAGAGTCGTCACCGATCCCAAGTTGTGTTCGGCATAGTAATCTTTGACGGTTTTAGCCAACGCGTCGGCATCGTTCGCCGCGTTGTTCATATCGCCGTGATTAAACGGCAGAATGAAAACATCGGGCTTTTGCGCGTTTTGCAGATAAGTGTCCAAAGCGGTAAAAACGTCTTTTTTAAAATCATCGTCATTCGCGTAACGGGATCTGTCCAAAGCCGTTCCGTTTGCCGATTTTAAGAGCTTATCACGGGTGACCGGCACTTTATTGTCGGCTTCGGCTTCCAAAATCAATCCGCGGGTTTGATTGTCCGATCCCAGACGACCGCTGAAAAATCCACAGTATTCCATTGTTTTTTCCTTTTTTAATTTTTTACAGTTTAACAAAAACAAGCCTTAAAAACAAGCCGGGGCAAAGAAACGTTCTTGTTTGTTTTTTTGTTGTTTTTCTGTTTTCGGACGTGTAGGAAAAAAGGACTGTCAACTTTTGCGCACGGGAAAAAAATGTTCAAACTCGTCCGTTTTTTAAAAGAATACAAAAAAGAATGCATCATCGGACCTTTGTTTAAGTTTCTGGAAGCCTGCTTTGAATTGGTCGTTCCTTTGGTGATGGCGGGCATCATTGATGTCGGCATTAAAAACAAGGATACGGCCTATATCTATAAAATGGGCGGTCTGATGGTTTTTTTGGGACTGCTTGGGTTGGTGTGTTCCTTAACGGCGCAGTATTTCGCCGCGAAAGCTTCCATGGGCTTCGGGACGGCTTTGCGCAGCGCGCTGTTCCGCCATGTGTCGGCGTTGTCTTACGGCGAACTTGATGAAATCGGAACACCGTCTTTAATCACGCGTCTGACCGGAGACATCAATCAGGCGCAATCGGGCGTTAATCTGGTATTGCGTCTGTTTTTGCGTTCGCCGTTTATTGTGGTCGGCGCGATCGTGATGGCTTTTTTCGTTGATGTGAAACTGGCGTTGATTTTTTTGATTGCGACTCCGATGATCGGCGCCGTCATTTATTTTGTGATGTCCGGATCGATACCGTATTACAGAAAGATTCAGTCGATTCTGGACAAGGTTTCTTTGTGCCTCTGAAAATTACCAGATCGGAA
>CALXTY010000036.1 GCA_944391535.1 uncultured Alphaproteobacteria bacterium
CGGACGCCCCAAAACTTTCCCGTCAGCTTTGCGGCGTTGCAAAGCTTCTTTCGTGCGCTTGCTGATCATTTCCCTTTCCAACTCGGCGACCAAGCCGAAAGCAAAAGCCAAAACCTTGCTTTGAACGTTATCGCCTAATTCATATCCGTCTTTGACGGTCAATACCTTTGCCCCGACTTTCATACAATGTTCAAGAATAGAGATGATCATAAACAGTTTGCGTCCTAATCGGGACAGTTCCGAACAAATGATCACGTCTCCGGATCGTATTGTCTTCAGCAGTTTGCCGAGCTTGCGTTTCTCCGGCTCTTTTGTTCCCGAAACACCGTCGTCAACAATCCAGTTTTCAATGGACAGCCCGAGCTTTTGAGCTAAATCCGTAATCCCGATTTTCTGATTGTCGCAATCCTGTTTGTCCGTTGATACTCTTAAATAACCGTATACTGTCATCGTTTGATGTTCCTTTCTGTAATTGTTTCAAAAAGACCTATTTGGTCTGAGGAAACATTTTACGAGGCAATCTGCCGATAAAAATCGCTGTTTACAAGAACATCTTTGCACTGTATTTTACTAAAAAGTGCTAATGAAACTGCTAATGGATTTGCTAATGAATTTGCTAATAAAATCGAACTGGCGGGGAATTTTTGTTCAATATCTCATTGATTTTCAACAAAAACCAACCTGTCTCGGGGATTATCCCCCCCTCTCCGCCATTAACGCCTTGAGCAATCAAGGCT
Organism: uncultured Alphaproteobacteria bacterium; assembly: GCA_944391535.1. Classification (GTDB taxonomy): domain Bacteria; phylum Pseudomonadota; class Alphaproteobacteria; order CAAGCB01; family CAG-977; genus UBA11549. The sequence goes on from CALXTY010000036.1 coordinate 738, forward strand.
TTTTTATTATCAGATTTTTGCACAATCCTTTCATTTTTCCTTTCGACCATCTCGGGGCACCGCTGTTCATATCAACGAAAACATCAATACGCTTTCCGCTCGGCGCATGAAAAACGCTACGCATTTCATCGAAAAAAACAAGAAATATCACAAAACAACATAAACCCGTAGCAAACTTTTTTAGGTCTCGTCATCGACAAAAAATGCAATCCTAAATATACCAAGACTGTCACGTTTAGTTTTTTTACACTCAAAATTGCGATAAAAACAAAAATTTTTTCGTACCAAGACAACCTCAAAAATTTTTTAAAAGGTACATTTTCTATTTCTATTAAAGATGTTACACTAAAATCATGTCTTAAGGAGGGCAACATGGTAAAAGAAAATAAACGTCCGGACCATCCGGGCGGTTTTGATTTCGTTAAAGAGTTCGGAAGATTAAACAGAGCTGTCGGACAACTGGAAGGCATTAAAAAAATGATTTCCGAAAGCCGCGATTGTTTTGAAATACTATCTCAATTGCGCGCCGTCCGTTCTGCTGTTCGAGCCATTGAAGCCAATATATTGAAATCATACTTGCAGTATTGTGTTCTTCAATGCTTTAATTCGGAAGAGGAAAGACAAACACGAATCAATGAAATAAGAGAGCTTTTCGATCGATTCCATGAAATATAAACGAAAAGAGGAAAAATGAAAGTTCTGATCGGGTTGAGCGGCGGGGTGGATTCCGCCGTCGCGGCTTATTTAATGAAAAAAGCGGGACATGAAGTCGTCGGAGCCACAATGTCCGTTTGGGACAAGCAACTCCTTCCTTCGCAAACAAACACGGCCGAAGGATGTTTTTCGCCTCATCAAGAAAAAGACCTACAAGCGGCTATGTATATTTGCAAATTTTTGGATATACCTCATTATACATTGGATTGTTCAAAACAGTATAAACAAACGGTTTTACAAAATTTTAAAAATGAATACTTGGCCGGTCGCACACCAAATCCTTGTGTCTGGTGTAATGCCACCATTAAATTTAAAGCTTTCCCCGAGGCGGCGGAAAACGCAGGCATACATTTTGACAAATTCGTTACAGGACATTATGCCCGCATCTCTTTTCATCCGCAAAAAAAACGCTTTCAATTGCTAACAGGCATTGATGATAAAAAAGATCAGTCTTATTTTCTGTATCGTCTGAATCAAGAGCAATTATCTCGCATTCTTTTTCCACTGGGCGAAAAAAACAAGTCTGAAATCAGGCAAATTGCTCGGGAAATTCATTTGCCCGTCAGCGAAAAAAAAGACAGTCAGGATTTTTATTCCGGAGATATTAACGATATTTTACAAGCTCCGCCCTCAAGCGGCTTCTTTGTTACGACGGAAGGAAAAATATTGGGAAAACACAAAGGGTTTTGGAATTATACGGTCGGACAAAGAAAGGGATTGGGCATCAGTGCGCAAAAGCCTCTGTATGTCATCGGTTTCAATAAAGAAAAAAACAACGTTATTGTCGGTTTTGAAAATCAAAATGTCTGCCATGGCGTGACCGCATCTTCTTATGTCGGAGAAGTTTTGTCTTCCGCCAAAACACTTCATGCCAAAATAAGATCCTCTCAACAAAAAATGCCTGTTCGTGTCTCTGCATCGGGAACGGACACGATAAAAGTGGACTTTGACAATCCTCAAAGAGCTGTCGCCTGCGGTCAATCCGTCGTCTTATACGATGATGACATCGTCGTCGGAGGCGCTATTATTCAATCGGTATTTTAAAAAAAAGCCCCCTTAAACGGGGGCTTAAAACTTTTGATGTTACTTTTGAAGACTGACTTTCCCGTTGGCGTCAAATTTAACAGGCGTCTTTACAATCTTCGCCTTTTTGCGCAATTGTCGCATCGTTTCTTCTACACTTTGCGCCGCCTGCATTTGCATTAATTCATCTTCAACATCTTCAAACTTCGGAGGCTCTGCCAAACGACGAGGTCCCGCCTTGATAATATGATAACCGAATTTCGTTTTAACGGGTTGCTTGGAAATTTCGCCCTCTTTCATGGCAAAAGCCGCTTCGGAAAACTCGGGAACCATCAATTCCCGCGTGAAATACCCCAAATCTCCGCCTTCCAATCCTTTGTTTTCCGACACCTTATTGGCCAAATCCGCAAAATCGGCTCCTTTCTCAAGCTGCTTGATGACGTCCTTTGCTTCTTTTTCCGTTTTTAATAAAATATGTGCCGCAGACATTTCTTCCTGAGGAGGATTGTCTTTTTTAAACTGTTCATACAAAGCGTGCAATTTTTCTTTCGTTTGAGCCTTTTTGGCTTTCTGTTCCAAATATTGACGAGCCATTAATTGCTTTTTTAAATCTTTGACTAATCTTTTAAATTCGGGAGTATCCTGAATCTTTTCTTCCTCGGCGGCCTGAGCCACTATATTTAAATCAATCATGTTATCTAAAAGAGGCTCATACACACTTGCCAAAGGCAATCCGCTTAATTGCGGATTGGCGGCATGAACATCTTCAATTTCGGATAAAGTTATATTATTGCCGTCAACCGTTGCTACGACTAAATCTGCTTGAGCGTTTTTCGCTTTTGACTTTGCCGCCTGCGCCGGCATGGCAAAACATAAAGCCATTAAGGCACATATAAGCACTTTCTTAAACATTATTATTAGGCCTTTCATAGGTTGTGATTAAAAAAAGATTTCATATCATACCACCTTTGAAAAGAGCGTAAAGCTTTAAAATCACTCTTTGATGCCGAAAACTATGTTTTTTGGTTCTGTTTACATAACTGAATGATTGACATGGAAAGCTTGCTGGGATTAACTTATTTGATTTTAATTTTTACATACTAAGAGGATTTACAATGATCGGCTCTGTAATGCGTAAAATTTTCGGCAGTGCAAACGACAGATATGTCAAAAGCTTGCAAAAAACGGTTGCAAGAATAAATGCTTTGGAACCCGAAATTTCCGCCTTGTCTGATGAAGAATTAAAGAATAAAACGCCCGCGTTAAAACAGCGCTTGGCAGACGGAGAAACATTGGACGACATTTTACCGGAAGCTTTTGCCGTCGTTCGTGAAGCCTCTAAAAGAACGATCGGTCTGCGTCATTTTGATGTCCAGCTGATCGGCGGAATCGTCTTACATCGCGGACAAATCGCCGAAATGAGAACCGGTGAAGGAAAAACACTGGTCGCAACTTTGGCGGTCTATTTGAACGCGTTGTCCGGAAAAGGCGTTCACGTCGTCACCGTCAACGATTATCTGGCAAAGCGCGATACGGAATGGATGGGGCAGATTTACCGCTTTTTGGGAATGAGCGTCGGGACGATTTTGCACGATCTTTCGGACGAAGAACGCCGAGAAGCTTATGCCAGTGATATCACATATGGCACGAACAATGAATTCGGATTTGACTATCTGCGCGACAATATGAAATTTTCCATCGAAGACATGGTTCAACGTCCGTTTAATTTCGCCATTGTCGACGAAGTGGACTCCATTTTGATTGACGAAGCCAGAACACCGTTGATCATTTCCGGTCAGGCCGAAGATTCTTCGGAAAAATACATACAAATCGATACCTTGATCCCAAAGCTTCTTCCTGAACATTACGAAAAAGACGAAAAACAACGCTCGGTTTCTTTAACCGAAAGCGGCACGCTTTATATGGAGGAATTGTTGCAAGAGGCGGGCTTGCTGAACGGAGCCATGTACGATGCGATCAACGCGCCGATCATTCATTACGTTGATCAGGCGTTAAAAGCGCACAAACTGTTTCAACGCGATGTCGATTACATCGTACGTAACGGGCAAGTCGTTATCATTGACGAATTTACCGGCCGTATGATGGAAGGTCGACGCTATTCGGACGGATTGCATCAGGCTTTGGAAGCCAAAGAACACGTTAAGATTCAACCCGAAAATCAGACATTGGCTTCCATTACGTTCCAGAATTATTTCCGTTTGTATCCGAAACTGGCGGGAATGACGGGGACGGCGATGACCGAAGCGCCGGAATTTGCCGAGATTTACGGATTGGAAGTGATTGATATTCCGACGAACAAACCGTGCATTCGTATTGATCACCAAGACGAGATTTATTGGAAGGAAGACCAAAAGCTCAAAGCGGTCATCAATCTCATTAAAGAATGCGCCGAACGCAAACAACCGGTTTTGGTCGGAACGACTTCCATTGAGAAATCGGAACAATTGGCGGAACGTTTAAAAAAGGAAACAAAGCTGAAGTTCAATGTACTGAACGCGCGCCATCATGAGCAGGAAGCCTATATCATCGCTCAGGCCGGTATGCCCGGCGCCATTACGATAGCGACGAACATGGCCGGACGCGGTACGGACATTCAGCTGGGCGGTAATTTGGATATGCGAGTGACTCAAGAATTGGCGGATGTGACCGACGAAGCCGAACGCAACAAGCGTATCGAACAGATTAAACGGGAAATTGAAGAAGGCAAAGAAATCGCTTTAAAAGCGGGCGGTTTGTACGTTATCGGCACGGAACGACATGAAAGCCGTCGTATTGACAATCAGTTGCGCGGTCGTTCCGGTCGTCAGGGCGACCCCGGAGCGTCAAAGTTTTTCTTGTGTCTTCAGGACGATTTGTTACGCATTTTCGGAGCGGAGAGGATAGAGAAGTTTTTAAAACCTTTGGGCGGAATGGAAGACGATGATGTGATTTCCAGTCCGTGGATTTCAAAGACTTTGCAAAAGTCTCAGGAAAAAGTGGAAGCCCGTAACTTTGACATTCGTAAGAATTTACTGAAATATGACAACGTGATGAATGATCAACGTAAGGTCATTTACGATCAGCGCAAAGAATTGATGATGGCGGATACGATTACGGAAACGATCAAGGATATGCGTGATGAAATCATTTCGGCGATGACGGAAACCTATACGCCCGAAGACGCCGCCGTTGAAGATTGGAATGTTTTGGCATTAAAAGAAGATTCCGACCGTATTTTGGGATTGTCGTTACCGATAGATTCATGGATACACGAAGGGATCGGAACGCAGGAATTAACGCAGCGTATTGAAAAGGCAGCCGATGAAAAGATGCAAGGTAAGCGTCGTGATTTTGGCGACGGTTTGATGAATATGATCGAAAAGAACATTACTTTGCAAATTCTGGATCAGGTATGGAAAGAACATTTGCAGGTGTTGGATTATATGCGCCATACGATAGTTTTGCGCGCGTACGGGCAGAAAGATCCGTTAAACGAATATAAAAAAGAGGCCTTTTATTTGTTCAGCGGAATGATCGGCAATATGCGCGAACAGGTGACGCAGTTTTTGATGCATGTGGAACTGGCACCGGAAACGGTTCAGGCGATTGAAGAATCGCGTCGTCGTCAACGGGAAATGACGGCGAGTCATGAAGAACCTCGGGACGCTTACGGCAATCCGTCCGATTCGCAACGCGAAATCGACCGGCAAATGGATCGGAGTCCGTTCAGATACACAAAATCTGATGAAATAGACCCGAACGATCCGTCAACATGGGGAAAAGTCTCGAGAAACGCTTTATGTCCGTGCGGTTCCGGGAAAAAATACAAACATTGCCACGGCGCAATCGCATAAACAATGATCGAAAAAGGCGGCGCGAAGAAAAGCCGCCTTTTTTATATATTTTTCAAACAGTTATATATTTTTTTATTTTTCTGGTGGATTTTATCCTGAAAATTGATAGAATAATAAATGGATATAAGGAACAGTTTAAGCGAGGATTCTTTATGTACGTTTCTGATGTTGCAGAACAAATTGTTGCAATGCAGATGCAGATGCTCAGAACCTCTATGGCGATGGCAGCTACAAAAAGTGCGATTGATCAGCAAAAGTCTGTGACTACCCTCCTTACAGAAGCGACACAGTCCGCTGTTGCCAGTACAGACGGGCGAGGTGCTTTGCTCGATATTCTCGTTTGAGATTTTTCTCCTTGTTTCCTTTGGGGACTGTTTTTTAACAGTCCCTTTTTTTTATATCCGATCTAACCATAACCAATTCATAAACAACGGTACTTGTTTTTCCCAATCAGCTTCACAATGCCGCCCGCCGATCTGTCTGAACATATAGGGTTGCGCCCCTTTGCGATACAGATGATCGTTGATTGATCTGTTGCACGCGTTGGCGATCGCTTTGCCGCGAGGTGTTCGGCTTTCGTAGCTGCCCCAACTGAGAAACACTTTCGTATCAGGATTCATTTCATTTTGCGCTATGGCGGCGCGCAGGTCTTTACCGCAAAATCCGATTGCGGAAGAAACGCAAGCGGCTTTTGAAAAAACATCGTTATAGCAAATGGAAGCATACAAAGCCATTAATCCGCCCATGGAACTGCCGCCGATTCCCGTTGCCTCGCGATGCCCCCAAGTACGGTAAGTTCTGTCTATAAACGGTTTGATGTCACAGACGATCCAGTCCATTGTTTGCCGTCCGGTACCATAGATCGGTCCGGCAAAGGAATCCCAGAAATAAGGACAATATTCTCTTAACCGATCATTTCCGGTATGCGCGCATTCCAAACCGACAACGATGATTTTTTTATCCCACCGGTCGAGAAAATTTTTAAATCCCCAACTTTTACCGTAAGTCGCATCCGAGTCATAAAACAGATTATGTCCGTCAAACATATACATGACAGGATAGCGTTCGGCGGAATTGTAATAACCGTCCGGCAGATAGATATGCAATCGTCTGTTTTGATTGGCAAAAGAAAACCAGAAGTCTGTTTTTTCAATCATGACAACCCCTTTAAACAATAGAGAGATAAAGTTTATATAGTTACATATGAATTATTTTAAAGATAAACAGACAAAAAAATAAAGGCGGAGAAGACTCCGCCTTTATCGGTAAGCTCTTTGAGATTAGAACAACTGCAAGACGCTTTGAGCAGCCTGAGAAGCCATGGACAAAGAGTTGATCCCCAATTGCTGACGTGTCTGAAGAGCCAACATATTGGCGGCTTCTTCGTTCATGTCGGCCAAGGTCAGTTTGTCCGCGCCGGTCTGCAGGTTGTTGATCATGTTTTCCGTAAAGTCTTCACGGATCTGAACCGTTGACAGGTTCTGACCGAATTCGGAAGCCTGAGCACGTAACAAAGACGTGGCTTTGGTGATTTGATCCAAAGACTTGTCGATGTTTTCGTTGTCTTTCCATTCGGCTTCGGAAGTCGTGAAGCCCAACCCCGTGGCGTTAAAGGTGACACCTTTCAATTCCAACGTGCTGGTACGGGATTCATTGAACACGACCGTCAAATCGTCACCGTTCAACAGGTTGATGCCTTTATAAGACGTGTCTTGAACCAACTGATCGATCTGATCCAAAACGCCGTCGAACTGTTCGGCATACTTGGCGCGTTCGTTTGACCCGTTCGTCGCGGAAACAACGTTGCCGCCCAACAAACTCTTGATGAAGTTGCCGTCGCCGCTGTCAGCCAGAACCATATCATCGCCCTGTTCGCCCGAAATGACCATGTGGCCTTTAGAGTCGAAATCAGCAGAGATACCTTCCAGACCGTCAACCGCCTGGCGGAACTGTTCAACCGTCATGCCTTCGGTAATGGTTACGGTATAACCTTCGTCAAAACCGAAAACTTTGTTAAAGTTAGTCGAAACCGCCGCTGCAGCAGCAGCCGCTGCGACTGAGGCGTCGGCTGTTACGTTACCGCCCGTTCCACCGTTAATCACGCCTTTTGTCAGAGCAACAGTCGGTTTCGTCGCCGTGTTGTTCTTGTTGTAGATCTCCAGATTCGTACCATTTACCTGCGCTACGATGCCTTCAGATCCCAGCGTGGAGTTGATTTTTTCAACAACGGCTTTCAGCGTCGTCGCACCCGTATCGCCACCGGCGACCAAAGCGCCCGTTGTCGGGTCAATGAATTCGCTGATGTCAACCTTTTGAACCTGACCGTTAACGGTGATATCAATGGAAGCGCCGGAAACAGAAGTTGCTCCCGTAGCGTTGCCGGTGGCAAATTTAGCCGTTGTCGCACCGTTAATAGCGGCAGCCTGAGCCGTTTTACCGGAATCGAAATCAGCTGTTGAACGAATGACCAAAGAAGAGTTATCCAACGTATTAAACGTCAGTTTACCTTCTTTGACTTCGGCATTCAAAACCTTACGGCCGACCGTATAGACGACTTCGCTCATGAAATCTTCCAACGTTGTGTCGATACCGAAAGACTGCTTTGTTACGCCGGTTGTTTCATCAACAGTTGCATCCGTAATGCCGGAAGCAGCCGCCGTAAACGTAAATTCATACGTTTTATCGCCGACGATCATTTCGATAACGCCGTCTTCGTCAATGCCGATTTGTTCCAGCGTCTGATCGGCGGAAACGTTTGACGTTCCTTCCATCGTTGTCGCATCGCCCAAACGGATCGTAAAGTTATCCCCGGCGGCGGCATTGGCAACCAGATCCGTTAACAGATCGGTTTTTGCGGTGGCGGAATTAAACGTAACGTTTTCGGAAACGGCTTTGGACGCGACGTTAGCCGTATCACGAGCGCTGTTCGCGATGGACTTTGCCTGTTCTACGAATTCTTGCAGAGTCGTAATGCCTTCATCGGCAACTTCCAACGTGGAAATCGCCTGACCGATGCTGTCCAACAACGTGGACAGGTCATCAGCACGCGAATTCAACGACTGTGCCGTAAAGTACGAAGACGGATTGTCCATCGCGCTATTGACTTTATAACCGGTGGACAAACGGTCTTGCGTCTTATCCAACAAGCTTTGAGTGTTTTTCAAACTCAAAAGATTGGAACGCATTGACGATGTAAGAGCAATTTTATCTGTAGCCATGAGATTTCTCCTTTTCTTGGATTCATTACAGCCCTTAAAGGGTTTTGACCCTTGCGGGCCGGTTTCTGGAAACGGCGCTTCGGCCGCTGTATAAACTCCATTGTTAAAACGCTAGCACAACTTTTTCATCGGTTCAATAGGCAAAATTTTCCTACCGTTAAGTGTAAGATTTTTAATGTTTTTTTATAAATTTTAAAGGAGTCGCCAGATTAAAATAACCTGCTTTCATGACAATTTTGTCATATTTGCAATGTCAAAAAAACGTCAAAAAAATTTAGGAGGCTCTTTATGAAAAAATTTCATTTTACAAAAAAATCGCTTTCATTATTGTCCCCGCCGACAAACGGTTATGTCGAATTCGCAGATACCGAAGAAAGAGCTTTGAAACTGATCATCACGGCGAAAGGAACAAAAACTTTTTATTTCCGACAGGTGATCAGAAAAAAACCGTATCGTTTTAAAATAGCTGATATTGACGGCAGCTTTTCTTTACAAACAATTCGTAATAAAACCGCGGAATTACGTTTAAAACTCTCACAAAATCCAAATGAAAAAACTCAAAATCATACTTTGGAATATTTGTGTAAAAAGTATATTTGTGATTTTGCCATGTATGAAAAATTAACATGGAAAGAAGACTTGAAAGATTTTCAAATTTTTCTTTCTCCGTGGTTTTCCCGTTATCTTTCTGAAATTACTAAAAATGACATTTTAGCATTGCATAAAAAAATCACTTTGAATAACGGACCTTGTCGAGCCAACCGTATATTGGCAAAAATCAGCGCTCTGTTTGCCAAAGCGCAAGAGTGGGGGGGGGTTGGTTTCGTTTAATCCGGCTTCTCATATTAAACGAAACAAAGAAAAACAACGCGACCGTTTTTTAAACAGCGAAGAATTAAAAAAATTCTTTTCAGCTATGGATCAAGAACCCGATTCCGCATTTAAAAGCATGATCTGGATCGCTTTGTTAACGGGTGTCAGACGAGATAATATCCGATCCATGAAATGGGAACAAATCGACTTTAATACGCAAATGTGGACAATTCCCAGAACAAAAAACGGCAGACCTCTGACAGTTTTTTTGCCTGATCAAATTGTATCACTTTTAAAAAATACGCCTCAGATTTCCGAATGGGTTTTCCCCAGCAAAAAATCCGCCAGCGGTCATATTATGGATCATCGCAGGACTTTGACGCGCATTTTAAAACGTGCCGACATATCAAATCTGCATTTACATGATTTACGCCGTACTCTGGCCAGTTGGATGGCGATCAACGGGACAAGTCTGTATATTATTGCGGACGTCTTGGGACATTCTTCAACACGTTGCACACAAATATATGCCAGATTAAACAATTGCATTCGCAAACAAAGTTTGTGTGAAGCCGTTGACAAAATGCTCTCTTTTCAATCTTAAAAAGTCAAAAAAAACTTTCATCAACAGACAAGGAAATATCTGTTTAAAATGTAATACTTTTTTATAATAACGCTTTTGTTATAAAGTCAATAGCGCAATGGACAATCCGTCTTCGTACTTTACGGCACAGTCGTTGAATTCGCGTGCTGACGATCTGTCCACATTGCTGGACAGTATCGGACAGGCGATTTCCACATTAAATGTTGCCGATGAAGGCATTACGACTCTGCAAAAATTCGTAGAACAAGCAAAGTCCATCGCAAACAGCGCCCGTGATACGGCTAACGTCGCGTCATCTGCCGTTTCCGATAACGTTACGTTTAACTCCGCCACGGCAAAAACGGATAAACTGTCTTCCTATCTGAATAATATCAGTGCCGGTGACAGCTTCACCATTCGTTTGGGTGATTCCACAACAATGGAAGCCACTTCCAATGTTTCCACAGAATTAACTTTGGAAGAAGCTGGATTGGTTGAAGGCATGTCCATGGAAATGATTGTCGGCGATAAGACATATAATTTTACCTTGGTTGCAGGTGAAACACAAGAAGCTGTTGAAAATGCTGATGGGACAACATCTCAACAAATCGGCATTGCTTCTTCAATGGAAGAATTTATGAACGATGTAGTTTATACGGTCGGTCGTAAAACCATTACTGCCGAAATTAAAGAAGGTAAATTATCTTTCAGTACGTTGGACAACAGTTCTATGACAATCCGTTCCACAAATGAAGCAACCATAGGGACTGCAAGCTCTATGAAAATTGAAAAAGCTGATTTAACTGTGGCGGCTTTGGCCGGAACAGGAAGCGGCGGAGCTGATGAAGGCTTTGCTGTCACTCCGTCTGTAACGATTGACGGTCTTCAATTAGATTTGTCGGAATATTTTACCAGTACAGCAGGAAATGTAGAGTTTGCTGCCGGCGTTGATGGGGAAAATATCATCACTGCTATCAAAACGTTTGCCGAACAAAACGGATATAGCACATCTATCGAAGACGTTTCAGGTGATCTCACAATCTTCAAAAATGAAGTAGGTGCCACAGCTCCTGTTATCGCATTTGCCGCTGCTCAGCCGACAAACGGAACGGCAGCCACTCCTCCGACAGCTACTGACGGAGGTGCTCAAGATATCACGGCTACTTTCAATGATATTTTGGGATTTGATAATGGTTATTCCGTAACGATTACCGAAGGAATGACGGTTGAAGAATTCCGTCAGGCCGTTGATAATCTGGAAGGCATTTCCGCCGACTTCGATTCCAAAGGTCACTTGGTCATCTCCGGTGAACAAGGCGACGATATGGTTATCGCTGACAGCGGTGACGGCAACTTCATCAAGAGTTTGTTGGGCGGTAATGTTGTTTCCGCAACAAACGGTTCTAACGAACGCGCTAAATATGCCGAACAGTTCGACGGCGTTCTTGATCAAATCGACCAGTTGGTTCAGGATACGTCCTACAAAGGCATTAACCTGCTGAACGGCGACGATCTGACGGTTGTGTTTAACGAATCTCGTACCAGCACGTTGGAATTGAAAGGTGTCACCTTTAACTCCACGGGGTTGGGCTTCACGGCTTCCGAAGCCGAATGGAAAGACAACGAAAATATCGACAAGTCTTTGGATCAAATCACCAAAGCCACGTCTTTGTTACGCGCTCAGGCTTCCGAATTCGGTCAGAACCTGTCAACGGTTCAGATCCGTGAAGACTTTACGGAAAACATGATCAACAACCTGCAGACCGGCGCGGACAAACTGACCTTGGCCGACATGAACGAAGAAGCCGCCAATATGTTGGCTCTTCAGACACGTCAGCAATTGGGGATCAACTCTTTGTCCATGGCTTCTCAGGCTGCTCAAAGCGTCTTGCAGTTGTTCTAATCTCAAAGAGCTTACCGATAAAGGCGGAGTCTTCTCCGCCTTTATTTTTTTGTGGAAAAACGATAAAGTATCTCCTTGAAATGAAAGAAAGGATTAGCTGATGACTGACAGTCTGAAAAATAAAAAAGTCGTTTTGATTGACGGATCGGGATACATCTACCGCGCTTATTACGCTTTGCCGTCAATGACTCGCTCGGACGGAAAACCCGTGAATGCCGTTTACGGCTTTTGTTCCATGATGATGAAGCTGCTTAAAGAAATGCCGGCGGATTATATGGCTGTCGTGTTTGACGCTTCGCGCAAAACGTTTCGTATGGATATTTTTCCCGATTATAAGGGAACGCGCAAAGAAACCCCCGAAGATTTAATCCCGCAGTTTCCTTTGTTGCGCCAAGCGGTTGACGCGTTCAGTCTGGCACAAGTCGAAATGGAAGGCTTTGAGGCCGATGATTTGCTAGCGACTTATTCCCGAACGGCGCATGAAGCCGGCGCGCAAGTCACAATCGTTTCGGCGGATAAGGATTTGATGCAGTTGGTCGGAACGGGCGTAACGATTTACGATCCGATGAAACAGCGCAATATCGAAGCCGAACAGGTTTTTGAAAAATTCGGCGTTACGCCTGATAAAGTGACAGATGTTCAGGCTTTGGCCGGAGACACGTCCGATAATGTTCCCGGCGTGCGCGGCATAGGAATTAAAACGGCGGCCGCTCTGATTAACGAATACGGCAGTCTGGAAAATTTATTGAACAACCGTTCTTCCGTTACGCAAAACAAGCGCCGTGAAATCCTGCCTCAGGGTTCGGATCT
>CALXTY010000037.1 GCA_944391535.1 uncultured Alphaproteobacteria bacterium
GACGCGACCAAGCTTGAAACGGAATTGGGCTGGAAGGCCGATGAAAATTTTGACACCGGTATTGTGAAAACGGTTGAATGGTATTTGAACAATCAGCGTTAAGATGCGTTCCAAGATTTTAATTTATCGGGATTACGGTTGTGCGGATGTCAGCTCTCTTTATGCGGAGCTGACATCTTATTTTCAGGATAAAGGAATCCGTGTTGATTTTACGGACGCCGCCGAAATCAAAAACGGTGTTTTAAATCGGGACGTAAAAGCTTTTTTCTTGGGCGGCGGAGCGGGAACGCCTTATATGCAAAAGCTGGCGGGGCGGGGGAATGAAGCCGTTCGCCGTTATGTATCCGAAGGCGGTGTGTATTTCGGCATTTGCGCGGGAGCGTATTATGCTTGTCGGGAGATTCTTTTTGAACAGGATATCCCCGCCTTATGTATAGAAAGTCGGTGCGGACTGAATTTGGTTGAAGGTCAAGCCAAGGGCACGCTTTATAAGGAATACGGATTATTGCCGTATGCGCTGACGTCCTTTTCGGCAAAAGTCGTGAGCATTCGTTTTAAAGACGGAGAAGTCTATCCGGCTTTGTATCACGGAGGCCCTTTTTTTCAAACCGGAGATGCTGAAATTTTGGCTTGTTACAATCTGCCCGATGCAAAGCCCGCCATTATAAAAAAATCTTTTGAAAAGGGAAAAGTCATTTTGTCGGGCGTTCATTTTGAGGACGGAGTTCAAACATTGTCGCGCGGAATGCACGATCAACGTTGCGATTATGAAGCGGCGCGTAAGAATGCCGAAGATATGGCGGCGGGAGAAAACAGAAGACGGGAATTGTTTTGTCGCATGATGAAAATGTTTTAAAAACAAGTTGTTGACAGAGAAGATATCCTTCTGTTTTAATAAAAAAAGTTTTTAACTGTAAAGAAAGTAACCACTGTTAAACATGGGCGACACCGATTCAAGTAACGGCGGCGATACCAGCGACAGCGATTGTAAACGCGCAAATTTTTTTGCGTATGACTTAGCTGAACATCAAAGGGCGTTGAACTTTATCCGGAACAATGCGGATAAAGCGTTTTGTCGTGTCCGCCTTTTATGTTTTGTCTTTTAAACAAAAGGAGTTTTTTATGGAAGACAGTCATATACGTAAGCCTTGGTATACTCAATCTTTGGAAGAAGTATACAAGGAATTGAATACCTCTGAAGAAGGGCTGAGCGATGCCGAGGCCGCTTTAAGACTGAAGAAATACGGTCGTAACGAATTACGGGAAACGGAAAAACGCGGCATTTTAAAAATGCTGTGGGAACAAATCACCGATACGATGGTTTTGATTTTGATCGCCGCGGCGGGTTTGTCCGCGTTTTTAAACGAATGGGCGGAAGCCGTCGTTATTTTGGTGATCGTCGCCATTAACGCTTTGATCAGCATCATTCAGGAAAAGAAAGCCGCCAACGCGTTGGAGGCTTTGCGACAGATGAGCGCGCCGATGGCTCGCGTCATGCGTCAGGGCGAAGAAAGTGTCGTTCCGTCCACCGAATTGGTGCCGGGGGACGTTGTTTTTCTTGAAGACGGTTGTATCGTTCCCGCCGATATTCGTTTAATTGATTCTGCTTATTTAAAGATACAGGAAGCGTCTTTAACGGGGGAATCCGTTCCGGTCGAAAAAGACGCGGAAGTTTCTTTTGATAAAGAAGTCCCGCTGGGCGACAGAATTAATATGGCTTATACGTCTTCCATCGTCATGTACGGAAACGGTGTCGGCGTTGTCGTTGAAACCGGTATGCGCACCGAAGTCGGTCAGATCGCCGATTTGTTGGAAGAACAAGACGACTTTGATACACCGTTGAAACGTAAATTGAACTCTGTCGGTAAAACGCTCAGTATTGTGGGGATTATCGTCTGTATTCTGATTTTCGGTATCGGATTCTTATACGGTCGTCCGTTGATTCCTTTGTTAATGACGGCGATTTCTTTGGCGATTTCCATTATTCCGGAAGGTCTGCCCGCGACAGCGACAATCGTTATGGCTTTGGGCGTTCAACGTATGGCCAGAAAGAACGCTTTGGTGCGCAAGTTGCCTGCGGTTGAAACGTTGGGCAGTGCGACCGTTATTTGTTCCGATAAAACGGGTACGTTGACTCAGAATAAAATGACGGTGACCAAAGTCGCCGTTAACGGTGACTTTGCCAAAGACGGTGCTTTGTCCGTGGAAGATGCTTTAAAGCGTCCTTCGAATATGTATCGCGATTTGATTTATGCGGGGGCTTTATGTAACAAAGCCTGCTTAAATCCCGATGCGCCGGGGGGAAATTCTGGGTGATCCGACCGAAGGGGCGCTGATTTTTCTGGCTCAGAAATTCGGCGTTGAACAGGAAGAACTGGAAGACAAATATCCTCAACAATTTGAACAGCCGTTTGACTCTGACAGAAAACGCATGACGACCGTTCATGAAATTGACGGCGAAGTGATTGCTTATACCAAAGGTGCCGTTGATGAAATGTTGCCGTTGTGCACGCATATTCAGACCGATGACGGTGTGCGCGAAATGACCGAACAGGACAGGGAACAGATTTTGAAAACCTGTTTGAACTTGTCCGAACAGGCGTTGCGCGTTTTAGGATTTGCAAAACGCAAGTTGGACGTTGTTCCGGAAGAAGACGAGGAAAATGTCGAATTTGATATGACGTTCTTGGGGGTTGTCGGCATGATCGACCCGCCGAGAAAAGAAGTGATCGCCGCGATCAAGACCTGTCATCAGGCGGGAATCCGTGTCGTTATGATTACGGGCGACCACAAAGTGACGGCGATGGCGATTGCCAAACAGTTAGGGATCTTCCAAGAAGGTAACACGGTTATCGCGGGCGATGAATTTGACGCGATGAGCGAAGCCGAATTGGACGAAGCCGTTAAAACGACAACGGTTTTTGCCCGCGTTTCTCCGAAAGAAAAGTTGGCGATCATCAATTCTTTGAAGCGTGATAAGGAAGTCGCGGCGATGACGGGGGACGGCGTGAACGATTCTCCGGCTTTAAAAGCGGCCGATATTGGTATCGCCATGGGTAAAGCCGGTACGGACGTTGCCAAAGACGCTTCCGATATGATTTTGTTGGACGACAACTTTACGACAATCGAATACGCCATTCGCGAAGGCCGCCGCGTTTACCGTAACATTCAAAAAGTCATTCAATTCCTATTAGCCGGTAATATCGCCGAAATCATGGTGCTGTTTATTGCAACCTTGTTGAACTGGAATGCGCCGATTTTGGCGGTTCACATTCTGTTGATCAACCTGGCGACCGATACGTTGCCGGCATTGGCTTTGGGTGTGGATCCGGTCAGTAAGAACATCATGCGCCATAAACCCGTCAAATCGGGAACGTTGTTTGAACGCGGTCTGGTCGTTCGTGTTATTCTGCACGGTATCTTTATTACGATCGCTACGTTGGGCGCGTACTGGTACGGTTTGAAAACGGCCGATTATCCGGTGGCGATGACGATGGCATTCTTGGTGTTGGCGATTTCTCAGCTGTTCCACGCTTTGAACCAGCGTTCCAATACGGAATCGATTTTTGCAAGACACGGAAAAATCAACTGGTTCTTGTTCTTGGCGATGTTCTTGTCCGCGGCCATTTTGGCGGCGGTTGTCTGCTTGCCGACTTTGGAAGCTTTCTTCAGTCTGGTGATGTTAACCGCCAAACAGTGGGAAGTCGTCATGCTGTTTTCATTGTTGCCGTTGGCTTTGGTGGAAATTACAAAACTTTTCTACAGAATTTTCAGGAAAAGACGCCAACGCGACTAAATCGAAAAATAAAGAAAAAGCCTGTCAAAGCGACAGGCTTTTTTATTAAAAAAGTGTGAAATAAACCTTGTAACATTTATCCGTTTTCGCTAAAATGTGTCTAAAGTTTTTCGCGGAACACGGATTTCTGCGATTTTTCTGAAAGGATATTTTTATGGCGGACAACAAAATTCTACCGGGACGTACGGACAAACTGGGGGCGACTTATGACGGCAAAGGCGTTAATTTCGCTTTGTTTTCCGAGAATGCAACGAAAGTTGAGCTTTGTTTGTTTGATGAAAACGACAACGAGACACGGATAGAATTGCCGAATCGGTCGGAAGACGGAATATGGTCGGGTTATCTGCCGGACGCAAAGCCCGGTATGCGGTACGGTTATCGTGTGGACGGACCGTATGATCCCGATAAAGGAATGCGCTTTAATCCGAACAAGTTGTTGATAGACCCGTACGCTCGTCAGCTGGATCGCGAATTTGAATGGAGCGATGATTATATGGCTTCAAATCCCGGAGATCCGAAATCGATGAATACGGTTGATACGGGAAAGATCGCACCGAAAGCCATTATTCAGGATCCGGAAGCGTTAAAGGCTGTCGGGACGGTTGAACGCCCGAATATTCCTTGGGAACAAACGGTTGTCTACGAAACGCACGCCAAGGGGTTCACAATGAAGCACCCCGATGTGCCGCAGGCGGATAAAGGAAAATTTGCCGGAATGGCAAATCCCGAAGTAATGAAGTATATTGACGAACAGGGGATTTCTTCAGTTGAATTGCTTCCCGTTCAAGCTTTTATGACAGATAAAGGCGTTGCGGATAAAGGATTGTCGAATTTCTGGGGCTATGAACCGATCGCCTACTTTGCGCCGCACCCCGATTACGGAGATCCGATCGCTTTTAAGAAAATGGTGAACGCTTATCATGCCGCCGGCAAAGAAGTCATTATGGACGTTGTCTATAACCATGTCGGCGAAGGTGACGCGCATACGCAGATGCTGGGCTTAAAAGGAATAGACAGCGCTTATTACTTTGTCCACAACCCGAACGACAAATCCGAATACCGTAACGAAACGGGTTGCGGTAACGCATTGGATATGACCAAACCGATGGCGCGTCGTTTGGCGGTTGAATCTTTACGTTATTGGGCGGAAGAAATGGGGGTTGACGGTTTTCGTTTCGATTTGGCAACAGTTATGGGGCGCGGGAAAGAAGGCGATCCCGCCAATCGCGATTTTGATAAAAATCACCCGTTCTATGAAGATTTGAAAAATGATCCGGTTTTATCGAAATGCAAACTGATTGCCGAACCGTGGGACTGCGGGGCAGGTGGGTATCAAGTTGGAAATTTCCAAAAAAACTGGATGCAGTGGAATGACCGCTTTCGTGACGACACGCGCCGTTTTTGGTGCGGCAACGAAGGCTATGCCGCAAAGATGGCTCAGCGTATGACGGCTTCGGACGATTTGCGCAACGAAGGGTCGAATAAATCTCCTTCGGTGAACTTTGTAACGGCTCATGACGGGTTTACGGCCAAAGATTTGTGGTCTTACGATCAAAAACACAATGAAGCCAATCCGTGGAACAATACGGACGGTTCCAGCCAGAACTACGGTCGTAACTGGGGTCATGAAGGCTATCGTGACGAAGGGTTGGACGAATTCCGCAATAAAATGGTTCGTAATCTGGAAGCCACTTTGTTAATGGCGGCCGGTGTGCCGATGCGCCTGGCCGGAGACGAATTCAACCGTTCTCAGGGCGGGAACAACAACCCGTACTGTCAGGATAACGAAACGAGCTGGGTGAATTGGGATAAATTGACGGATCGCGATGTGAAATCGGCGGAAATGATCGGTTTTATTACCAAACTGCGCCGAGATCACCCCGTGTTGGCGAATGTTTCTTATTTTGACGGTCAGCCGGTTGACGACAAAGGAACGAAAGATATTACATGGGTGCGTCCGGACGGTTGTGAAATGACAAGCGCGGATTGGGCGCCTTATGCCAAGACGTTGTCTTATGTTTTGGCGGGCGAAAAGACGAAAAAAGACGGCAAGCCGGCGGACGATGATTTTATGGTGATCATGAATGCGCATAACGGCGAAATCGATTTTAAAATGCCTCCTGCGCCGAACGGTCAGAAATGGGAAGTGGCATTTGATACGGCGCACTTGGGTGTTGAAAAGTTGCCGGTGGAAAAACGCGAAGTCAAAAACGGCACTTATCGGACACAGCCTCATTCAATGGTGGTATTGCAAGCGGTTCGAGAAGAAAATCGCACAAAGGAACGTTCCAATCAGACAACAAGCGTCTTGGCTCAGATGAAAAACAAGCATTTTTCCAGATGAAATCATGTGGATATGTTTTAGACGTGTTATGTCAGATGCGTTGAAAACCCAATCGACAGAGGTGATGTAAAACGCGTTTTTCATTGGAAAGGCATAAAAAAGAGGGGGGGATCAAAAAGCTTTGAAACCCGTAAAGATTTAACAACGAAATTTCGGGTAAAACGTTTTATAAAAGACGTTATGCTTCCAAGCGGACTGGTTCTGAAGGGGATCTGGGCGATATTTTTGAAGTGAAGGTATGGATGATTTAAAATAAAAAGACAATATTTTTAGTATTTAATAAATATATAAAATTTTTATTTAATTTCTAAGTTATTTTGGATTTTATAAAATAAATAAAAAGTAATAAAAAAATTTATATAAATATGAAAAATCGGATCATCAAAGGCGGTATGAAAAATAAATAATGGAGTCTTGATGTTTTAGAACTTGAAAAAAGTGCTAAAAAATATATAATCCTTGTAAGGTTTTCTTGTAAGGCGTTTTTTATGAAACTAAAAGCTTTAGCTTTATTTTTTTCAATTATTGCATTATATCTTTTTCAAGATCTTTACAAGACGTATTATTCTTGGTTTAATGTTCATTCTTTTACACCTGTAAAAGTCGCATTTAAATATAAAAATGAACATGGGGAATTTCAAAGTTTTCAGCAACAAGGTGAAAAAGGTTTTGTTTCATTTAAAATTTCAGATAAATATATTTCAGGTTTTTGGTTGAAAATCATAGGTGATGCAAAAATTGATGCGATTCAGTTTAGTGGAAAAGAAGAAAAATTTTTTCCTCTTAAAGGAGATTTTTCCGATTTGGAAGAACCTTTGGAAGGTAAAACGAAGATTCGCTTTTTTGAATTAGCAATGTATGGTTTTATCTCTTTTAGTTTTTTTTCTTTTTTTCTAAATCTTTTTTTTGGTCAAAAGATTTCTGATCCGGAAAAAACACATGAATTTAAGAATATTGAGTTTTTAAGATTTGTTTTTTGCATGACGATTGTATATCACCATATTGGTGATACTCTTGCGTACTGGTCTTCAGCATGGCTGTCAGTGGAATTTTTCTTTATTTTATCGGGTTTTTTCCTTTTGTTAAAGTTTCCATCGGTTGATGCGCCGGGATTTATCAAGATGAAGTTAATCCGCTATTGGCCGTTAATGATCTTTAGCGCGTTGCTATGCAGTGTGAATAAAGAGGAAGTTTACCTTAATCGAATTTTATCTGAAGTTTTTTTCTTGTCAGGAACCGGTTTTTATTGGGAACACGGTTATAATCCGCCATCATGGTATATGTGTACCCTTTTTTGGATTTTATTGTTTTATTTTTATTTAATAAAAACGCAAAAAAGAGAAAATGCCAATTTAATAATAGGTTTGATTTCCTTTTTTTCTTTTACCGCGTTATCTCGAGCCGGATTTGGATGGATATGGCATACATTGGACGGAATTGGCTCAAAGATTCCTCTTGCTCTTGTTCGCGCTTGTGGCGGAGTGGGAACCGGATATTTTTTGGCATTAATGTACCAAGGACAAAAAAGCGCTTCATCACGATCAGGAAGAGTGGTTAAATTATTCTTCACGATGTTGGAAATTATAATTTTTTATTATTTGTATCTATCATTGTTTTTTAAAAGGTATTATCTTGAAAACAATATTTATTCGGTTATTTCATTTTCGGCACTGATTTATTTGTTTGTATGTAAGCGAGGTTATATTTCGCAATTTTTGGATAAAAATGTTTTTGCATATATGGGGCGTTACACATTTTCTGTTTTTATGACACACAGTTTTATCACACATAACATTTTAATGTTTCTTAAAGAAAAATATCCTCATATTGTAATGGATCATCTTCCGTATACAATTTCATTGGTGATGTTGGCATCATTGTTGGCGGGGATTTTTTTTCATTATACGATAGAGCTCCCGGGAAAAAGAATATTAAGTCGATGCTTGAATTAAAAGAACGCGAGATGCGGTATATCTTATAATGGTTTGTTTTTTATGCTTATGAAAAAGTGCGTAAATCTTTTAATTTTCTTTGTCACCTTTTAATGTTTTTGTCTCTAAAACATGGATAAACAGGATATTTTTTGCTGTTTTTTTATTTTTAGGGTATGAGGAATCTATGGATTTCCGCTGTTTTTGTGTGTTTTAATTTTTCGGTTCGGCTGCAGAGCTTGGAATCGAGTAAAAGTGTTGCATCGGTTAGATTAGAAAAGACGAAATTGTTAAAAAGCACCTTTCCGATCAAAGCCAGGCGTAAATGACAAAACATATTCTATTTACGGGTTCGGCGTCTTCGCGCAAAGCCTTATAGCGCCGATATCCGCCGACAGAATAGAGGCCGCCACAGATATTTAAAGTCGTCATATGCATATACGGCTAATAGAATAAAGGGGTTGTAGCCCCTAAGCTTGCAGTTTGTAGCTACGAATCTGAAAGCCGCCTTCACATACGGTCTAAGAAAAATAAGAGCTAAGAAATTACAATTGTTTTTCCAGAATGAAATCGTCCATATAGAAACCGTTTCCGATATCTGTTTTTTCTTGTCGGACAATTTGAAACCCCAGTTTTTTATAAACGGCAAGAGAATTTGCATTGTTTTTATTGCAAGTCAATCGAATGATACTTTTATTATTTTGTTTTGCTTCTTTTTCGATTTGATCAAGCATGACTTTAGAGTATCCGCATCCGCGAAAATCTTTTTTGATGTAGAGCTTGCTGAGGAACAGGCAATCCTGTTGCGTTTTGATGCCTGTATATCCGATTTGTTGATTGTCATTCATCAGAGCAAAATAAGTATATCCCTGTTGAATTTGTTCAGAAATGGCATGTTCGGATTGAAACTTGTCCAGCATGTAATTGACCTGCTGTTCACCGATAATCGGTGTAAAATGTTCATGCCATATTTCAGCGGCGATAAAAGCTGTTTGTTTGATATCCGTCATTGACGACACTTTTTTTAAAGTAAGCATGATTTTGTCCTATTTTGTAAGAAGTTGTTGCAGTATAAGTTAATAGCGAAGAGAGGAAAGAAATAGTTTTTTTGTTTTAATTGAAGAGATTGAAGAAAAAGAGAAAAACCCGTTAATTTTCCTTGACTCTTTTTGATGTTTTTGCGACTATGCACTGCCTAAGGTATGGAAAAACAGAGCTTTTTTGCTGTTTTTTTGTTTTTTTAGGTTAGTGAAAATCGGCGGATTTCCGCCGTTTTCGTATGTTTTAGCTTTTCGGTTCGGCCGCAGAGGTTGGAATCGAGTAAGTGTGTTGTAACGGTTAGATTAGGAAAGAGGAAATTTAATGCCTACAATTAACCAATTAATTCGCAGTCCGCGTAAACCGCGCGTAAAGCGTAATAAAGCTCCTGCATTGCAGGCCTGTCCGCAGAAACGCGGCGTTTGCACGCGTGTTTATACAACGACTCCGAAAAAGCCGAACTCCGCTTTGCGTAAAGTGGCGCGTGTTCGTTTGACCAACAGTGCTGAAGTATTAAGCTATATTCCGGGTGAAGGTCACAACCTTCAGGAGCACTCAGTTGTTCTGATCCGCGGCGGGCGTGTCAAAGACTTGCCTGGTGTTCGTTACCACATCATTCGCGGTACGCTGGATACTCAAGGCGTTTCAACGCGTCGTCAGAGCCGTTCTCTGTACGGTGCAAAGCGTCCTAAATAATGGAAAGGGAAAAATAAGATGTCTCGTCGTCACGCTGCAGAAAAACGTGAAATTGTACCCGACGCCAAATATGGCGACGTGGTAGTTGCTAAATTTATGAATTGTGTCATGTTGCACGGTGCGAAAGCGACCGCAGAAAAGATTGTTTACGGTGCTTTGGACCGTGTTGCCGAAAAAACAAAGCAGGAACCGTTGAAGGTTTTCAATGAAGCTTTGGACAACGTTAAGCCGGCCGTTGAAGTACGCTCCCGTCGTGTCGGGGGTGCGACCTATCAGGTACCGGTAGAAGTCCGTCCGGACAGAAAGCAGGCTTTGGCAATCCGTTGGATTATTGCTGCCGCCCGCAATCGTTCCGAACAGACAATGGAACAACGTTTGGCCGGAGAATTTTTGGATGCTTTGGCAAACAAAGGTGCTGCTGTTCGTAAACGTGAAGAAACCCACCGTATGGCGGAAGCTAATAAAGCTTTCTCGCATTACCGTTGGTAATAGGTTGAAGATTTAAGAGAAGGTTTTAAATAATGGCTCGCTCTACTCCCATTGAAAAGTATCGTAATATCGGTATTATGGCGCATATTGACGCCGGAAAGACGACAACGACCGAACGTATTTTGTACTATACCGGTAAGTCTCATAAGATCGGCGAAGTTCATGACGGCGCCGCGACAATGGACTTTATGGTTCAGGAACAAGAACGCGGTATTACGATTCAATCCGCAGCGACAACGGCCTTTTGGAAGGGGCATCGCTTAAACATCATCGACACGCCGGGGCACGTTGACTTCACGGTTGAAGTTGAACGTTCTTTGCGCGTTTTGGACGGTGCTGTTGCTGTTTTTGACGGTGTTGCCGGTGTCGAACCGCAATCCGAAACAGTTTGGCGTCAAGCGGATAAATATAAAGTGCCTCGTATTTGCTTTGTCAACAAGATGGATCGTATCGGTGCGAACTTTTTGCGCGCTGTCGATATGATCAAAGATCGTCTTGGTGCTCGTCCGGTTGTTATGTCTTTACCGATCGGCACGGAAGCTGATTTTGTCGGCATTGTCGATATTTTAAATCAGAACGCAATCATTTGGAAAAGCGAAACGTTGGGCGCTGAATTCGAAATTACCGATATTCCGGCCGATTTAAAAGAGGCCGCTGCCAAATATCATGCCGAGTTGGTCGAAACTGTTGTTGAACAGGACGATCAGGCAATGGAAGATTATTTGGAAGGTAAGGAAATCTCTGTTGAAACCTTGAAGAAGTGTCTGCGTAAAGGAACAATTTCGATGAGCTTTGTTCCCGTTTTATGCGGTTCCGCTTTCAAGAATAAAGGTGTTCAGCCGATGTTGGACGCTGTTGTTGATTATCTTCCTTCTCCGGTGGATATTCCTGCCGTTAAATGCACGAATTTAAAAGGGGAAGAAGTTATCCGTCACGCTTCCGACAGTGAACCTTTGGCTGCTTTGGCGTTCAAGATTATGAACGATCCGTTTGTCGGTTCATTGACTTTTGCCCGTGTTTATTCGGGAACGATGACTGCCGGTTCATATGTTCTGAACTCTGTTAAAGACAAGAAAGAACGTATCGGTCGTATGCTGTTGATGCACGCGAACCACCGTGAAGAAATCAAAGAAGCCAATGCCGGTGATATTATTGCTTTGGTCGGTCTGAAAGAAACAACGACAGGTGAAACGCTGTGTGCTGAAAATGCACCGGTCATTTTGGAAAAGATGGAATTCCCCGATCCCGTTATCGAAGTCGCCGTTGAACCGAAAACAAAGGCAGACGTAGAAAAAATGGGATTGGCTTTGAACCGTTTGGCGATGGAAGATCCTTCATTCCGTGTTTCTTCGGATAATGAAAGCGGTCAGACGATTATTAAAGGTATGGGCGAACTGCATCTGGAAATCATTGTCGATCGTTTGAAACGTGAATTTAAAGTCGATGCAAACGTTGGTGCGCCGCAAGTGGCTTATCGTGAAACAATTTCTCAGGTTTATGAAATTGACT
Source organism: uncultured Alphaproteobacteria bacterium (assembly GCA_944391535.1). Lineage (GTDB taxonomy): Bacteria > Pseudomonadota > Alphaproteobacteria > CAAGCB01 > CAG-977 > UBA11549. Next base: position 11,804 of record CALXTY010000037.1, read on the forward strand.
ACACGCATAAGAAACAGTCCGGCGGTTCCGGTCAGTTTGCTCGCGTTAAGATTCGTTTTGAACCGTTGGAACCGGGTTCGGGATTTGTTTTTGAAAACACCGTTGTCGGCGGTAACGTTCCCAAGGAATATATCCCCGGTGTTGAAAAAGGTCTCCGTGCCGCTTTGGAAACGGGCGTGATTGCCGGCTTCCCTTGCACGGACTTTAAAGCAAACTTGTTTGACGGCGCATACCACGATGTCGACTCGTCGACGATGGCTTTTGAAATTGCGGCTCGCGCGGCATTCCGCGAAGGGATCGCAAAGGCAAAGCCGAAGCTGTTGGAACCGATTATGAAAGTCGAAGTTGTCACTCCGGAAGACTACATGGGTGACATCATCGGTGACTTGAACAGCCGTCGCGGTCAGGTAGCGGGTATGGATCAGCGCGGAAACGCTCGTGTAATTGATGCGACAGTTCCTCTGTCCTCGATGTTTGGATACGTGAATACGCTTCGTTCCATGAGCCAAGGCCGTGCTCAGTACTCCATGGTGTTCTCGCACTATGCAGAAGTACCGCAGAACGTCGCAGAAGAAATCAAAGCCAAAATGGCTGGTTAAGAATTTGGAGTTTTAAGAAATGGCAAAAGAGAAGTTTGAGAGGAACAAGCCGCATTGCAATATCGGCACGATCGGTCACGTGGACCACGGCAAGACGACATTGACGGCGGCGATTACGAAGGTATTGGCATCCAAGGGGGACGCGCAGTTTGTGGATTACGCGAACATTGACAAGGCTCCTGAGGAACGCGCACGCGGTATTACGATTAACACGTCGCACGTTGAATATGAAACGGACAAGCGTCACTATGCGCACGTAGACTGTCCGGGGCACGCTGACTATGTTAAGAACATGATCACGGGTGCGGCTCAGATGGACGGAGCGATATTGGTTGTGTCCGCAGCGGACGGTCCGATGCCTCAGACGCGTGAACACATATTGTTGGCTCGTCAGGTAGGCGTTCCGGCATTGGTTGTTTACATGAACAAAGTTGATCAGGTGGACGATCCGGAATTGTTGGAATTGGTGGAAATGGAAATCCGCGATTTGTTGTCATCGTACAACTTCCCCGGCGATGAAATTCCCATTATCAAGGGATCCGCATTGGCCGTATTGGAAGACGGTGACAAGAAGCTGGGCGAAGAATCGATTTTGGCATTGATGGATGCGATTGACAGCTACATTCCGCAGCCGGATCGCCCGAAGGATAAACCGTTCCTGATGCCGATCGAAGACGTATTTTCGATTTCAGGCCGTGGAACCGTTGTGACGGGACGTGTTGAACGCGGCGTCATTAAAGTAGGCGACACGATTGAGATCGTAGGTATCAAGCCGACCCAGACGACGACATGCACGGGCGTTGAAATGTTCCGCAAGCTGTTGGATCAAGGTGAAGCGGGCGATAACATCGGCGTATTGTTGCGCGGCACGAAGAGAGAAGAAGTCGAACGCGGTCAGGTATTGGCGGCACCGAAATCGATTACGCCGCACAAGGTGTTCGAATCGGAATGCTACATTTTGACGAAGGAAGAAGGCGGACGTCATACGCCGTTTTTCTCGAACTATCGTCCGCAGTTTTATTTCCGTACGACGGACGTGACGGGGACGATCGAATTGGCACCGGGTGTGGAAATGGTTATGCCGGGCGACAACGTGAAGATCAAAGTCAGCCTGATTACGCCGATTGCGATGGACGAAGGCTTGCGTTTTGCGATTCGCGAAGGCGGCCGTACGGTCGGCGCCGGCGTCGTTGCTAAAATTATTGAGTAATA
>CALXTY010000038.1 GCA_944391535.1 uncultured Alphaproteobacteria bacterium
ACAACGTTAAAACCGTAACCCCCGAATCTGTTGTCCAGGGCTTCTTCTTTCTGAGCAATAACCTGAGATCCGTCCGCGATTGACTGAATAAAGCCTATATTGCAGAAAGCATAAGGCGCAATTTTTAATAAAGATCCCGTTCCCGATATTTTTGTGATCGCTTCATTTAGTTCTTCTGCGTTTACGGCCGGACTGAATATACGCAAATTCCCGACAAATTGACCTTTGTAAACGGGCAAATACGGCTGAATCATCATTAAGGAAATATTTTCACTGTGATTATTCAATCGCTTCAATCGTTCTTGTTCAAAAACAAGCACGCCGTCAATGTCGGCGAAAAGTTCGCTGTACCCGCTTTCGTCGGGCAGAGTATACCTCAGATAATCGCCGGCCATCGTTTTTAACAAAATGTCCGCAGCTGTTTGAGGATGCACATCATTGTTGTCAAACTGAGCTCCAATGACGCTTTTTATGCCTTCATACCTCAAAAGACCTATATCCGAAGAAGTTAAAATATGCCCCTTTTTAAAAGTCTTGTCCTGACATTTGATTTCATGAGTCAGTTCCACTCCAAGGGCGTCATAAACAGGAAACTCCCCGAACTTCATGTCCCCCTCTTATTTTTTTGTGTATTCCTGCAAAGCCAGCAGAATATCCGACGGAATTTCGAGTAAGCCGCCGTCCTGTTTCAAAAAGCCCTTTAAGTTACCTTTGAAGTCAAAAGAAACATTCTGATCATTAGCTGCTGTTTCCAAAGGAGAATGGCCTTCAATTGAAACATCGAACGTCATTTGACCATTTAAAGGCCCTTTGCCTTTGACGGTCATGTTTTTAATGATGACATCTTTCAGAAAAGCCGACATCTGCGGATCCATCTTTTTAGCGATTTCTTCAGAAGGGGAAAAATGTAATGTCCCCGGTAATTTGGACGTAAAGACAACGCTGTCCACATTCAGTTTCTGATCGGCATAAGACAATCTCCATTCCGAATTCATTACACCGTCAACCTGCAGAGCCGATGTTTTTAAATTGTTGGTTATCGATGATAAGTTAATGCCGCTTCCTTCCAATAAGATTTGAGAGGTTTGACCTTCATAAGGAATAAAGAAAGATTTGATGGTTTTAAATTGTCCGTCGGCATACTTCATGCGGGCGTTGGCGACTTCGATACCTCTGTTCGCCATGATTCGGAAATTAAACAAAGCATTTTGAAACGGAATGCCGACATTTAAATTGCCAATAAACAATTGTTGATTGGGCGGTGTTTCCAACGGATAGATCGAAGACAGCGTCAAAACACCGTTTAAAGCTTCCATGGAAATATCGTTCCATACGGTTGATATATTTTCCATCAAGACCTCGATCGGACCGGTGACCTTCCCGTCTTTGACGGTCAGTCGACCTTTCGCGGCTAAACCGCCGATGGTTGAAGGCGGCAGATGGTTTAGCATAAAAGGCATAACTTTTTCCATTGTCAATCCGGCGTCAGACAAGATGAATTTGGGAACGACAACATACATATTCCATTCGTGTGTCGGCAAGGTGTAAGATCCGTTCATTGTTGCGGTCACCAGTCCGTTTTGAATGGAAAAGGTTGAATCTATGCCAAATTCGCCCTGGCTCATGGGGCGGAAACGCAAATCCGCGGAAAAATCGGGTAAAATCCCTGTTTTTGTTAAAGTCGCCTTTGCGACGCGCAGGCGGGCATCGGGCAAAGCGTTGCTGTTGAATGAAACTATGCCCTGGATACCGGTCATTTTAATATCTTTACTGGCAAAACCGGATTGCACGAATGTCGCATCGCCGGAATAGCTTCCTGAAAAGACATTATACTTCAAACGCGCTTTTAAACCATTGATGGCCGTCGCAATTTGAGAGCTTGAGATGTGATCGGCGATAAAAATCTGTGTTGAAAATGCCGATATGGGCAAGGTAAAAAATAAACTTCCTCCGTCCGATTTCAAAAACGGATCGTTCGGATCCGGATTAATCGTTAATTCCAAAGGAGTGAATAACTTTATCTGCCGGAAAAGACTGGCCGATTGTAAACTGGTGAAAGAGAATTTCATCGGTTTTGTCAACTTCGCGGAACAGGAAGATCCTGCACATGAAAATTGAATGTTCAAGTCCGTTTTTAAATCTTGAACGGCCAGTTTCCCCGTTGTCAAAGAAGGCGCGTTCATTTCCAAAGGTAAGGTTCCGTCAAAGTTTTGAAAGGTTCCTTTTACTTTGACATCATTTGCTTTCAAAGTCAGATTACCGACGAATTTACCGATTGCGTCCTGGGGATTTTCAAAAGATCGATCTAAATCGACAACAATGTCGAAACTGTCGCCTTTCGGCGAGATGTCCGCTTTTAATTTTAATTTTTGCGATGATGATGAAAGTAACAGATCCGCTTGTCCTTTAGACAGGACGCCGTTTTGAACCGAAACTTCCAAATTTCCGGACACAGAGCCGATTTTCTTGGATTCTTTTAACAGATTTCCTTCAGTGATTTCTGTTTTGATCTGTGAGGAAAAAGCTGTTTTATTTAAAGATGTTTGTGTCTTCACGCTCATTTGCGGGGACGCGTAATCGGTTGAAATACGCATATTTAAACCTGCTTTCCCCAATGAACCGTTAGACGTGAAATTAACAACAACGGTGTTGTCAACTTCTTCTTCTTCTCCGAATTCATTAATGATTTTTTGGGGAGGGGCGTCATTTTTTAAAATGAATTTCCCGTTTTTAATTTGCAAAGAATTGATGGTTATTTCTTTTCCCTTATGAGCGTTCATCGGTGAATAGATCAATCCGCTCAAAGCGCCTAAGGAAATGCCGTCATTACGTTTTTCTCCGGTGATGTTGACGCCGGTCAGTTCCATGGATCGGATGATATTGCTGGAAAATAAATTCAATAAGGAATAATTGAATTTCATATTGGTAATGGTCATGGTTCCCGTTTTATCGGAAACATTCGTCAATTCCATTGTGTCAATGGTTATTTGCTTTATTCTGAATGTTTTGAAGGGCATGCCGTTGGCTGCAAAAATTTCAGGCAGTTTTTTTTCGGCAATCAAAGGCAAAGAGGAATAAACGCCGTAACAAAGGCAAACCAACAGAACGATTAAAAGCGCGAGTTTGTTCCATTTGTTCGACAGAAAGCTTTTCGCTTTTTCTTTTGCCTTATTTATTTGTTCTTCGGCTTTTTTCGTGGTTTCCGGATCCAAAGAAACAGATTTTGATGAGGAAGATATCCCTCTGCGTTTTTTTCGTACGGGCTTTTCAATTTCTTCGGCTTCAATCGGTTGAGAAGAAATATTTTTGTCTTCAGGCGGCAATTCCGGTTCATTTGAATCCGCACCGGCGGAAACCATGGGGGAAGCAGGAAAATCTTTTTGTTGTGCGGGAGCCGGCTGTTGCGGAACATTTCCCGAATTAACGGTCGGGATTTTCACGCGTTTGACAAGAGGAACTTTTATTTCGGGTGTTTTTTGTGTCGTTGCCGTATGGTTTTCATTCGAGTTATTCTTGTTTTCCATAAAAAAAATCCCCCTTTTATAGACTTTAACTTTTTTTTTATTAGATAACGTTAAAGCTAAAAAAAACTTACGCACCGTTCCTTTTTATCTGAATTTTGGAGAAATTTCAAATGGAAATACCATCTGTTGAATCTGTTTTTGATGCGGCCGAATGGTTTTTGGATGCGGCATTGAATGACGGAGAGTATCTTCAGCCGATGAAAATGCAATATTTAATGTTTTTATCTCAGGGCTATTATGCCGCTTTGATGAACGGCAAACGTTTCATACCCGGAATTTTTTTGGCGACGGAACGCGGACCTGTCGAACCTAATTCCTATCGTTTGTATGGATCCGAACGTCCCGTCTTGACATATCGGACGCTTAATCGAAAAACCGTTTCGTTTCTAAAAACAATTTGGGCTCGTTTCGGGGCGTATTCTTCGGATTACATTTACGGATTGATTTCAACTCATACGCCTTATGCGGAAGCCTTCGCCGCCGGAAAAGACACGGAAATCAGTTTGCAACTCATGACGGAATTTTATGCGGGAAACGCCGAAAAAGACGAACGTTTTAAAAATTCTGAATTCGGAACAACAAGAATTATGCGTTCCCAAACGGGAAAAACGGTCGCCGTGAAAAAATGGATGCCGCAAAAAAAATAAAACGGTTGTTTCTGTTTTCTTGTTCATAGATAATTAAGAACTTACTTTTATGTTATACTAAATAAGAAGTCCGTTATCCGATGGAGCATGCAATGGAAAATTTGGAATTACGTATTCAAAAATTGGAAAAAAAATATCGCACATTAAAATATCTGGTAACAGGATTGACGTGTTTCGCCTTATACACGGGGGTGACCGGATTGTCAGTGAAGACTTCGGCCTTTGCTCAACAGGAGGCGGCTCAAAAAAATGAAATGTCCAGAAGAGACGCCGGAATACCTGTTGTCGTTGAAGCTGAAGTTTTTTTACTTAAAGATTCTGTCGGTAACATTCGTGGCGTTTGGACTGCGGACGATGAGACGACTTCTTTTGCCATGATGCATAAAGATAAGTATCCGATCATTGCCATGGCGGTGGATCGTAAAAATGCGACTTTTTCTTTAACGGACGTTTATGCCGGAAAAATCAGTTTGGGGTTGACGGATTCCATTCGTTCCATTGCAATTATGGACGATACAAAGAAAAATAATATTTATCTGGGGTTGACCGGCTCCGGTGAAGCGGCTTTTGATATGATCAGCACGGGTAATTCGGCAATGGTTATTGACGGATCGACTTCCAGCTTGGATATGTCCGGAGATACGGCGATTTTGGCTTTGACGGAAACCGTCGGTTCCGCTGTCGCTTTAAAGGCTCAACCGTCATCATCAGCTTTGACGTTTTTGGATTATCAGAACAAGTCGACTGTGGATTTGACGACAATTGATGGAAAATCTCAGTTGAAATTGAAATCTCCGGCGACAAAAGATGAAAAAACGATTGTGACAACGGCGGAAGAAGTGTTGAATTTTAATCAAGCAATGGAAAGCATGACGAACGAAGACGAAAAATCGCAAGACGGTACCAGCGAAGAAGTAAAGCAGGCAGAGAAAAAAGAAGAAAACTCAAAAGACGAGAAAAAAGCTGTTAACATAAAGGCATATTCACCTTTTTCAAAATAGAGCGAGGCGGGCTGTAGACAGCCCGTTTTTTTATGGAGAATCTAATGAAACATTTTATTTTATTTTTAGGAGTTTTTTTTATACCGGCTTGTTTGCCGGAAAAATCGGAGAATATTATTTCATTTGATAAAGAGCGGATCATCATTTCACGTCAGGGTCAATCGGATATAACATTAGCTGTTGAAATTGCCGACACGGATGAGAAAAGAGCTCGAGGGTTGATGTATCGGACGGATATACGAGATGATGAAGGAATGTTGTTTTTATTTCCGGTAAACAGGCGCGCCAGTATGTGGATGGCGAACACGCCTCAGTCTTTGGATATGCTTTTTATAGATGAGGAAGGGAAAATAACGCAAATTGTCGAGGATACGGTTCCTTTTTCTCGTGAAGAAATTCGATCGGAAAAGAGTGTGAAAGGTGTTTTGGAGTTAAAGGCGGGTACATCGGAACGAGAAGGAATAAAAGTCGGAGATATGGTGGAACATTCATTTTTTAAACTTGAAAAACAAGAAGAGAAACGATAAAGTCCGAATGTTAACGGAGCGTAGCGCAGTCTGGTAGCGCACCTGATTTGGGATCAGGTGGTCGTAGGTTCAAATCCTATCGCTCCGACCAAAAAAGAGATCCCCTGTTTTCAGGGGGTCTTTTTTTTGGATTGGAAGAAGATTTGAACCGGAGAAGTAGGTTCGACCGGAGCGCAGCGGAGGTAACGCCGGTAACGGCGGCCCCGAGCGGAAGCGAGCGGGAGAGGAACGAATAAATCCTATCGCTGTGACCAAAAAAGAGATCCCCTGTTTTCAGGGGGTCTTTTTTTTGGATTGGAGGAAGATTTGAACCGGAGAAGTAGGTTCGACCGGAGCGCAGCGGAGGTAACGCCGGTAACGGCGGCCCCGAGCGGAAGCGAGCGGGAGAGGAACGAATAAATCCTATCGCTGTGACCAAAAAACTCTTCCTGAAAAAATTGTGAAGTGACAGGGGATATTTTTATTGCAATATTTCAATAATTCTGGAATTATTGAAATGTATGAATGTTAAAAAACCGGAGAAATAAAGAATGATCACAGAATTAGCTGATATTGCGGCTGTGTTTGATGCTTTGGGCAATGAAAGCCGTTTGCGGATTTTCAGAATTTTGGTGCAACACAGCAAAGACGGTATTACGCCGACCGAAATTTCCGGATTAATGAATGATCTTCCCCGTAACACGTTGTCTTTTCATTTAAGCTTGATGAGCAATGTCGGCCTGTGTTCTTCAGAAAAGCAAGGCAAGCAAATGTTTTACAAGCCGAATTGTAAACAAATTAAAGAAATTACAAAATTTTTATTGACCGACTGTTGCGACAAGGAATGCCAATGCTAGACATTTTTACACATTTAGCCGATTGGGCGATTTTGCAAATGGGGTTGACCAAAGATACTCATCTTGGTTCTGCCGTTCATTTTTTTATTGAAGACAGTACAAAAATATTTGTGCTGTTATATTTGTTGATATTCTTTATTTCTTTATTTCGTTCTCAGTTAAGCCCCGAACGCGTCAGGGATTACTTGTCGGGCAAATCTCGGTGGAGCGGTTATTTTTTGGCAGTGTTTTTGGGGGTGGTAACGCCGTTTTGTTCTTGTTCGTCCATTCCGTTGTTTATGGGATTTTTGGCGGCGGGTGTCCCGTTCGGGGTCAGCGTGGCGTTTTTGGTCAGCTCTCCGCTGATCAGTGAAATCGCCGCCATTATGTTACTGGGTATGGGCGGTTATGGCGCGTATATTGTTTCAATTTATATCATTTCCGGAACAATCATTTCTGTTTTAGCCGGATATCTGGCAGATAAATGTCATATGGAAAAATATTTGGCGCTTAATATTCCTAAAACGGTACCGCCCGTATGCGCCTGTTCCTCCGTCAAAGAAAAGGCCGTCGCTTTGATTAAGTATGCTCACGAATTTTCTTGGAATTTGGTGAAATCGCTCTACCTGTATATTTTAATCGGTTTAACGGTCGGGGCTTATATGCACGGTTACATTCCGCAAGAGTTTTTCGTTAAGTATATGGGCGCCGATAATATTTGGGCCGTTCCTTTTGCCGCTGTTGTCGGTATTCCGATTTACGCTTCCCAAGCCGGTATCGTGCCGTTGGTGCAGGTGTTGTTGATGAAAGGAGTGCCTGTCGGAACGGCTTTGGTCGCTTTTATGAGCATTGCGACCATATCTTTGCCCGAAATGATGATGCTGAAAAAAGTGTTCAGTTTGAAATTATTGATGATCTTTATCGGCTATTTGTTGGTCGCATTTATCCTTACGGGGTATGTGTTGAATTTGTTATAGGAGAAGAATATGAAAGAAATCAAAATATTGGGGTCGGGTTGTCAAAAGTGCAAAGCGACATTTAAAGTTGTTGAAGAGGTTGCAAAGGAAAACGGATTTTCCGGTAAGATAGAAAAAATTGAAGATATGTCTGCCATTATTTCTTATGGCGTGATGTCGACGCCTGCGGTTGTCGTTGACGGAAAGGTTGTTTTTTCAGGCGGTGTTCCCGATAAAGAACAAATTAGAAGTTGGTTTGATTGATTCAAGCTATTCGGCTTGAAGTTCTATTTTTGCCGAAAAGCTGTCGGTTTGAGCGGCAAGGGCGTCCAGTCCGCTTTCGATTTCCCCCAGAGGAATTAAAGAGGGATCCATCGTGTCGCCGTGATCTTTATAAAAGAAGCCGAAGTTTCCCCACGGGGCATAGATGAACATCTTGCCTGCTTTGGCGATCATGCCGCGCGGGGCATCGTTAAGCGACAAGGGCGTTTCAAAGCGGGAAATTTTTTCTTCGCCGGCAAAATCGGTAAAGTGAAAAACGGCGGGAAGTCTTTCGATAAACTGTCGGCCGGCGGAGTTGTCTTCCATTTTAACGATGACGGTTTGATCGTTAAACGTTAATTTTATTTTCATCGGATCGTTCCTTTCGTTGCCGAAGGCATTAGAGCTCAGAGAACAGCAGAATAAAAGTATAAAAAAGAGTTTCATATTATTTTTCATAGATCGGTTGATAGTTGTCGATTTGCGTGTTTTTAATCAGATTGATCGCGCTTAAAGCATTCGGCAAGCCAATATAAGGAGCGGCTTGGATCATGGCGGCCAAAAGCGTTTCTTTCGAGTTGCCGGCTTTAAGATTGCCGAGAACGTGCGCCGAAAGCTGTTTTTCGGCTCCGATTGACGCCAGAACAACGAAAGAGAACAATTCTCTTTGTTTTACGGTTAATCCCGTTCTGGTATAGAAATCGCTGAAACAGAACTTTGTCAATAATTCGGGTACGGCGTTTTGATATTCTTCCGGCAAAGAGCGCATGGCTGTTTTGACTTCGTCTCCGTAAAGCGCCGACTGTATTTTTTCACCTTCTTGCAATCTGTTTTCTTCCGTGACGGTCGTCTGATTTTCCAAGGGCGTTTTTATGCCTTTTTCTTGCAGGACTTCGTTAAAAACGGCGAGAGCGTTCAGCGTGCGCGGAAAACCGATAAAAGGCGCGGCCTGATAAATGGTTTCTCTGATTTCGACCGGTGAATTGCCTACGTTTAAAGCGGCTTGAATGTGAGATTTGAGTTGCGGTAAAGTTTGCAGTCCCGTCAAAGCGGCGACAGTGATCAATTCTCGGGTCTGATCGTCAAGATCGCCGATGTAAAAAACTTCTCCGAAGATCAAATTTTGCAAGATGTTCATGAATTCGGGATCTGTCGAATGAGGTGTGCGCTTTGCGGAAAATAAAGTTTCGTATTTTTGATCGGCCAACGTTATTCTGTTCATTTCTTTTTGTCCTTGCGAATCTGACGAATGTGCGGGCGGGCAGGCGATTAAAGCTGTCAAAACGATAAAAAATTTTAATAATTTCATTAGAAGCTCCTTTATAAAAAAGAAGTTATTTTAATTAAGAATGATTGCTTTTTCCGATTAAGTCCAATATTGTTTTTTTATTAAAGTATAAATAAAATTTATAGATTGAACGATGGATTTAACGCAACTGAAGTACTTTAAAACAATCGCCGAAAGCGGCAGTATGTCCGAAGCCGCGCAAAAGCTCAATGTTTCTCAGCCCGCTTTGAGCGCGGCAGTCAAAAAACTGGAAGATGAATTCTGCGTGCGTCTTTTTGAACGTAAGAAAAATAAGCTGATCCTAAATGATTCGGGGAAAATGGCTTTAACCTACGCGCAGGCGATTTTGCAAAAATCAGATGAAATGAAAGCTCTGTTTTGCCGGTGCCGTCAGCAGGATCATGTTCTTTCTTTGGGCTTCTGCGATCCGGGGCCGATGCGTTTTGTCGTGCCGTTGTTTCAAAAACAGGTTCCCGATATCGTTGTTTCGTCTCAGATGATTGATGACGAAGAAAAAGATCTTTATTCCTTGCTGTTCTTTCAATTCGATGCCGTTATTTCTTTGAGGGAAATAAAGCAAACGGACGTTGACTGTCTGCCGTTCGCCCGAGAGGAATTGCTTTTATCCGTGCCGAATGATCACGCTTGGGCAAAGAAAAGCGAACTCTGCCTGTCGGAACAAAAGGGAACGGAATTTGCCGTTTACGGCGGTATCGGGGCTTATGTGCGTCAAGTAATGCCTTTTTTAAAGCAATTGGCGCGGAAAAATGCGGTCACGTTCTATGATGACTATTTTGTTTTCAGGCAAATGTTGGATCAAAAAGCCGTAGCCACGTTTACGACCCGTCTGGTGCGGCAATATCGTAATGACGGAGAAAACAGAGTTTTTATTCCTTTGACGGATCCCGAATTAAAGGCGGTTTATCGCATCGCGTATTTAAAGAAAAACAAAACGCGTCTTTTGCCTTTGCTCCAATGGGCGCAAGAAAAAAAGTTGTTCTAGTTTTCGGGATTTTCTTCTTCTTCCTGCGCTTTTCGGCGTCTGTAAAGATTTAAGCCGATCTCGTCTAAAATCGCGTTCATTTTGCGTTCCAATTCCGCCAATTCGCGCTTTTCACGATTTTCCTGCGTGATCTCGAGCGTTTTTAATTCCTGATAGGCTTCCATGATTTCTTCACGCATTAAAATGATTTCCTGACGGTTGTCTTCCAAAGCGCGGTCGACACGTTTGTTTTCTTCAACGTGCCAATCGACATAAGCGCCGAACGTCAAAGCGGCGACCGGAGAAATATTCGCGGCTTCCTCTTCTTGTTTGAAACGGTTGGCCAACAGGACTTTACGATTGAGCAAAGCTTGTTCGAAACGCAACAGGTTCCCGAGCTTTCGTTGCTTTTCGTCCAGTTCGAACTTGTGGACGCGGATCAGCGTTTTTAATTCGTTTTTCGCCATGGCTTACCGCTTTATTTCTTTGCCGCGTTTTGGCCTGGCGGCTGTTGGGACAGAATGTCTTTTAATTCTTTGTAGCCCGTTGCGAAATCGACTTTGTCCTTTTTCTTTTGGGCAAGGAATTTTTCCAGCTTGTCATAATAAAAGATCGCCTCGTCCACTTCGGGATTTGATCCGCGTTTGTAAGCGCCCAAGCGGATCAGTTCCGCCATGTTTTCGTAAGTGGCGATCAAAGCTCTTGCCCGATTGACCAGAGCGTTTTCTTCGTCATTGTTGCAGCCGGGCATCGTACGCGAAATGCTACGCAACAAGTTGACGGCGGGATAACGGTTGCGTTCGGCGATGGATCTTTCCAAAACGATGTGACCGTCCAGAATACCGCGAACGGCATCGGCGATCGGTTCATTGTGATCGTCTCCGTCAACCAATACGGTGAACAGTCCCGTAATGGAACCCAGTCCGATCGGGCCGGGGCCGGCGCGTTCCAACAATCGGGGCAGTTCCGCAAAGACGGTCGGCGTATAGCCTTTGGTCGCGGGCGGTTCTCCGGCGGACAGGCTGATTTCGCGTTGCGCCATGGCAAAACGCGTAATGCTGTCCATCATACATAAAACGTTTTGTTTCATATTTCTGAAGTATTCCGCCACCGTCATGGCGACATAAGCGGCTTGACGGCGCATCAAAGGGCTTTCATCGGAAGTCGCTACGACAACGACACTGCGTTTCATTCCTTCAGGCCCTAAATCGTCTTCGATAAATTCGCGGGCTTCACGACCGCGTTCCCCGATCAATCCCAGAACCGTCACGTCCAACTGCGTATGACGCGCCATCATCGCCATTAAAGAGGACTTGCCGACCCCTGATCCGGCGAAAATCCCCATACGTTGCCCTTTGCAGACCGTTAAAAACGTGTTGATCGCCCGAACGCCCAAATCGGCTTTGCCGGCAACGCGTTCCCGCGAATGAGCAGGCGGCGGAGAATTATGGATCGGGCAGGGGATCTTGCCCTTAATCAAAGGACCTTTGCCGTCAACGGGTTCCCCCATCGCGTTGATAACACGCCCCAACCACGAAACATCGGGAAAAAGAACGGGCAACGTATTACTGATATCGACCTGATTTCCGGGGCCGACCCCGTCCAAATTCATAAAAGGCATTGCCAGGACTTTGTCATTGTTAAACCCGACAACCTCACAGGCGACTTTCTTTCCGCCGCGCGCGCAGATGGTGCAACGGTCGCCGACAGACAACTCGGCGCGAATGCCGGAAATTTCGACCAACATTCCTTTGACGGCGCAAACGGATCCGTAGCAGCGGTATTCCGGCAAAGCGTTTATATCGTTAATCAGGTTTTTAAAGTAATCGTTCATGTCTGTTATTTTATTCCGACTTTTTATTTAATATAGTCTTTCATTAAGCTTTTGTCGCCTTTTTATCAAAAAAAAGTAATAAAAATGAAAAATTTTCATTTTTTAATGAAATAGGTACTTGTTTTTGAGATTCATACAACATAAAGTTAATAAGTTATTAATTTGTTTTGCCTGAAGAAGGAAGCCCCCATGCGAGTTTTGTTGGTTGAAGATGATAAAGCCACGGCACAGACGATAGAAGCTGTGTTGCGTAAAGAAGGTATGGTTTTAGATACGACCGTTCTCGGTGAAGACGGTTTGGAAATCGGCAAGTTGTATGATTACGATGTGATTATTTTGGATTTGATGTTGCCTGATATGGACGGTTACGAAGTCTTGAAACGTTTGCGGGCTTCAAAGATCAGCACGCCGGTTTTAATTTTATCGGGTCTGTCCGGTGCGGATAAGAAAGTAAAAGGGCTGTCGACGGGGGCGGACGATTATTTGACGAAACCGTTCGATAAGGCGGAGTTGGTTGCTCGTATCCGCGCATTGGTTCGCCGGTCGAAAGGACATTCGGAATCGATTATCAGAACAGGGGCGATTGAGGTCAATTTGGATACCAGAACGGCGTTTGTCAACGGAAAGCCCTTGCATTTGACGGGACGCGAATACGGTATTTTGGAACGTTTGTCGTTGTCCAAGGGGACGACTTTATCGAAGGAACAGTTTTTAAATCATCTTTATAACGGTATGGACGAACCGGAATTAAAGATTATTGACGTGTTTATTTGCAAGTTGCGTAAAAAAATTGCCGAAGCGACCGGTGGTGACGATTATATCGAAACCGTTTGGGGACGCGGATATGTTTTGCGCGAACCTAAGAAAGAAGGTTAGAAATTCTTCAATTTTAACTGTTTGATGCAGAGGCTTTTATAAGAATCTGTTATCAAAAAGTTAGCCCGTACAGGTATAAAAAAATATAGCGATTGAAAAATACAGCGAAGAAAAATCTTCGCTGTTTTAATTTGAGTTAAAATATAGCGCAAGCACCGCCTCCATCTGAAACCCAAGAATATCCAATAGAGGAGCAGCCACAGTCTGATCCTTGAGAACAAGGAAAGCACAATCCACCGGAAGCGTAATTGCCGGGGGAACAAGTGATGTTCAAGTTTACGCAGGATCTGCCACTCCGGGACAATAAAGACACAAATTGTTTGACAGATATCGGCTTGACGTACAGGAATTGCAAACACCCGAGACTTTGTTACAGTTGGCGCAATTCGGATC
>CALXTY010000039.1 GCA_944391535.1 uncultured Alphaproteobacteria bacterium
ACAGCTGGTTTGACGAAGATATCACGATCACCGATTTAAAAACCGGAGATCGTGTGCAGGTGGAATATTTTGCGGATAATCCTAATTTTTTAATTGTTGACGAAGTGGAAGTTTTCCCGCCTCAACAGCAGAAAAAGAAATAAGAAAGAAAGCCCGTTGATCACGGGCTTTTTTCATCAAAGAATTTTTCCAAAATCCGCCGATAGATTTTCGTCTGCGTTTCCAAATCGCAAAGCGCGACACTTTCGTTTGCGCCGTGCATGCCTTGCCCGCTGATCCCGCATTCCAAAACGGGACAGTATTTGACCATGAAACGCGCGTCCGAAGATCCGCCTTCGGTGCTTTCGATCGTATCGATTCCCGTTACTTCTTTGATCGCTTCTTTGACAAGAGCGGGGAATTTTTTGTCCGTGCAAAAGAACACGTCCGCCATGCATTCTGTTTCAAAAACATAAGACACACCGATTTTTTTGGCAATCGGATCAATCCTTGCACGCAACAGCTCGGTCAAAGAATCCACGCTGTGACAGTCGTTGAAACGACAGTTGAATTTGGCAAACGCCGTTCCCGGAATCACGTTCGGTGTCGGATTGTTGACATCAATCGTTGTCACGGACAGGGTAGAGGGTTCAAAGTGCACTGATCCGTTATCAAGCGGTTTTCTGACTTCGTTTAAGATATCGCACAACGCTTCGACCGGATTGACGGCCAGATGCGTATATCCGGTATGTCCGCTTTTTCCCGTTACGGTCAGTTTGGCGTTCAGACTGCCGCGTCTGCCGGTTTTGATGACGGCGCCGGTTTGTTGGGTACCGCCGGGTTCTCCGACCAAAGCGGCCGTCCAATTTTCGTTTCTGTCTTGAAGCGCGTTTAAAACGGCGGGCGTGCCGTAAGTCGGAATGTCTTCTTCGTTGCCCGTGATTAATAAAGAAACCGTTCCGTTAAAGGAAAAACCTTCCAACGCTTTGATAAAGCAGGCGATGCCGCTTTTCATATCCATTGCGCCGCGCCCGTACAACCTGCCGTCACGAATGACGCCTTCGAACGCGGGATAGTCCCAGTTTTGTCCCGCCACGGGAACGACATCGACGTGACCGAGAAAACATAAATGCGGCGATCCGCTTCCTTTTTTCGCATAAAGATTTTGCGTTTCGTCTTTTCCCGATCCGAAGACCATTCTTTCACAGGAAAATCCCAAAGCGGTCAACTCTTTTTGCACAATATCCATCACGCCGGCATCAGTCGGCGTAATGCTCGGACACCGGATCAGTTCCTGTAATAACCGGACAAGGTCAATCATGCGCTTTTATCCAGGATCAAGGAGGAAAGGAAAGTCGTTAAATCGGGCGTTTCATAATCGCAAAAATCTTTTGTATCGACCGAACAATACTGATTGTTTGTCGTGTTCGAAGAAATCCAGACGGTTTTCATGCCGACTTTTTTGGCGGCCAGAATATTGACGGGACTGTCGTCAAACATGATGCTTTCGTAGGGTTGGATATTAAAAGTCGCCATCATTTTCAGATAAGTCTGTTCGGCGGGCTTGGGAACATATCCGGCTTCGCGAATGGAAAAGATTCCCGAGAAACACTCGCGGATTTTCAATCTGTCCAAAACGCGTTCGGCATGATGATACGCTCCGTTCGTGAAGATGTATTTTTTGCCCCGTAAAGCGTTCAGGCAAGCTTTCAATTGCGGATTTTCTTTAATCGGCGATAAATCCAACTGATGGACATAATCGGTAAAGTCTTCAGGTTGGATATGGTGTTCGACCATTAATCCGTGCACGGTGGCGCCGTATTTTTTATAGTAATCCTTTTGAACGATTGACGCGGTTTTTTCATCAATATGCAAAACGTTCATGATGTATGTCCGGATCCGTTCCGCCATTTGCGAATAAAGTTCCTTGGACGGCGGATAAAGCGTATCGTCCAGATCAAAAATCCAGTTGTGTATGTTTTTTAATTCTTTTCGTAAAACCTGATAATCCATCTTTACATATCCTACTTTGGGCAGAATACGTATTTTAGGATAAAGCTGTTAATAAAGCGTGTATTTTTCAGGCTTTGTTAAAGAAACGGAAAATGTTTTCGATTAAATCGAATCCTTGTTTCATGGATTTGATTTCAACGTATTCCGCCGCCGAATGCATGTTATGAATATTGGCGGCGCCGACCAGATACGGTTTGAACGTTTTTCCGCAGGCGTTTTGTTTTTGCGCGTAGATATGCGTTTCGGCGCCGGCGTGGAAAGAAGAAACATTCAATTTGACGCCCGTCTTTTCCGCCGCTTTTCGCGCGATCTCGATTAAAGTCGTGTCGCTTGATTTTTCGAAAGGCGGAACGTGTTCTTCAAAGACAACCGAAAAGGTAGCCTTTCCCTGATAGCGTTCGTTGAAATTTTCGACGATCCTTTTTATTTCTTCGACCAGACGCGCCTCATCGGCTTTGTCCGAACTGCGAATGGAATATAACGCAAAAGCGTCCGTGTTGATGATGTTGGTCATGGCTTGTCCGATCAGAGCCAAAGAAAAATCAACCCCTTGCTTATCGGTTTGCAGGTTTTTAATGCCACCGCCGATAACGGCTCCGGCGTTGATGGACGTGATGACGCCCGTTTCGTCTTTATGATAAACCCCTTGGGGGATTTGCGCCATAATGTCAGCCGTTAACTTGACCGCGTTGACGCGTTCCGGATCGTCAATGTCAATACCCGAATGACCGCCTTTAAAGGCTTTCACGCTGAGCAGCATTTTGGTATAACCGGCTCCGGCGATCTGGAAATCACCCAGCCGGTCGCCGTCCAAAACCAGAATGTATTCGGATTGAAACGCTTTAAAGTCAAGCGCGTGCGCTCCGCTCATATTTTGTTCTTCGTCACGGGTGAAGACGATTTCCAATCCGCCGTGCTTTAACTCTTTGTCTTCATTGATTGTTTTGGCCAACATCATCGCGGCCGCGACGCCGGCTTTGTCGTCCGCGCCCAACGTTCTAGTGCCGTCAGTTTTTAATATGTTTTCGTCTTTAACGATAGTCACGGGACTGAAATCGCCGACAACGTCCATATGCGCCGATAACATCAACGGTTTTTTTAAAGGATCCGTAGCGGGCACGGCGGCCAGAACGTTTCCGAAAGCGTCTTTTTTCGTTTCGATTTTATTTTCTTTGAAAAAAGAAATGATTTGATCGGCGACGGCTTCTTCCTGCAAAGAAGGGGAGGGAATACGCGCCAAAGTGCAAAACAAGTCGATTAAGTCCGTCATGAGATCCTCGCTTAAAAAAATTTTCTTTCAGGGTATTCCTTTTAACGGATTTACTCAATAAACAAAATGATGTCTAATCGGAAAGATAGTTTTTTAATTTAAAGGAAGAAGCGTTATGGATCAAAATGAAACGGAAGAACGTTTTATCGCTTTGGAAAGCCTGTGCGCGGAATACGAACGCACGATCAAAGACTTAAACGAGATTGTGGCGCAACAGGCTTTAAAGCTGGATCGATTGGAAAAAGAAGTTTTTTATTTGATTCAAAATTTTGATACCGGCGGACAGGTTCGTCCGTTATCCGAAGAGACCCCTCCGCCGCATTATTAAAAGAAAAGCCCCGATGACGGGGCTTTTTTTATTGGGAACAACAGCATTTGGCTGATGACGGTGTCGGAGTATAACCGTTGAGGCAACTGACACCGATACAAATGCCGACACATTTTGATCCGGATTTATAATAAAAATTATTGCAAATAAAAC
This sequence comes from uncultured Alphaproteobacteria bacterium, assembly GCA_944391535.1. Lineage (GTDB taxonomy): Bacteria > Pseudomonadota > Alphaproteobacteria > CAAGCB01 > CAG-977 > UBA11549. The sequence goes on from CALXTY010000039.1 coordinate 3,744, forward strand.
TGATCCCGTTGTTACAGAGTGCGTTTGAAGGACAGGTGACGCATTTGTTGTTTTCCAAATAGTATCCTGTTTCACAGGCAGAACATATTCCGTTCAATGTGTTGCAAGATTTGCAATTTTGAGAACATTCTTTTGAAAGCGCAATTTCACTTTCACCCGCTAAAGAAGAATTCGAATAAGAGGGGTTTAATCTTGTTCTACCTAATTTTACAGCTTTTGCGATAAGAAAAGAATCTTTTTGATGAAGATAAGATTCCGCTTTTAAAACAACAGGTGTCAGAAGAAAGACCAGAAACAGTAAAGAATAAATTTTTTTCATATTTAATTCTCCTTATTTCATACAGCAATTCCCATCCGAGGATTTTGATAATCCTGCGGGGCAGTTTCCGTTGACAGAGTTTTTATTGCTGGCGCATGTCCCATCACTTTTTAAGGTGTAACCTTGTAAGCAGCGTGTGCATTTTGTTTTGGAGGAACATTCGTCACACCCCGGTAATTCAAAGGCGCACAGGTACGTTTTCCAACCGCAGGATTGATAACCTTCGCAATATCTGTCGGGTTCTTTTGCCGCGGCACATTCGTATTGATCCCAATAAGCATCACGTTGCGTGCAAGTTTGCGTGACGTTTTGTCCGTCAACTGTGACGGTGTAAAGTCCGGATTCCGGCGCGGTCAGATAAGGCTCGATTTGAGCTCGGTTAACATGAAAAGAACCGGCTGAAGAACCGTCAAAGTGCAATCTTGTCACTAAAAAGGTGCTGGTCTCCGGATCTACCACACAATAGGCACCGGTACCGTCTACCCAATCAAGATAATATCCGGGTTTACAACTGCTGACAATCCAACATCCGTCTGATCTTTGCAAGCAAGACGCAACGTTAGGATCATAATTTCCATAACCTTCGCAATATTGCTGAGATGAGAAACAATCGTCATCGTTTTTTTTCATACAGGTACCGCCTCTTGTGTTTCCGTATCCTGTTTTGCACAAGACACAGAAGCCGTTATTTTCATAAGAACATTGTGAGCAATTAGAGCTGCAACCTACTGTCGTTATCGGAATATATCCGTCTGCATAAGGAATGACAGAGACACCTGATGTAATATGAGCTTCAGACTCAGTGTTATAGATTGTCAGGGCGGAGACACTTTTTGATAAAAAAAGTAATAATAATAATAAGATTTTTTTCATTTTACCCCCTTTTTTTACACGATTATTTGTAATGATTGCAATTATTCGATGAAAAAAAATAATTTCTATAAAAACATGGGGGGGGGGGGGGGATATTTGTAATAAAAGTGTAATATTTTTTTATTACGGAAGATTTTTTTATTTTGCAATAAAAAACCCTCCGTTCTCAAGGAGGGTGTTTTTTTTTAAACAGGTGTTTTATGCCTGAACGTAATTCGCCCTTTAGTTAAATCGTAAGGAGTCATTTCGATATCGACTTTATCGCCGACCATGACACGGATCCGGAATTTGCGCATTTTTCCGGCGGTATGCGCCAGAATTTCGTGATCGTTTTCCAGTTTTACCCGAAACATGGCGTTGGGTAACTTTTCGATAACGGTACCGCTGAATTCCAATAATTCTTCTTTTGCCATAGAGGACTCCATTAAAATAAAGACAAGACGCTTATACGCTTTTTTTCTTAAAAAGACAAGCGGTTAAAAATCATAAGCGTCCAGCTCGTCTTCGGACATATCAGCCGATTGATAATCCGAGAAGATATCTGCGCCTTCTTCTTCCCATTCAATGCCTCTGATGACCCAGTTACTGATTTGTTCCATTTTTTCCAGAGGAATATTCAGAGCCATTCCGACTTTGGAGATGAATAGGATTTCAGAATCGGACAAATCACCGTCTTCATATCCCAAGTAGAACATTTCACGGATCAGAACCAGAGCGAACCCTTTATCTGTGATCGTTTTAACTAGATCCAGCGCTTCTTCTTCCGATCTGGGACGGATGGCTTCTTTGGCTTCTTCTTTTGTCAGGTTATATAATTTAGCCAAATCCACAAAAAACTGTTTTTCGTTGCCGTCAAATTCGCCGTCAACGCGAGCCAGATGAGCAATCGTTCCCAAAAAGGCGATACGTTGCGGTAAATCGACATTTTCGAAAAATTCCATCATGAGTTTGTTCTCCTCGGGTATTTTTTTAATCTTCTTTTGTCTAGTTATCCTCTTTTTGGCAAATTTTACAAGAAAAAAGTTCACGAACCGCGTGAAATGTAAGCATTTTGTAACATAAACCAAGACTAAGGGATAAAGTGACGTCGATTGATTTGCGTGTTAGTCTGTTTTTTACCTTGTTTCATCAGGTTGTTTATTTTTTTAGAAAGAGAAAAACATGAGTGTTGGTACAGTAAAATGGTTTAATCATACAAAAGGTTTCGGTTTTATTTGCCCGTCGGACGGGTCGAAAGACGTGTTCGTTCATATTTCCGCGGTGCAAAAAGCTGGAATCCGCGGCTTGCAAGACGGTCAACGGATCGAATATGAACTGTTGCTTGGCAAAGACGGCAGAACGTCGGCGGAAAACTTAAAAATCATCGACTGATTTTTTGATTGTTTTAAAAGGCGAACCTGTTTCGACAAATCATCGGGAAAGGTTCGTCTTTTTATGTAATGATCAGTAAAAATTTAATGCGGACACTTTAAAAGTTACGTATACTTAACAAGTTGTTTTTCCGCAGGAGTAAAAAATGCCTTCTTTTGATATAGTTTCTAAAACCGATCTGACGGAAATTAGTAATGCGGTTGCCGGAGTGTCACGTGAAATTTCTCAGCGCTTTGATTTTAAAGGATCAAAAAGTACGGTGGAACTGCAAGACAAGGAAATAATCATTTTAGCCGACGACGTTTTAAAGCTGAAGCAAGTTCACGAGTTGGTTTTGACTTATGTGACAAGACGGAAAGTGGATATTTCTTGTCTGGATTTCGGCAAAGAAGAAAAAGCGGCGGGAGCGATGATCCGTCAGATTGTAAAGATAAAGCAGGGAATTGATCAGGAAACGGCAAAAAAAATATCGAAAGCGATTAAAGATTCCAAAAAGAAAGTTCAGGTTTCCATTCAAGGTGACGAATTGCGCGTTTCAGGAAAAAAACGCGATGATTTGCAAGAAGTGATCGCTATTGTCAAGACATTGGGAATTAATCAACCGTTGCAGTTTGTTAATTTCCGCGACTGAAAAATTAAGGAGGTTTCAGATGAAAAAAATATCTTTTCCAAATACATCTCTTTTAATTAATCGTTTTTTTGATTTTTTAAGTGTAAAAACTGGAAAGAACGTCTTATCAATTGGGGATGTTTTTGCTCGAATCGGATTGTCGGGACTGTTTTGCATTGCTGTACTCAGCGTTGTTTTTTCGGTTGTTTTAATCGTTCGGTATGCAATTCCGATCGGTTCCGGCATTGTTTTTATGTTGTTATCGGTGTTTGCGAGTGTTTTTTTGCATTATGTCGCTTTTACCATGTTGCCGTCTTTAAATACGTTGATTGAAAACGCACCGACAAAGATGTCTTCGGCAGGTATTCTGAAAGTAATGGCATTGTTTGTCGGTATTGTGGGGATTTTTTCATTGTTATATGGGATTTACTCTTCGATTGTTTTGATCGACGCCGAAGTCATGGGTGTTATGGCGATGGAATCCAACAATTTACTTTTTTCCTGTTTGTTTTTATTTGTTTTTTGTGAATTTTGGCTGTTTTTGTTTTTAACGCCTTCGGAATTAAACGTTGAAATTGTTGAAAAAACATCTGTCGGGGAGGAGTTTGTCGGTTTGACGTCATTTTTTGCCAAGGGTTGTTTAAAATTAACTCCTGTTGTTTTTGGGACGGCCATCATTTTTGCCGTTTTGCAGATGATTATTATGTTGTTTAATTCCGATGCGCTGTTTGAGCAGGTAGAAAATTTGCTTTATTTGTGTTCTTCGGCGTTTTTGCCTTTGTTGGTTTATGTGGGATTCTTGTCTTATTACTTTACGCTGGATCTGTTGACGGCTGTTTTAAAACTGCCTGCAAAGTTGGATAAGATCGCCAGAAAAGAATAATTTCTAAAAAAACAGCCTCTTAAAAAAGAGGCTGTTTTTTTTAAGACTGCATACGTGTCATTTTTAAGAACTTTTCTTCTCTGTCTCGGCGAATTTTGTCCCGATCCATTTTCAATAATTCTTTTAAATGTTTTGCGATGGCATTTCCCACGGCGACGATGGTTTCTTCTTTTGCCCGATGAGCCCCGCCCGTCGGTTCAGGAATGATTTCGTCAATCACGCCCAATTCTTTTAAATCGTCTGCCGTCAGATGCAACGCTTCGGCGGCTTTTTGCGCTTGTGTGCCGTCTCTCCACAAGATGGAAGCGCACCCTTCGGGAGAAATGACCGAATAAATGGAGTTGGACAACATTAATAAGCGGTTTGCCGTCGCCAGAGCGATCGCTCCGCCTGAACCGCCTTCTCCGATGACGCAACAGATAATGGGGACGCGAACGGCGAAACTTTGGTCAATGCAAGAAGCGATCGCTTCGGCCTGTCCGCGTTCTTCGCCTTCCAGTCCGGGGAAAGCGCCGGCGGTGTCAACGAATGTAATTATAGGCAGACCGAATCTGTCAGCCATTTTCATTAAACGGATCGCTTTTCTGTATCCTTCCGGTTTGGCCATGCCGAAACTGTGTTTCAGACGCGTTTCAATATCATGTCCTTTTTCCTGCCCGATCACCATGACAGAATGTCCTTGAAAACGCCCCAGACCTCCGACGATCGCTGCATCTTCGGCGAACAGTCTGTCTCCGGCCAAAGCGACAAAATCCGTAATCAATCCTTGGATATAATCCAAGCAGTGGGGGCGATTGGGATGACGAGCCACTTGCGTTTTTTGCCATGGTGTTAATTTGGCGTACAATTGATTGACTTGCTTTTCAACTTTTTTTTGCAATCGACTGATTTCTTCGGCGATACTGACGCCGTCGTCAGCGCTGCTGAGATGTCTTAATCCTTCGATTTTGCTTTCCAATTCGGCGATGGGTTTTTCAAATTCCAGATATTGTTCCTGTTCCATGGTGCCTCTGTCATGTTTTTTGATTAAGTTAATCTTCTTATTAGCACTTTTGCAAGGATAAGAGAATAAAAATATGCTTTTTCATTTAGAGAAAATTTATAAACTCGTCGTATAATTTCTGTAAATTCAGTCATGAAATGTTTTTTTAAGAGGGAAGACGTGGTCGGATTAATCATTTTATTCAGCTTTTCTGTGGCAGCTTCGTTATTGTGGTTAGGCGGCGTTTTGTTTTATATTTACGCAAAAATAGGTTTTCCGCAATTATTCGGTTTGCCGATGCCCGATGTTGTCATGATTGCGGCGACGGCCTTTCTGCCGGTGATTTTTTTGTGGCTTGTCGTCGGTTTGTTGTATAATGCGATGACATTGCATAAACAGGGGCATACAATTAATCTTTTATTGGCGCAAACCCGCCGTTCGGCCGACCATGCCGAAGCAATGGTGCGCACGATGATGGAAACGCAAGTTCAAACACGCAGTGCGATGGTATTGCATAATGCGGATTTGTTTATTAATGAATTAAATGATTTGTTATCCGACATTATTGTTCGTTTGGGTTTGATCCAACCTGTTCACACGGAGCTGATTTGGCAGCGGGTTGGCGACGGGAATCGTTGGGCGTTTTGCAAGGTGTTGTTGCAGAATGCGGATAATTCTCCAAAGTTTAAGGATGATTTGCAAAATCAGTTGAAGCGGGATGAAATCCTATCAAACGCGGTGCGGACGTTTTGTTATCGTTTTGAACAAATGTTTACAATGTTGGAACGTCACGATATCGAACATTATTTAACGAAGATATTTGAAGAAGGTTCTTTGGGCAGGGTTTATTTGCGTTTTGTCGAAGCGTGTCGGGAAATCGATCATGAACAGGCGGCTTTTGTGCAACCGGCTGGAATAGAAGAGGAAATGGTTGAACAAGATGTTTTTGAATCCCCCGATGTTGGCGCCGTATCGTATGAAATTCCGCAATATGATCAGGAAGTCGATCGAGATGTGTCGGAAACGCCGGATTTTTCGAATGCAGAGCCGGTAATCCAAGAAGAGATTGTTGTTTCGGAACAAAAAGAACCGCAGTGTTATTCGGAAGCGTCTTCTCCGTTTGGTTTTTTGCGTCCGACACGTTGATTTTTCTTTCTTTTTTTTGGAAAAAACGTATAAATAAAGCGTCCTGAAACAAAGGAGACGGCGATGATTGATTTTGATTTTTCAATTCCGACGAAAGTTTTATTCGGTGTTGGCAAGCTCGACGAATTAAAAAGAGAGAAACTGCCCGGAAAGTTGGCTCTGGTCGTGACGTCGGCGGGCGATACGATGAAAGAAAAGGGGTATTTGGATCGGGTATTGAAAGCTTTGAAGCATCAGGGCGTTGAATATATGATCTTTAACAAGATACACCCGAATCCTTCAAAATCTCATATTATGGAAGCCGCCCAATTCGCCAGAGACAATTTTTGCGAATTTGTGATCGGTATCGGCGGAGGCAGTACGATTGACGCGGCGAAAGCCATTGCGTTAATGGCGCGCAATCCCGGAGATTTATGGGATTATATTGTGACAGGATCGGGGAAAGGACGTCCCGTGAAAAATGCGGCTTTGCCTGTTGTGGCCGTCATGACGACGGCGGGAACGGGAACGGAAGCCGATCCGTGGTTGGTGATTACCGATGAAGATTTGAATGAAAAAATAGGTTTCGGCGTGCCGTCAACGTTTCCGTGTTTGTCGATCGTTGATCCCGAATTAATGCTGACCGTTCCGCCTTTTTTAACGGCGATACAGGGGTTTGACGCTTTCTTTCACGCCGCCGAAGGCTTTATTGCCAAAATTGCGACACCGATCAGCGAAGCTTTTTCTTTGCAGATCATTCGTTTGATTTCCAAAAATTTACCGAAAGTGGTTCAGGACGGTTCCGATCTGGAAGCGCGCACGAATGTCGCTTTGGCCAGTTTGTTGTCGGGAATGGTTCAATCGACTTCCAGCTGTACGTCGGAACATTCCATGGAACACGCGATGACGGCTTTTCATCCGGAATTGCCTCACGGAGCGGGATTATTGATGATTTCCGAAGCTTATTTTTCGTTTTTTGCCAAATATGTTCCGGATCGTTTTATCAAAATGGCTCATATGATGGGGGAAACGACGGACGGCTTGCCCGAGGAAGAAAAACCTTATACCTTTGTTCACGCATTGCAAAAGCTGAAAAAGAAATGCGGCGTCGATGATTTGAAAATGTCGGATTACGGTATTCAACCGGACGAAATGGAAAAATTGGCCAGAAACGCGCATAAAACGATGAGCAATTTATTCGCGATGGATCGTTACACGCTTTCTTTGAAGGAAAATATTGAAATTTTCAAGGCGGCATATCGTTAAAAAACATTGACATCATATCTTTTCTGGACAAAAATCAATAAGATTTTGAAGAAAAGGAGTATGTCATGGCCGAACAATTGCCTCGCTGGGATCTCAGCGATCTGTATCCTTCCGTCGATTCACCGGAATTGAAAAAAGATATGGCCGCCGTTTCCGCGGGGGCTTTGCGTTTCGAAACACACTATAAAGGCAAGTTGGCGACATCTTCTGCGGACGAATTTGGCAAATCCATAGAAGAATATGAAAAGCTGAATGAAACATTGGGTCGTTTGGACGCATATTCTTATATGTTGCATTCAACAAATATGAATGATCCGCAGATATCGACGTTTTATCAAAACGTTCAGGAAAAATCGAACGATGTTTCGGGCAAAATGCTGTTTTTCGAACTGGAATTAAATTCTTTGACCGATGAACAGCTGGCGGAAAAGATGACGTCTCCGATTGCGAAGAAATACGAACCTTGGATTAAAAATGTTCGAGCCGCGCGCGATCATATGTTGCCAGAAAATATGGAAAAGCTGTTGCATGATAAGTCCATGAGTTCCGCCACGGCGTGGAATCGTTTGTTTGATGAAACGATGGCGAGCTTGCGTTTTAAGGTTGGCGGCAAGGAATTGACCGAACCGGAAGCGATGGCGAAAATGTCCGATCCGGACATGCAGACGCGCCATGAAGCTTGCGCCGAAATCAACCGTGTGATGAAAGAAAATATGTCAACATTCGCTTTAATCACGAACACGTTGGCAAAGGATAAGCAGATCGAAGACGAATGGCGTGGCTATAAACGTCCGATTTCGGCTCGTAACATCGAAAATCAGGTGGAAGACGAAGTCGTTGACGCTTTGGTTGATTCCGTTGTTGACAGCCATGCGGATATTTCTCACCGTTATTATAAACTCAAAGCGGATTGGCTGGGTGTGGATAAGTTGGATTATTCCGATCGTAACGCGCCGATCCCCGATTTACCTGAAAAGAAATATTCTTGGGACGAGGCCAAAAAGATCGTTTTGGCGGCTTATAATGAGTTTTCTCCGGAAATGGCGGCAATCGGTAAGAAATTTTTTGATAACAACTGGATTGATGTCGCGCCGAAAGAAGGAAAAGAAGGCGGAGCATATGCTCACCCCACCGTGCCGTCGTCACATCCTTATTTGATGCTGAACTTTATGGGAACAACGAATGATGTGATG
>CALXTY010000040.1 GCA_944391535.1 uncultured Alphaproteobacteria bacterium
CAGAAAAGATCGTCATCAACGGCTTTGTAAAAACGGGCGACAAAATTGTTATCACATACACCTTGCCCCACGTTTTAACAGAAACGCAGGATACAATCCCTTTTATAGATCGCGAAGCCGTAGCGAACTGGGCGGCGGCATTTTTGCTGGACGGCATGGCCGCGGGATATGCGGGGTCAATCGCCGCGACAATTTCTTCGGACAGTGTCGAACATGGCTCAAAGGCGAACAATTACCATGCGCAGGCCGCGGCGTGCCGCAAGTTTTACCGCGATCACATGGGATTGGACGACAAACGAAACGCCGCGGCGGGAACAACAGTCGTCATCAAGCGTTTGGGTACAAGCGGACGGATCGGCATCATCAGACGGGAGAGCGAATAATGGCAAATTCCGTTTATGAAATCACCGGAGCCGTTGAATTGACCGAAGCGTTTAAAAAAGCCCCCGAAATTGTCGAAAAAGTCGGCGTTCGCGCGATTATCAAAGCAACGGCTTTGCTGGAACGCGAAGTCAAAGAACGCACGCCGTTCGGCGTTACCGGATTATTGCGCCAAAGCATCACGGCGCAAAAGCCGTATCGTTCAGGCGTTGATAATCTGATCGGTGTTGTCTCTTCGCCGCTTGATTACGCCGTTTGCGTTGAATTAGGGACAAAGCCGCATTTTCCGCCGATAGAGCCGATCAAAGAATGGGTTTTAAAAAAGTTGGGCTTACCGGTTGTCGAAGTCGAACCTGTTGCGCGGGCGATAGCTTGGAAAATAAAGGCGCACGGGACCAAAGGCGCAAAGATGTTTGCAAGGGCTTTTGAAGCAAACAAGGGGCAAGTTGAACGTATTTTAAGCGTTGTACCGGAACAAGTGGCGCGAGAGATCAAAAAGGCGGCCAAGAAATGAAAACACAGGAAATCAGAAACGAAATCATCAAAACATTATCGGGAATTCCCGATATCGGGAAAATCCAGCCGTTTGAACGCTATGCCCGAGAGCCGGCGACTTTAAAAAATTTTTACATCAAAGAAAAAGAACTTTGCGGCTGGTACGTTCGTCGTACTTCCGTTCGAGAAGAAGCCTGGACATCTGGCAGAAACAAAGTGTTTCAGGATTGGCAGATTGTCGGGTTTATGGGGTTAAGTGATGCTGATGCGTCTGAAATCCTTTTCAACGCCAAAATCGACGCGATCAGGCGTGCGTTTCGGACGTGTGCCTTACAATCCGCCGATGAAACCGGATACGTTCAGGTCTCTGCCATTCAGCCGGTTATGTTTTGCGGCATTTTGTGCCACACGGCGGAATTGACGTTGCAAACGGTTTCTTATGTTGAAATCGAAGCGGATCAGAACTTTGACCTGACAGATTTTCTGTTATGCAAAACGGACTATGACGCGGGATTGACCGCCGAAGACATCATTGAATTAGGAGGAATAAATGCAGGTAAAGATTAAACCCGTCAACAAAAGGCGCGTTTTGGATCCGGAGACCAAAGCCCCGATCCCCGAAAAAGGCGTAACCGTTGAATTAACAACGTATTGGCGGCGGCGGATTATGTCCGGCGAAGTCGAAATTATTACGGAAAAGAAAGGAAGATAAATGGGCGATATTTCTTTTGCACAGATTCCAAACAACTGGCTGGTGCCGTTTGTATGGTGTGAATTCAACTCTGACAATGCCGTTACGGGCGCAAGTGTTCAGCCGATGAAAATGCTGTTAATCGGGCAAAAGTTGGCTTCCGGCACGGCTGAAACGCTGACGGCGAAAAGAATAAGCTCTGTTGAACAGGGTGAAACGCTGTTCGGCAAAGGTTCCATGCTGGCCAGAATGGTCAAGGATGCGAAAAACGCTAACGCCGTAACCGATTTATATGCGATTGGCGTTAATGACGCCGCTTCCGCAACGGCGGCGACGGCGACAATCACAATCGGCGGAACGGCGACGGAAGGCGGCACGCTCTGTTTATATATTGCGGACTACGTTGTCAAAGCGGGCGTTTCAAACGCAAACACGGCGTCGGATATTGCGCAGGCTTTGGTTACGGCGATATCCGCTGATGCGGATCTGCCCGTAACGGCGGCGGCAGAGGCCGGCGTCGTAACGTTGACCGCCAAGCACAAAGGCGAATGCGGCAATATGCCCGTTCATTTGAATTATTATGACGGAGAAGTTCTGCCCGCCGGCGTTACGGTTGAAATTGCCGATTTAACGGGCGGAAAGACAAATCCGGACATTGGTGACGTGATCGCCGTTTTGGGCGACGTCCACTATAATTTTATCGCAATGCCGTACACGGACGGAGCTTCTCTTTCGGCTTTAAAGTCGGAACTGGAAAGCCGCTGGTCAGCCTTGCGCGCGATTGAAGGAATGGCCTTCGGAGCCGTTGACGGCGATCTGTCGTCTTTAGGAGAAAAAGGCTCCGGTTTGAACGATAAGCACCTTACACTCCTGTGCGCGCACGGTTTGAAAAGTCCTTTGTACGGCGTTGCGGCCTCTTATATGGCTACGGTCGCCTTGTATGCTTCAAACGATCCCGCCGCGCCGTTTCGTTACGGTTTAAACGGTATCATGACCGGATCGGCCGAAGAACAGTTCACTGACGAAGAAAGAAATCTCCTGCTGCATGACGGCATTTCAACGTTTACACGATCTGCTGACGGAACGGCAATTATTGAACAGGCGATTACGACCTATAAAACCAACAGTGCGGGTGCGGCGGATACGGCTTATCAGGATATCAACGTACCGTTGGTTTTGGGATATTTGCGTTATGACTGGCGTAACTATATCGCCAGAAAATACCAAAACTGGAAACTTGGAGATGACGGAGCGACAGGCGCAAAAGTCATGACCCCGGCAACGATGAAAGCCGAAGCGATCGTTTGGTTTAAAACGCACGCTGAAAACGGGTTGGTCGAAAACTTTGAAGAATTCAAGAAAAACCTGAAAGTCGAACGCAACGCGTCAAACCGCAACAGACTGGATGTTCTGTTACCGCCTGATCTGATGAACAAGCTGGACGTTGTGGCAACGCAAATCGCTTTTATACGATAAAGGAGGAAACATGGGATTAAGAGTAGCCGGATCAATCGAAGTCAAAACGGACGGCAGCATTTTGGAAGCCAAAGGTCAATGGTCTTATAATCTCGGCCACCCGAAGCGCGAACCGATATACGGCGCGAACCTAAAGGTGATGGGATACAAGGAAACGGCGCAGGAACCCTACATTGAGGGCGAAATCCAAGACAGCGAAGAATTGGATGTGGCTGCAATCGTTCAGATGAAGGATAAAACCGTTACGTTGTCTTTACAAAACGGCAAAACGATTTCGCTTAAAAACGCATTTTACAGCGGGGACGGAACCGTAACCTGCGAAGAAGGGACTTTGCCCGTCAAATTCACCGGAACGGATGCGGAGGAGATTGTTTAAATGGTTGTTAAATACACGCTTAAAACTCCGATTTCATGGGGTGAAAACGAAACTATCACCGAATTGACCGTCCGTCGTCCGACCGCCGGCGATTTCAGAGGCATTGAATTGAAAAAAAATGTCGAAGTGTCCTTTGACGATATGCTGACTTTGGCAAGCCGCACGACCGGAACGGAAAAAGCAAAGCTGGAACGCATGGATGTTGCCGATATGACGGAGGTTTATTCAATCATATCAAATTTTATCAGTCCTTCCCCGCAGACTGGGAACGCGGCGTCCGACTGCTTGCCGGATACCCGTTCTATATCGACATTGACCGAATAATGAGCATGGACGCCGAAGACTTGACCTTTTGGGTCAAAATGGCAGGACAGCGTTTAAAGGAAGAAGAACAATGGCAAACGAGGAAATCAGTTTAAAAGTCAAATTGATTGATGCGATGAGCGCAGGCATGAAAAGTCTGTCTTCGGCTTTGCGCAAAATGACGCTTGGCTTTAAAAACAATTTTGCCGGAGTTTCTTCTTCTTTTACGGCCTTAAAATCATCTTTTTCGACAACATTGTCGGCATTAAACGGCATTGTTTTAAAAACGGCCGCTGTCGGCGCAGGGTTGGCTTGGGGATTTAAACGGAACTTTCTGGACGTTGCCGCCATGTTTGAAGATATGGAAACCGTTTTAACGACATTGGAAGGATCTTCGACCAACGCCAAAAAGGCGATGGAGTGGATTTCCGATTTTGCCGTTAAAACACCGTATGAACTCTCGGACGTCACGGAAGCTTATAAAAATCTTGTTTCTTCCGGTATTGACCCGATGAACGGCAGTTTGCTGGCGATCGGAGATGCGGCCGCGGCTTCGGGAAAACCGTTGTTACAGCTGGTTGATGCCGTAGGAAAAGCAAAATCTGGACAGTTTGAACAACTGCGTACGGCAATCGGCGGTATCTATCAAACAATCGGCAACAAACTGACTTATACTTTCTTTGATCAAGACAAACAAAAAGTCACTCTTTATGCCGATGTCCATAATATGGAAGCGTTGGAAAAACTGGTCTATGAAGTTTTTGACCGAAAAGGCTATTCCGGAGCAATGGAGGGATTGTCCAAAACATGGTCGGGTATGGTTTCAAACCTGTCCGACCAATGGACGCGCTTTTCTAAAATGGTCATGGAATCGGGCCCGTTTAAATGGCTGAAAAATGAACTGGCCGTTTTATTAAATACGGTTGACGCTATGGCGGATAACGGTTCGTTACAGGTATGGGCGGAAAAAACGGGAGCGGCCTTTGTCAGCGGTTTTATCACGGCAAAGAATGCCGTTATTGAAATTTGGGCGGCATTAAAAAGTTTCGGCGGATTCATACAAACTCTTGTCGGTTTTGTCGGCGGTTTTAAAAACGCTTTAACAATATTGGCCGCTGTCATGGCGGGGCCGCTTTTGATCGCTTTGGGAATTTTAATGAAATCTTTGGCGGCGTTCGGTCTGATGTTGCTGACAAATCCGATCGGACAATTTGTCGTTATTCTTTTTGCCGCAGGTGTTGCTTTAAAAAAGATTGCCGAGTGGTCTTTAAAAATCGCTTCAATTATTGAAGGCGGAACCGGCTGGCTGTTGGAAAAAATTTTCGGACGGCGAAAAAAACAGGAAGAAGCCCAAAAAAACATCGAAGCGGAAACTTTGCCGGAACTTCCTGCCGATCGTCCCGTTTTGTTTGATGAAACACCCGTCGTCGTTCCGCCCGTTCAGACACAGCGGATTGAAGAATCCAAAACGCTTCGCACGGAAGTTGTTATTCGCGGGGAAAATCTGCCTGCCGGAATGCGTTTAAACGTTGCAAGTTCCGATGCCGACAGAACGGAAATCGGATTAACCAGAACTTTGGCGGGGGCGTAAAATGGGGTGGAAAGACGATTTGCGTGAAGCTTCTTTTAAAGGGATTCCGTTTTACGTTGATAAAACTGAAGACGAATTCGGCAGGCGTATCGTACATAACGAATTTCCCGGAAAGGAAATCGGCAGCATTCAAGACTTAGGCCGCAAAGACGATGTTTACAATATCACCGGTTTTTTATTCGGCGATTACACACAAAATTTGAAAAATTTGGAAGACGCGCTTAACGAAGTCGGATCAGGAGCTTTGGTGCATCCGTATCGAGCTTCTTCAAACGTTGTTCCTGACGGATACAGCGTGATCCGTATCAAGGACGAAGGCGGATATGCACAAATCAATATGCGTTTTATTAAAGCGGAGTTTGAAGGCGGCATCGTCATTACGTCCAGTTTTTCCAACAGGTTGTCGGCAGTGGCGCAAAAGGCGGCAGATTTATCGGGATCCGAATTCGCCGCAAAGTTTGACTTAGCGGGGTTGCCTTCGTCTTTGGCTGAATTAAGCAACACCAAACTTGAAACATTAACCAAAACTTTGCTTGAGCCCGTTTCCGATGTTGCCGCAGGCGTTAAAGAGTTTCAAGAAGGAACGGCAGAACTGTATAACTCCGTTGCCGAATGGAATGCGGTGATTACGGCTTTTTCGGACAATCCTTTAAAAGCTTTGGCCGGTGGCGCGGGATTTCAGCAAAATCTGTTGGATCTGTTTCAATTTCCCAGTCTGTCCGAAAAATCAAAACTGATTGCACAGCGGCGGTTCTTCTATGATTTCGGATCATCACAACCCAAAAAAAACATTGCGGCAAAATTAAAAAAACAGGTCGATCAAAATGAAAAAGCCTTGTCCGCAGTTATTCGCCAAACGGCTGTCATTGCTGCTGTTCAAACAGTCTTGAATGTCGATTTTGATACGTATGATGAAGCGGTTTCTTTACGTGACGAACTGGCGGACGTTTTAGATACGGAAATTGTGTCGACCGAAAATATTGAACTCTCACAAGTTCTTCAAAATCTTCAAAAAACACTTGTTGAAGCCATGACGGAACAATCGGCCGATTTAAAAACGGTATCGAACTATGAAACAAAAAGCGTTCTGCCGGCTTGTGTCATCGCCTATGAATTATATGGCGATTACGCAAAAGCGGACGAAATCGTCAGTCGTAACAAAATCAAAAATCCTCTGTTCGTTCCGGCAAATAAAACACTGGAGGTGTTGGTATGATCGGTGTTTCTTTAACGATTGAAGATCAGATTTTTAAAGGCTGGACGTCACTACAAGCCTCCTCCGCGATAGACGCGATTGCCGGTGAATTTAATATTTCCGCCGAACAATCGGGCGGCGTGTTGCTTTATCCGGGGGCGTCAGCTGTTTTAAAATTGGAAAATCAAGTCGTTTCTTCCGGTTATATTACCGGTTCAACGGCAGATATATCGGCAAATGAATGCGGATTATCGCTAAAAGGCGCAGATAAAACCGTCGATTTGGCGGATTGCTCCGTCATCGCCGAACCTGATGAATGGTTCAATCTGAACTTATATGAAATTGCCGTCAAGCTCTGTCAACCTTTTAAGATAAAAGTCGTCAATCAGGTTTCCGATACGGGCGATGTATTTAAATCTTTTAAAATTCAGCCCGGAGAAACCGTCTTTGATGCTTTGGACAGAGCGGCGAAAGCTCGCGCTGTTCTGGTGACTTCGGATACTTCCGGCAATCTGGTTTTAACACGAGCGGGTTTGAACGGATCCGCAGACGATTTGATTTACGGCGAAAATATTCTTGAAGCCGTTTTGAATTCAGATTGGTCAAACCGTTTTTCAAACTATGTTGTTAAAAATCAAACGGTCATGACGGACGACACGCAAGAAAATGCCAATGCTTCGGGAACTTCCGAAGATTTGAACGTCAAGCGTTACCGTCCGTTGTTACAGGTCATACAAAATACGCAAAGCGGGATTGCCGTTTCCGAACTGGCGGCATGGGAAGCCTGCGTTCGTTCCGGTTGTTCGGCAAGTGTTGAAATCACGGTTCAAGGTTGGACGCAAACGAGCGGGCTTCTTTGGCAGAAAAACACCTTGTCCCGTGTTTATATTCCGCGTTTCGGGATCAATTCTAATCTTTTGATCAAACAAGTGTCTTTTTCTTTAGACGATAACGGGGCAAAGACAAGGCTTTCCCTTGTTAATCCGGACGCATACAAACGTTTGCCGATCGTAAAGAAAACTAAAGACGCGGGCGGCCTTTTACCGCCGGACGCGATTGAAATCAAATGAGGCTTTAATGGATACTTTAACAAGGCTTTTAAAAAACATTCAATCCCGCGTTTTATTGATGATCGGGCGCGGCGTTTTAAAGGCTGTGTCAGATAATTCAAACGCCCAGTTATGTCAGGTATCTTTGTTGGACGGAGAATTAAAAAGCAATGTGGAACGCATTCAAGACTACGGCATTACATCCGTTCCTCCCGAAGGTTCTTTAGCCACAGTTTTATTTGTCGGCGGAGACCGATCAAACGGATTGATCATTGCCGCGGAAGACAGAAAAATCCGCGTTAAAGGGCTAAAAGCCGGTGAAATCGCCATTTACACGGACGAAGGCGATGAAATCTATTTAAAACGCGGGAACGAAATCGCCCTTAAGACAAAAACAATGACCGTATCGGCAGAGGCGGCTGTTGATATTACGGCTCCGACCATAACTCTGAACGGAGCTGTCAACATTTCAGAAACATTAAACGTTACGCAAAACATCACCGGTCAAGCGGAAGTCTGTGATCAAACAGGAAATATGACGACTATCAGATCCATTTTTGACGCGCATACGCATAAAGATTCCGTTCAACTTCCGACAACGCCGCCGCTTGTAACAATGGGAGGCTGAAATGGACGCGGCGTTTGAAATCACTCAAGAAATGGTTGGAGATCTGGTTTATCAAAACGGCGGACTGAAAACCGACAGCGGATTGAGAACAGCGATTTTGATTTCTTTATTTTCAGATGCGCGGGAAGAAAACCGGCGTGGCTGGTGGGGCGGAGAAATCGGTTCAAAGCTTTGGACGCTTCAAAATGCCAAACGTTCGCCAGAAACGTTGAAAAAAGCGCAGGATTTCGCACAAGACGCTCTATCTTGGCTGATTGAAGAAAAAATCTGCAAAAAAGTGTCCGTTTCGGCGGCGTATGACAATTACGGCCGCTTGATGCTTTCCGTTGATCTGCAAAAACATGACGGCAACGCCCGCTTTGACTTTTTATGGAGAAACGACAATGGCCTTTAATACACCAAGCTATGAAGATTTGTTGGAACAAAACAAGGCGAATATTCGTTCAAAGTTTCCGGACGCCAGTTTGTTGTCTCGTTCGTTTTTGACCGTTTATGCCAAAATAATCGCTATGGCGACATACGGCCTTTATAAGTTCGGCGAATGGATTTTCCGCCAGATCTTTATTGATACGGCCGATGCGGAAAATTTGGAACGCCATGCTAAAAACAGAGGAAAGCCAAGAAAAGAAGCCAGTTTCGCGCAAGGAAACGTCATCTTTAAAGGAACAAACAATGTTTCAATCCCCGCGGATACGGAATTAAAACGCGCTGACGGCGTTTTCTATAAAACAACATCTTCCGCCGTCATCGCGGACGGTCAAGCTGTCGTTCCCGTCAAAGCCGTTGATGCCGGTCAAAGCGGCAACCTTGAAGCCGATTCAGTTTTATCCATGACATCGGCGATTGTCGGTATTGAAACGACTGTAAATGTTGCCGAAAACGGCATCTCCGGAGGATATGACGTTGAAGACATAGAAGACCTGCGCGCACGTTTAAAATCGTTTATTCAAAATCCGCCATTGGGTGGAGCGGACTCGGACTATGTCGCTTGGGCTAAAGAAGTTCCGGGCGTCACCCGCGCATGGTGTTACCCGAATGCCATGGGATTGGGAACGGTCGTCGTTCGTTTCGTTATGGATAATAAAACAGATACGATACTGCCTGATGAAAACGAAATTCAATCCGTTCAAGACTATATCCTTTCTAAAGTACCGGCAACCGTTGAAGAAGTTTACGTCTTGGCTCCAACCGCAAAAGTCGTTGATTTTGTTATCAATGATTTAAACCCGAACGATGACGATACAAAAGCCGGCATTCGTTCAAATTTGGAAGATCTTTTCCTTTCGGCAGAACCCGGCAAAGTCTTAAAACTGAATGCAATCCGAAACGCCGTCATCACGGTCACCGAAGACCACGTTTTAGCAGCACCGACAGCGGACATTCATACTCAAGACCATGAACTTGCGATTTTAGGTTCCATCTCTTACGGAACAAGCGAGGTCGCATGAATTATCTAAATCAACTTTATGCTCTGCTTCCGAAAGGACGAATTTGGGAACAAAAACCGGACTCTGTCATGTGTCGCCTGTTAAGCGTGGCGGCAGACGCACTGTACGAGGTTCATCTGTTTTTTGAACAGATTTTGCGCGAATCTGATATTTCAACAGCTACGGAACTCAGCCTTGAGGAATGGGAAACAGATTACGGGTTGCCGGATATTTGTTCATACGGCGTCAACACCTTGCCCACCGAACGCCGCAAAGCCGTTCAATCCAGAATGAATATGGGAGCGGGACAAGAAAAAACCGCCTATGAACAAGTGATAAAAGATCTGGGCTATGTCGGTACGCTAACGGCTCTTCAACCCTTTATCTGCGGAAAATCCCATCTGGGAAAAGACGCTTTAAACAATGAAATCCACTGCCGCTTGTGTCTGATCGTTTCTTTTTATCCGCGCATAACAACATTTATAAATGAAAACGGCGAAATGGAAGAAAAAACGGTCTATGGGGACGACCTGATGTGCACGCTTGACCGTATGAAACAATCACATACACGCATCTATTACAAAATTTTGGAGGATTAAATGAAATATAATCAGCCGCATAATGAAACGGATCCGAACGCAACATATAAGGATTTCAACCTTGATACAGGCGAAGCCGGATCTATCCCTCCCGCAATCGCCATTGAAGCCCCGCAACGTGAGATAGTGAATGCGATTACGGCGGCGGGGTTGACGCCCGATGCCGATGATAACACGCAATTATCTCAAGCCATTAAAGCAGAAATCAAGGCAGACCTTCAGGACATCACCGCGATTAGCGCAACGTCGGGGACTGTCGCGTTAAATGCCAACACTTTATATAAGATGACAATCAGCGGTGCTACGACATTTACTCTGCCGTCAACGGTTAATGCAACAAAGCATAATCAGATTAAGATGTTTTTAAATTTGTCAGCAGTTGTGATGGTAAATTGGGGAACGGCAAATTTCTTTAACAAGACTTTGCCGGACATCGAATCGGGAAACTATTCTGTTTATTGGGATTTTGATCCTGTTTTAAACGATTGGGTTTGCGGTGTAATGGCTGAAGGGGCGAGAAAATAATGCAGATATGGTCTAAAGAACTCTTAATGTACAGTGCAAAATTCGATCCAATTACTTTTCTGGATAACGGTGTTTGGCGTGTACCTTCTGGCATAAAAAAAATACGTGTTGATGTTGTTGCAGGACAAGGACTTACATTTAATGAAACAGCTGTCGGTGGATATGGTGGACGCGTTCAGTGCGTTGTATCGGTTGTTCCTGAAACTGATCTATTCATTAAAGTCGGGAAACAATACACAACACCATCAGACAACAGAAACGACAGTATGATTTATCTTAACAACGATGAACTTCAAGCGTTGGTTCAAGCCGGTGGCGGTGGTTCTGCCGCATCTACAGATTGGCTTATAGTTCGTCATGCTAAGGGAGGGGATGGAGGCGGCTTGATCGGAGAAGTTGGCGATACAAATTCTCCGGGCTCTCTTATTGAAGCGCAAGGAGGAAGTCAAACTGCTGGTGGCGACGGCGCATACAGTGTGTATTACGGAATTTGGGGAATTGATAATAGAGTAAACGGAAAAGGGAAACGATTGACAGGAGGAACTCCGTATACAGAAAGATATCGTTCAGGTAGCGGCGGTGGTGGATATTATGGTGGTGGCGGAGGTATTGACATCTACTATTTAAGCGGAAGCGGAAGTAGATACGACGCATGTGCAATGGGCGCAGCTGGAGGATCATCATATACTAATCCAGATTTATGTACAGAAGTGGTTCACACACAAGGGTATCAGTTTGGTAATGGATATGTGCAAATTTCAATGGCATAAGGAAATTAAGTATGCAAAAATACGCAAAATTCATAAACGAAAACAAGATCGAAGTTGCTCCAAAAAACAAAGGAGCAATATCTAACTATAATCAGTCGGCTGAATTAATGATGGCAGACGGATACAAGCAAGTAGTCGTTATTGAAGAACCAACGGCTGAAAAGCCGATCGTTAAATATCGTGAAATCAACGAGCAGATTGAACAGTACGCCGAATCCTCACCGATTCCAGCCATTCCGGAACTAACCGAAGAACAACAGGAAATGCAAGTTCGAGCTCAGCGTAATTCTTTGCTTACTTTGTGCGATTGGACGCAGTTGCCCGATGCGCCGTTAACGGCGGAACAAAAACAGGAATGGGCGGAATACCGGCAAGCTTTACGTGATGTTCCCAAACAGGCGAGCTTTCCAGACGCCGTCGTTTGGCCGACAACGCCAGAGGATTCATTATTATGAAATATTCATTCGGCAAAAACAGTTTAAAATGCCTGTCCGAACTTGACCCGCGCTTAAAAGCTCTGGCCGTTTTGATGATGCAAAAACAGGTTATGGACTTTGCCATTATCTGCGGTCATCGCGGAGAAACCGAACA
The DNA here is from genome assembly GCA_944391535.1 of uncultured Alphaproteobacteria bacterium. GTDB lineage: Bacteria > Pseudomonadota > Alphaproteobacteria > CAAGCB01 > CAG-977 > UBA11549. The sequence goes on from CALXTY010000040.1 coordinate 12,098, forward strand.
GAACGCGGCTTTTTATGCCGGAAAATCAAAGCTCAGATTCCCGTATTCCAAACACAATTCTTTACCGGCACAAGCGTATGATCGCGTGCCGTACCCGATTCCTTTAAACGCGGCGAAGGATTGGGACGATAAATCCCCTTTGTGGGATCAATTAGCCGCACTTGAACAGCAATGCGCCGAAGAACTGGGGATTG
>CALXTY010000041.1 GCA_944391535.1 uncultured Alphaproteobacteria bacterium
CGGAATCCGGATTTATTTTCTGTTGTTTTTTTTCAGTTTCATTTTTGAGTGTTTCTTTTGCGTTGCCTTTTCGACAGACGTTCCCGAACCAATGTTCGGCATGGCATTGTCCGTTTCATTTTTATTAAAGAATGAAAAAAACTTGTTTACCAATCCGCTATCTTCAGAACCTTGTTTTTTTTCTGTTTCTGACTGTTCTTTTTTTGAAAGGGCGGCGGCAAGACCGTCCGGATCAACTTTTAACGGAGCGCTTCCTGTCGGATACGTTTGATTTGCCGTCGCAGGCGTTGGTGTCGTCGCGTTGAAAGATGAAACGGGAACCCCTAACGGCAGCAACAAAGGATTCGATTTCGCTTCTGGTTTTTGTTCTTCGCCGATCGTTCGGACAGGAGAGGAGTTGATTACGTTTTTTTCAGCTGTTTCATTGTTTCCCGTTTGTTTTTTTTCCGCTGGGGATTCCGTTTGAGCAGGCTTTTCGGAAACTGCCGGTTGTTCGTCGGCTATTCTGAACGCTTTAGCTCTGTCTTTTGGAATACTATTGGCTTCAATCGCGGCGGACCAAACGGAAGGTGTGTCGGATTGGGACATACTTGTCCATACGGCGGCCTCTTGTCTATCCAACCAGTCTAAAGATTGGTTCGTCGGTTGCTCAATGACGGCGGCGATTTTCCCGTTCCGGTAAATTGTTGTTGTCTCTTTTTGATTCGTGGCCGTTTCTTCAACAACGTCCAAAGACGTTTTCTCTGATGTTTTAACGATTTCTTTTTTTTCAACCGTCGGTCTTTTCGCATTTCCCCGCGCTTGCGCGATTTTCCATAAACTGGGCGTATCGCCGGCAAGAACCGTCGTGTCTTTTATTTTTTGAGCGGTTGTCGCGGTTTTTTCGGTTTGTTCCGTCGTCCCCGCAAAAGGAATGTCTTGAACAACGGCAGTTTGTTGAACGGATTCGACGTCGGCTTTTTGTCTTTCGGCTTTTGCGGAAGAAGACGGATTTGTCGGATTGATGCTTTTTTCAGTTTGCTGATCAGGCACATCGCTCGTCGGGTGAAGATCCAAAGCGGCGATCTGTTTGGAATCGTTCATTTCCAACAAAGCCTTGTTTTCACGTCGGGTTTGTTCTTTTTGAACCTGCAGGGACTGCATCGACAGTTGCTTGCGCAATTGCGCGATATCAATCCAACGCGTCGCGGGCAAGGTTTTGGCAACGGGCTTTTTCTTTTTCGAAACGCCTTTGTTCGCGCCTTTGTTTTCGGATAAAGTTTCTTTTTTCGTTTGCTCGTTTGAAACGGGCTCATCTTGCAGTAAAAATTCGGAATTGATAATTTTTTTGTCGGATTCGGTGAGCAAGGTTAATCCAGAAGTCATTAGATTATCTAAGGAAACGGCTTCTTTTTCTTCGACAGTCGTCATTTTTTGTTCATTTTGTCGAATCACGGGCGGTCTGATGACCGGAGGTCTTTTGACGCTCGGCAAAGCCTTTATATTGTTGACGGCCATTAATTTTACAGAAGGGGAGGATTCGCTTTGTTTTTTTTCTACAGCTAGATTATAACTGTTTTGAACGGCATTCTTGACAAAAAAAGGCGCCGGAACGGATTTATCCTGATTTTTTAATACAATATAAGAAGACTTTTCCCGTCTTGAACCGGAGTAAGGTTGAACATCGACATATGTTTTCACCAATGTGTCCCGATTAATGGCGCTGCGGTGATTTTTTAAGACATAAAAGGAAAATTTGCAAAGCCCTAGGATTAATAAAAAACTGAAGATCAAAAATACGGACGTGCCTGCTGAAACCGGATATTTTTTTTCCAAAGCAGGATCGAGATCGGTCGTATTTGAATTTTCTTGAACGTTTTTCATTTTTTTCTTTAAAGTATAAAATCAAAACACAAAGATATTTTTCAAAGTTTATCTTCAAAGTTATTAACTATCGGTAAATTTCCATTGTTTTTTCAGAATAATAGTGCCAGACCGGGGCAAAAAAGATTTTTAAAAATATTTCAAATTCGTGACAATTTTTTTACTGGAGTGTAATTTTGCCAAAAAAACATTAAAAATCAATGTGTTGTTATGTTTTTGCCGGTTGCTTTTTTAATGTAGACATCTTTAAACGTTTTTCATATTCTGAAGGTATGAAGAATATTGAACCTTAAAAACAAGGAGAACTGAAATGAAACTTTTATACTTAGCTTTGGCATTGCTGTTTGCCACTTCTACAGAAGGTTATGCCCAGGATGCTTTCGGCGTTGTTACATCTAAAGGTAAGGAACTGTTCAATAACGTAAAAACCGTTGTTTTCGTTATGGGTGGTTTCGGTTTGGTCGGTTTAGCCGTCGGTGCGATTTTCGGTGCCGTTAAATGGAAATGGTTTGCTTCCTTGGCTTTCGGTCTGTTAATTTTGGCGATTGCTTCTCAGATCGTAACCTACTTCACGAACACATCAGACGCGAAATTCAACGATTCTCTGTAAGATAGTCGTTAAAAACAAAGTAAATTGCCGCAGTTCTCTGCGGCAATTTTTTTTTGTGAAAGAATTTGTTTTCGACGAAAGAGTTTTTTATATTATATTAAAGAAAGGATTTGTTTATTTTTTTTTATTAAGCTACAACAAAGAAAAAAGGGTGAATAAATGCGGGAACCGATTTTAAAAGCAATAGCCATGCCTCCCAGAATTTTTTGGGCGCCGTTTTTGCCGGCGATTATTAATTTGGCGCTTCAGTTTCCCTTTATGTTTATAGGGATGGGGGTTTTTTCCATGAATCCTTTGATTTTTGTGTTTCCGATTGTTTTTGCCCATGTTTTTTTAGTAATTTACGGAGCGCGGGAACCGCACTTGTCTTCAATGGTACGGGCTTTCGGACCGATGGCAGGCGGGTCGCAAAATATATATAAAAGTAAAGGAACAAAACTTGCCCCCTGAAAGTATTTTTTCCATTTTTATTCAAAGTCTGGGCACCGGAGAAGTTCTTGTCAGCATTTTAGGGATTATCTCTGCGGCCGCTTTTGCAGGATTGCTGGCAACGAAGCTGGGCGAGTTGGTGTTGCCGAAACCGCGCGAAACGCAAGTCAGTGATTTTTTACCGTTTGAACGATTGAAAGATGACGGTACGACGATAGAATGCCATGACGGTTCTTTGGTTCGCGTTTTCTCGGTCAAGGGGGCCGATGTGGCGATGATTCAGCCAGAGTTGCGTTTAAATATGTTGGACGCTCGGAAAAGTTTTATTGATGCAATGGCGGATTTAAATGTCACGGTGCGTGTTCTGACGATCAGGGAAATGATTCCCTTGGGCGAGGAGGTTCGCCATGAAAATCCGATTTTGCGAGAGATAGCCGATCAGTGGTTAGATAATCTCAGCCGTGTATTTCGTAATAAACACTATATAATTTTGTCGGTCAAAGAACATAAGAATCATGCCAGAGATTTGGCACAGGCGGCGCAAGCGTTAACCGCGATTTTGGATATGTATGAACCGACGCAATTGTTTGAGACAAAAGGAAGCGATCTGGAGGCAAGCCCGTTTACTTTTTTCGCCCGTTTATGCAGTCCGATAACGATGCCTCGTCCGCGTATTGGTTCTTTGGAAGGCGCGGAATTGAAGTCGATGTTGACTGCGGATTACATACATTTTACCGGAGATGAGGGGCTGATTCGATTTTTCAGGGGCGAAGAGGAGATGTTGGGGATAGTGATGGGGATTCGCAGTCCCGGAGACTATATGGATGAACAGATGGTTTCGGATCTTTTGTCGATTAACGTTGAAGTCACGATGCTACATACGGTAACACCTATTCCTAAGATAAAAGCTTTGGCTTTATTGATGCAGCAGAAACGCATGGCCAGAGTTACCAGTTTTTCAGGGTCAACGATAGATCAATATGACGAAGCGATAGAATTGATCGATTCGACGGACAGCGACACGCAAACATTGTGTCACTATTCAATGACTTTGTTTGTTTTTGGAATGACGAAGGAAGAACTGGAATTTGGCCAGATGGAAGTGGAGCGTCTTTGCCGTTTGTATGGGGTAACGCCCGTTCGAGAGGGTTGGATTGCACAGGCATCTTTTTTTGCTCAATTTCCGACGTATGATATATATCCCAGGACATACACCTATTTATCTCGGGCAGTGGCGACGGCAATAAATTTGGAAAAAGCGCCGGAAGGGAATCCAAGCAGTGACTGGGGGCCAGGGCCGATTACGATTTTCAGGACAATCAGCGGGACGGCATATCGTTGGCAGTTTCATGTGACGGCGGCGGCGAACGCGGTGGCTCACTGTATTTTATTGGGTTCGACCGGACAAGGTAAAACAACGTTATTGGCCTTTTTGGCGGGGCAAGCGATGCGTCACAGGGATTTACGCGTTTACTTTTTCGACCGTCACAGAGGTGTGGAAGTTTTTTGTCGAGCCATTCAAGGGGCATATGTTAATTTTGACGGAGATAAAGATTCGACATCCATGAATCCGTTTTCTTGCCGCGATACACCGGAGAACAGGGCGTTTTTAAGACGTTGGCTTAAAGCGATTACCATGGTTGACGACGCTGTTTCCGAAAAAGAGATCGCGCGAGCGGTAACGACCGCTTTTGATTATCTTCGTCCCGAAGAAAGGACTCTGAAAAACTTACATAAGAGTTGTTTTTCTCCGACGGGAGCCATGCGTCGGGAACTGTTCCGTTGGGTCAACGATCAACAATACGGTTTGATTTTCAATTCGCCGAACGATACGTTGGATATGACGGCACGCTTTATTGCATTTGACTTTACTCATATTTTTGAAGACGAGGTTTTGGCTCCGGCGGTTATCAGCTACATCATGCAACGTATACACAGTGTTTCCGGGGACACCGGCGATCCCAGTTTGATTATGATTGACGAAACGGCGCCGATGTTAAAACATCCTATGTTCCGAGATCAGTTTGTGATCGGATTGCAAGAAGGTCGTAAGAAACGCCAAGCGTATTTATGCGCGTTTCAACAGCCGAATATTGTGGATTCTTTAGGAATGGGCGAAGTTATTCGCGGGCAATGTCAGACAGTGATTTTTTTTCGTAATCCTCAGGGAATGGAAGAAGATTATGAAAATTGGCGCTTAACGCCGCATGAGCGGGATTTTGTTTTTGGTCGCGCTTTTAAAGAATTAAAGTATGCGATATTGGTAGCTCGTCCCGCGGTGGGAGAATCCGTTATATTGGATGTGAACTTAGGCGGTTTGGGACCGTTTTTGAAACTGTATTCTTCAGGGCGCAAGCATGTTTTGCTGGCGGAACAGCTGATGAAGGAGTACGGTCCGGAAGGTTTTGTCGAAAAATATCTGGAAGTCGCGTAAAAGATCAAAAGCTTTTTTTGTTTTTGTCTTATTTTTGTCATAATTGCCTTAATAAAAACCATTGTTTTGCCACAATTGTATGTTTAAACTATAATTAATAGATACAGTTATGCGCATAGCTTAATATTAAGGGAGGCTTCTATGACCTATTCAAAGAAATCAGCGATTTTTGTTTTAATGGCGATTTTTTGTTTTTTCCGCTGTGAAACGGTTCAAGCGATTCCCGTTCCGACAATCGGAGCCGAATTGGCGACGCAGATTGATCAGTTAACGAAACACATTCAGGAATTAAAAGAAGTAAAAGATCAGATTACCAACGGTATAGAACAAGCGAAAGCCATGGGCGATAAATTAAGTATGGATGCGTTGAAAAATTTTGCCGCTAGTCAGGCCAAGAACGTTTTAAGCGGCGGAATGAAAGCGATGGATATTCCCGAGGAAATGACGAAGGCGGGATTTTCTGAAGAAGTGATGAAAGATCCTGAAAAACTTGTCAGCACGCTTGAAAAAGTGAAGAAGATGGGGATTGAGGAAGGTGAGATGGACATGGAAAAGCGCAAAGTTTGTTGGGACGCTCGTGAAAGTATGAGCAAAGAGCTGTCTTTGTCGGGATTGGCGAATTCATTTGCTTTGCAGGAAAATCTGGCGAGCGGCGAAGATATGAAAAAGGCTCAGGAAGCGTCAAGCGCTTCGGATGATCAGATGCAACTGCTGGGCGCGAATACGGCGACGTTGAAAGTGTTGTATCAGCAGGCGGTTTCTTCAACGGTGATGCAAGCGAATGCTTTGGCTTCGAATGCGGTTGCCTCTATGTGTGATTAATACGGTGTTTGAATAAGATGGAGGAAGAAAATGTTACGTAAATATGCCCTTATAGCATCCGTCTTAACCGTATTGGGAATGCCGTCTTCCGTACACGCCCAGACGACGATGGATGTGGCGATGAAGATACAGGCGATATTGGATCAGTTTTCAGAAATTCGTTCGGGATTAAAGCAAATTCAATCAAGCATGAATATAGAAACCATGTTGCAGAATTTGGGGGGGAACGGCGATTGGAAGGCTGCGTTAAAAAATGCGGCGGGCGGTATTTTTGATCGTAACGCTGAAAAAGGAGGAACCAAGCAGTCGTTGCTGTTGTTGCCGGAAGGGTTGGAAGATAAGGCGGACGATCCTGATGCGGCGATTGACTGGATGCAAGCAAATCTGTTTATACAAAAAGAGAACGCTTCTCCGACGGAAATTGACGCAGTGACACAGAAAAGGATGGAATTTCGATATACGGCTTTGGCCTCCGGATATGGAAAAGCCGTGGCGACGCGTAAACAATTGGACAAGGATATGGCCAGTATTGAAAAATTGCGTCAAGATGCCGAAAGCAAGGAAGCCGAAACGGATTTGCAAAATGAGATCAACAAGCTGGCGTTGCTTAAATTAGAACAGACGAATTATCAACAGTTGTTGACGTCGACGCAATCGCATATTGAAGGGATCAGTAACATAGCCAGTGCGGGTCCGGAACTGGAAAATGCGAAGTAGACAGGAGGAGAGCATGAACAAGCAAGTATTATTCACGGGTCTGTTGACAGTTTCTCTTCTGATGCCGCTGTCAGAATCTAAGGCTCAAGGTTGGCCGACGTTTGACGTTGCAAAATTGGCTTCTTTGATTACGAATTTGGTCGGTCGTTTTCAGCCTGTGCCGCAAGTTTTAAGTCGTGTCAATCAGGTAAAGACAACGATGACGCAGATTCAGGCGGTGGGACAGGCCGCTGTTTCGGGAGATTTGAAGGCGATGGGAACAGCAGTCTCTGGTGCTTTTCAATCAGGGGCATTTTCCGGCGGCAAAGATTCTGATGTAACGAAAGCCGGTAAAGGGGAAAACGGGGCGGCGGATGCGTCCAAAAAGATCAAAGAAACGATGTTTTCGAAGAAAAACGTAGAAATGACGATGGACGAATTTAATGAGATGTCGCGTATCAGGGATGATTTTAAAAAAGGGGCGACTTCAGAAGCATTGGCGAAATCGTTTTATATGGCGATGAATGCGGCGAAACAAGCGGAGGAACGCTTCAAAAAGGCTGATGAGGCGATGAAGAATGCCGAAACGATTCAAGACAGCATTAACGCTAACACCATGATGATAATGAACGGGAATTATGACCGCTTAAATCAGATATCATTAAAGCTGGCCAATTTAAAGAAGTTGACGGCCGATTATATTGTTGATTTGCCGACGGGCGGGTATAAAAAGCCCGAACCGGTGAAGAACCTGAAACTTGGAGAGGGTGAATACTCTGTAGAAGAAAAGGATGAAATCGATGTTGACTTTGAATAGAATGAAAAAATTATTTTTGTCGGTCGGTTTGATGGTGGCATTTTCTTCTTCACCGGCACAAGCTGGCTGTATGCCAATCAATCCGATTTGTTTGTTCAAAATGATTTTGAAAGCGACTCCCGGTATGCCGGTTTTTGATTTTGCTTCTGTGCCGGCGATTATTCCGCATGTGCCTGCTGCTTTGTTAAAAGAAGGTCAGGTTAAAATGAAAGAGATCGCAGATAACGCTTTGGAAAAAATCCGTTCCGGAGAATTGCCCTCGATGGCGGATATCAAATTGGATATGCCCAGTTTTGAAGGCTCTGTTCCTTCGGAAAATCAGGAGTATGCTTCTTTGGAAGTTTTCCCCAAGATGGACGGTGAAGACCCTTTGGCAGTGGCTAAAGCGATAGAAGTGATTTTTCTACGCCCCGGTTGGGATCAAAAAGATTCAACGATGACACAGTATGACAGATTGCTGATGGCATATTATCGCGGACAATTTAAATTGAATAATGTTCTTGAGGTTTCAGGATATACGGCATTTATGGAAAACAGACTGGAAGAGTTGATGACCGCGGCTGAAGATATTCAGAAACAGATTGAAAACGCAGATGATTTAAATAAATCGCAACGTGCGAACTATGCCGCACATTTAATGGAATACCAACTTATGATTGTATATAACCAACTGTTGGCAGCCGAGCTGCAAGTCGATACAGCTTCGAAACTAAGCGAAGGATATGTATTGGACAAGCCTATTTTCGGTAATATGTAGCTTTTTTAGAAAGATAGGAGAAAACAAATGAAACCTTCTTTGAAAAAAACACTTATGACAGTGACAATGTTGTCTACGGGACTTTTCGTTTTTTCTTCCAGCTTGGCTTATGCCGATTTTAAAAAGCCGGAAACGAAACAAGTGGCAAAAAACACATCTTTTGAACAATATCCGAAGCTTGGTGAAGTAAAAGACGATGTCAATATGGCGTTGGATTTGCACAAGACCGCTTATTCTTTGCTTTCGGACAAACAACAATTGGAAGAGTATAAAGAAAGTATTGAGAAATATAACGAGATAGAGCGCCGTTTGGGACAAAATATCAATTGTAACATTTCCCAATTAAACGAACATTTTTCAGACGGGAACGCCGTATGGAAAAAGATGTCGGCTTGGGCGGAGGACAGTGCTTCAACACTTTTGGCAGAAGCATCGGATTCTTTAAGTGATGAAGAATCGTCTTCACAGCTGAGCGCATTGGAAGCAAAAGTGAATGCGGGAGATTCATCAGAAGACACATCGACGACGACATCTTCGTCGGATTCCGCGTATTCGTCAATTAATGAAAATACGACGACGGAACAGGCGATGGCAATGGTTGATTCCGGAACGGCCGAAGCCGAAACGGCGACGACGGACATGGATATGGAAGACGCTTCCGCTTTTGGCAAAGTACGTTGGGATGTAGGCTACACGGTATTAAAAGATGTTTACGCTAATCCGGCGAAATGGGGCAAATTAAAGAAGCCGTTTTCTCCGTGGGTGGATCAGAAACACGTTTATGATGTGTATTTGGATAAGTTCTATGAGGATTTGGAAAAACATTATACGGAAGTATATTATGTCACGAATTCAGAAGGGGAACGTGTCAGACGGACACGGCCGTTCCCTGTTCGTCCGAAGATGAGCGCTTCGGATACATATTTGCCCGAAGATTATTACAGTGGCGAGGTGCCGGAGATAACTGTTTCATCGACTCCGTACGTCAGCGCGGCGGCATCTGTTGACGACAAATGGTGCGGTGCGACGAATGGTAAAAAGAATGTGTGTGTTCGAATGAACAAAGGTGCGTTTTATCAGAAACATTTGGCCTATGTGAACGCTTTGCGAAGTTATTCTTTGCGTCAGGGGTATTCGGCTCCCCGTATGGAAGCGCCATATTTGCCGCAGAAACCATTACCGCCTTGGCGAGAATCCGTTTACATCATGAATGTTGAAAAACAGATTCCGGAAATGGCGTCCGATATACCGGATCCATGGTTTAAAGTGACGCAGTCCATAGATAATTTTACAGATGCAGGCGAATTGTCGAATTTGGTTGAACGTCACGGGAATACGGTTCGTTATCGACCGGAAGATTACAATGCCGAGACGGGTGAGATTAAAAACAATTCCGACGGGACGCCTCGAATGCCGATTCCTTTAATGACGAACAGAATCAGTTCTTATTTGGCATTGGTATCGGCGAAGGAAGAACAAGAACCTATTAAAGACAGAGCCGTCGCTTCAATTAAAGAAATTAATGAGAAGGTTATTTCGATTTTGGAAAAGGCCGGTTACAGCGTTCCGAATCCTTCCACGTTTGATTTGTCGAACGAAGCCGATTACAATATGGCCTTGCAGAAATTAGGCGAGCTTCAAAATTCGAAGATCAGTTCGGCGAAGGCGAAGATGCAAGCTTTAACGGCGTCGTTTGGAGGGAAATTGTTACCGTCAGTGACACAAGTGCTGGAAGAAGAAACGGTAACGATGGACGCTTTGCAGAAGGACAGCGAATTTTTGATCAGTGTTACACGTGACAATGCGCCGGAGATTAATTCTTTGTTATTGACGGCGGTTGCGGATGCGACGGCGAATCAAACGTACAAGGATAATCTTGAAGGCCAGATGGAAGATTTGGCTCCTGTGCCGCCGGTCGGTTGTCCGGTTTTATAAACGCGATCCTAAAAGAAAGCCTTTCATTTTTAATGGAAGGCTTTTTTTTATTCTGTCGGTTAAAGTGATTATTCTGTTTGAAAAGGGGAAATTTTGTTGTTATAAAGGAATGTTTATAAAAGGAACTGTTTGGGAAAACAGAGGTTTTTAGACGGAAGGGATTATGACGAAGAAAATCAACAAATCGGAACTGGCTCAAAAGTATGCGTCAGCTCTGTTTGATGAAGCGATGTTGTATGGGGTGGCGGATACGGTGGCTGACGAGTTTGACGAATTGGATCAATTGCTTGTTACCAGTCCGGAATGCAACAGGTTGTTTGTGTCCCGTTTAATCGGCGATCGGGATCGCAGGCAAGGGATTGAACTGATTTGCGATAAAGCGAATGTATCCGATTTAATGCGTCGTTTTTTAGGTGTTTTGATTGAAAACGGACGGTTGTCTTTGTTTTCGGAGATAAAACCCTTTTTTTATCGTCTATATGAAAAATATAAAGGAATTTTATCAGTTTCTGTTGTATCGGCAAAGGTTTTAAACGAGGCGACGCAACAGCATTTGACGGCAGTGCTTCAGCAAATTTTTAATAAGGAGATACGTCTTGATATGACAGTCAATCCGTTTTTAATCGGCGGTTTGACGGTTCAAGTCGGATCGTTTATGGCGGATGCTTGTGTCAGGACGAAATTGCAGAAACTTAATCTTGTTATGAAAGGTGTCGGGATATGAAACTCCAAGCGACGGAAATTTCATCTTTATTAAAAGAACGTATTGAGAATTTCGGTGCCGAGCCGGATATGTCCGAAGTCGGACAGGTGTTATCTGTCGGTGACGGGATAGCTCGTATTTACGGTTTGGACAGAGTTCAGGCGGGAGAGCTGGTCGAGTTTCAGAACGGCTTGAAGGGGATGGCGTTGAACTTGGAAACGGACAGTGTCGGGGCTGTTATTTTTGGTCAAGATGCCGATATTCATGAAGGCGAAACGGTCAAGCGCACCGGTGAAATCGTCAATGCACCCGTTGGAAAGAACTTGTTGGGGCGTGTTGTCGACGCTTTGGGCAATCCGATTGACGGCAGGGGATCGATTGAGGCGGCCGAATATCGAGCAGTGGACGTGAAGGCGCCCGGTATTATCACGCGTCGCAGTGTTCATGAACCGTTGCAGACAGGGTTGAAGGCGATCGATTCTTTGATTCCGATCGGGCGCGGTCAGCGCGAATTGATTATCGGCGACCGTCAGACGGGAAAGACGGCGATCATTTTAGATACGATCATCAATCAGAAAAAACAGAACGATCAGGCGAAAAGCGATAAGGAAAAGATGTTCTGCATTTATGTTGCGGTCGGTCAGAAACGTTCGACCGTGGCGCAAGTCAGACATATTTTGGAACAATACGGCGCATTGGATTACACGATCATCGTTGCGGCGACGGCATCGGAATCGGCTCCGTTGCAATTTATCGCTCCGTATACGGGATGCGCGATGGGCGAATATTTCCGCGACAACGGGATGCACGCGGTGATTTTTTATGACGACTTGTCCAAGCACGCCGTCGCTTATCGTCAGATGTCCTTGTTGTTGCGTCGTCCCCCCGGTCGTGAAGCTTATCCCGGCGACGTGTTTTATTTGCATTCCCGCTTATTGGAACGTGCGGCCAAGATGAATGACGAACTTGGGGCAGGTTCGTTAACGGCGTTGCCCGTGATTGAAACGCAGGCCGGAGACGTTTCCGCATATATTCCGACGAATGTCATTTCCATTACGGACGGTCAGATTTTTTTGGAAAGCGCTTTGTTTTATCAAGGTGTTCGTCCGGCGGTGAACGTGGGTATTTCCGTGTCTCGCGTAGGATCTGCGGCGCAGATCAAAGAGGTCG
>CALXTY010000042.1 GCA_944391535.1 uncultured Alphaproteobacteria bacterium
CGATCATCGTTAAAAAAGCCGAAGAAGTCATGGAAAAAGCAGGCGTTAAATTCAATTACATGGTCGGTACCATGATTGAAATGCCGCGTGCCGCTTTGACGGCTGACAAAGTCGCCGAAACAGCCGAATTCTTCAGCTTCGGTACAAACGACTTGACGCAGACAACGCTGGGTATGAGCCGTGACGATGCCGGTTCCTTCTTGCCGAACTATGTCGCTAAAGGCATCTTTGCCAAAGATCCGTTCAAGTCCATCGATGAAGAAGGCGTCGGTCAGTTGGTTCAGATGGCTGTCGAAAAAGGCCGCAAGTCCCGCCCGAATATCAAATTGGGCATCTGCGGTGAACACGGCGGCGATCCGGCAACGATTGATTTCTGTCACCGTGTCGGTTTGACGTATGTTTCCTGCTCGCCGTTCCGCGTGCCTATCGCTCGTTTGGCTGCGGCTCAGGCGGCTGTGCGCAACGCTTAAAACATAAGGGCGAAAATCCTCTTAAACGAGGGTTTTCGTCCCGTATTGAAAAAAACACCCTGTCGGAAACGGCAGGGTGTTTTCATTGCCGGCTTTTATAAAGGCAGGCGGAATCAATAAGGTAATAGAAAAGAAACGCGACAAAAGTATTGTAAATCATATATAATTTATCTTTCACGATAAAGGAGGCAGAATGAACGATATTTCCATTGCGGATTTATTTCCGATCAGCAAAGAAGAGTATGATAAATATAACGTTCATTTGGCTTCAAACGCGTTAAAGGCTTTTTTATTTGACAGAGAAGGCTGGTTAAAAAACTGGAATTCCAATCAAGGACACGGAGATAAGAAAAGAACCGCGTTTAAAAGGGATTTTATCGTTTCTTTCGTTCAATTATATACCGATGAATGGTTGTTCGGCGGCGTTATTCGCCGTCTTGATGAAAACGGACGGGAAAATCCGGTTTTCGTGGAAAAATTTAATCCTTTGATCGGACATCTGATCGTTAAATGTCGCAAAGGACGAACAAATTACCGTAAAATGGAAAATATTTGGTCGGAGATCACGGTCAAAGAAATACTGGATATTCCGATGGAAACCTTACCCTTTAACGGATATGAAAATGTTCATTTGTCGTTTGACGAGCTTAAACTGATCATCAATCAGAACGTGCGTCTTTGGCGGGAAAATTGGAATCCATACAGGGGATCTATTTGATCTTTGATCAAAAAAGTCAACAAATGTATATCGGTAAAGCGGACGGAAACGAAGGCATTTGGCAACGTTGGGGTTGCTATGTCCGCAGTGACGGTACGGGCTATAATGATCGTTTGACAAAATTGATACGGGATAACGGTGCGGATTATGCTCAAAATTTTGAATTTTCAATTTTGGAATATTATTTCAAAGGAGAAAAAAGTAAAAAATTTTTCGATCAACGTGAAAGTCATTGGAAAAACGTCTTTCACAGTCGTTCGACAGGATTAAACGGTAATTAACGGCCGGCGGTTTTTTTGTAGAGTCAAATCATATTTTATATGAAAAGTTTTCCGTAAACGTCCTTTTTAAGGCTTCTAAAAAAATCTTCGCCGCCGGAGAAAAAACCTGATACTTCTTCCAAACGATGCTGATGCCTGATTCCAAACGCGGCTGTAAAGGTCGGAAACAAACGTTGCTGTGATTCATGGTGTTGATCAGTTTGTCTAACGTCAAGGCGTAGCCTAGCCCGTCTTCCACCAATAACGCCGCGTTAAATAAAAGATTGTATGTCGCGACAATATTGAGTGTTTCAAAATCTTGCTGAAACCACTCTTTAAATTCATTATATGAAAGAGCACTGTTTAACGTTTGTCTTGAACAGATCAAAGGTAAATCTTTTAAATCTTCCCGCATAACGGCGGCTTTGCGGCTCAGAGGGGAATCCTTGCGCATAATAACTCCCCACACGTCTTTGACGGGAAGGGTGATGTAATCGTACCTTGAAAGCTCTGTCGGGGTAATCAGTAAACCGAAGTCCAACAGACCTTTGTCCAAACGTTCCGTTACGTCCGAAGCGTTCCCGCTGTAAAGATGAAAGTGTATCCGAGCATAATCCCGATGTATGTCCTTGATTAATGAGGATACGATCTTCATCGCTTCGGTTTCGCCGCCCCCGATGTAAACGTTGCCGGTGATGGTATCCGTCTTCATTCGATTAAATTCAGATTTCGTCTTGGAATACATTTCTAATATTTCTTCGGCGCGCTTGCGTAAAACCAGCCCCTCGGGCGTTAAGGTGATTCTCGGAAACGTCCTGAGAAATAAAGGTTTCCCCAATTCTTCTTCCAAGTCCTTGATCTGACGCGATAATGTCGGTTGCGTGACGTTTAAAGCTTTCGCCGCGCCGGTGATGCTGCCTTCGTTCGCTACGGCTAAAAAATAACGTAATACTCTGAATTCCATTTTCGTCCCGTCAAATCATGCCTTTTAAGCATAAAATATCATACAATATAAGTATTTGCTATTACATTAACAAAAAAGCATACTGAAATAAAACGCTTCCCGTCTTTAAAAAGGAGGAAAAATGAAATCGGTTTGTTTGATTGTTGTTGCTTTCTGTCTGGTCGGTCTGGTCTTGGGAAAGTTTTATCTTTCTCAGTCGTGGGATAAAACGTTCGCTAAAAGTGACAAAGTGGATGTTAAAAAAGTCCGTTTTAAAAACAGATACGGCATTACGTTGGTCGGGGATCTCTATCTACCAAAAAATAAAGGAAAAGAGCCTTTACCCGCCATCGCCGTTTCAGGTCCGTTCGGAGCGGTTAAAGAACAATCGTCGGGGCTTTATGCTCAAACCATGGCGGAAAAAGGATTCATCACGCTGGCGTTTGATCCTTCGTTTACCGGAGACAGTGAAGGACAGCCCCGTCATGTCGCTTCTCCTGACATCAATACAGAAGATTTCAGCGCCGCCGTTGATTTCTTAAGTTCGTTAGAGGATGTCAATCCCGAACAAATCTCTGTCATCGGTATTTGCGGCTTCGGCGGATTTGCGTTGAACGCCGCGGCAATGGATCCCAGAATTAAAGTCACCGTCACGTCAACCATGTACGATATGAGCCGCGTCAATGCGAACGGTTACTTTGATGCGACGACGCCCGAACAGCGTTATAAATTGCGTCAGGATTTAAATGCGCAACGCACGCTGGACTTTAAAAATAAATCTTATGCCGTTGCTCCGGGATTGCCGGATAAACTGACCGGAGATGAACCGCAGTTTGTTCAAGATTATTTCGGATACTATAAAACGCCGCGCGGTTATCATAAAAATTCGATTAACTCGACGAGCGGATGGAATATGACATCGTCATTATCGTTTATGAATATGCCGATTTTGACGTACAGCGATGAAATTCAAAACGCCGTCTTGATGATACACGGTGAAAAAGCTCATAGCCGATATTTCAGCGAAGACGCTTTTAAAAAATTAAAAGGAAAAAATAAAGAGCTTTTGATTATTCCAAACGCTAATCATGTCGATCTGTATGATCAAAAAGACAAAATACCTTTCGATAAAATCGAAAGGTTCATAAAAGAAAATTTCAAATAAAACCGTTAAAGCCTCTGTAACCGGAGGCTTTAAAAATTTTTAAGCTTTTTATTATATGGTTTCTTTTATATGAACGGATAAAATTATCATTAATTTGTTCAAAATAAAGGAGAAAATTATGCCTGAATTACCGGTTATTATGATTAATGATTTTTTGGATACGGATGTCCGCGGCATTTTTACAACGCAATATATTGAACAAAAAGAAATGCTCTTACTTCATAATCTGACCGGGTTAAAAGTGAAAATAGTTAAAGAACCTTTGGCCGTCGCAACATATTTGTTTTCTTTGTCAAACGGTTGGCTCGAAATTCAAAAAGAAGATGTCAGCGAAAACGCGGTTAATTTCCAACCGATGATGTTGCCTAAAGAAAACGAAGTCGCAGAAGCTGCTAAAAGAGACGCAAGCGTGGAAGAATACAGAAAATATAACGGCTTGCGGTATCTGAAAAATCTGGCCATTCTGTTAGGCGAAAATCCTGAACGGATGGACAGCGTCTTTCTAGAACTTTAAAGGTTATTCCCATTCATCATGCGAATTTAAAGGTTGCACGTTTTCCGCTTGTATCTCATCTTGCATATAAACGGCAATAAGGCTGATCGGAACAAAAACAAATCCTTTTTTCTTTGCTTGAGGAATCCATTTCCTTAAAGCGCTGATCGTCGCTTGATGCGGATGACCGATCCCAACGGCAAAACGATGTTTCTTCGCGTGCCGTTCCAGTAAAAAAAGCTGCCTTAAAATCTCTTTTTCATTATGACTGTTATCTAAAAAAACATTTCGAACGGCATAAGGGATCTCTTTTTCCTGCGCCATATCTGAGGCAATGCTATGATGAGAGGTCAGCGAATCCAAAAAAAGAAGACCTCTTTTTTTTATTTCATTCATAACAATACGCATTCCATGATGATCCGCAGTAAAACGGCTACCCATGTGATTGTTAATACCGACATAACCTGAAAATGAATCTAACATGATCTCCAGTCGTTCTTTGAGTTCTTCTTGTGACATATCCGTTCTTAAAGCCAAAGGGCCAGGATTAAAATTCGCATTGATCGGTTCCATGGGGGTGTGTAAAAGTAATTCATGACCGGCCGCGTGAGCCATCCCCGTTTGTTTTTCCAAATCATCCGCATAATATAAAAAAGAGGCCGTTAACGGAGCCGGTAATGATAATACATCTTGTGTCAGCTTTTTATTTAAACCCAAATCGTCAATAACAATCGCAATCATCGGTGTGTCTTCGGGAACATCGGGAACAGCAGTAGCATAAGCTAACCAAGGAGGTAACGGAGTTTCTTCTTGCGACTCTTCTTTTACAAAAAATAAATTCGCTGTTTTAAAAGTGTCTACCGGTTGCTCTTGACGTTCCGTCTTTTTCTTACCCCAAATACCTTGAACGGTATGTATCGGTTGTTGAGGAATGCCCCATAACGGAGAAGCAAAAGCTGTCGTCGTCAAAAACAAAAAAGACATCCAACAAAAAAAACGTGTATAAGACAAGGTTAATAAACTCCGATCGCTCTTTCTTAGTCGAAATATAAAATAAAAAAATTAAAAAATTCCTTGATAAAAAAAAAGAACTAAAGTAGAACAAAAAGAGAAACTTTGTTCGCGAGGGGGCTATGCTGACAAAAAGACAGTATCAATTATTAAAGCTGATTGAAAAATGTTTACATGAAAACGGTGTTCCTCCGTCCTTTGAAGAAATGAAGGAGGCTATCGGTCTGAAATCGAAGTCCGGTATTCATCGTCTGATTTCCGGATTGGAAGAGCGCGGTTTCATTCGTCGCTTGCCGAATAAAGCCAGAGCTTTGGAAATTTTGCGTCTGCCCGACAATGATCATTCCGAAATGAATATTTCCGCAAAATCTGTTTTAAATCGCCAAACGACTCGATCTTTTTCCAGATTAAGTGAAAATTTAATCGCTAATTCCGTTGAATTGCCCAAATACGGTAAAATTGCGGCGGGGACTCCGATAGAGGCTTTGCGCAGTAATGAAACCGTTGCCGTTCCTGCCAACATGATCGGGAACGGAGATCATTATGCTTTGACTGTCGCCGGAGATTCGATGATTGAAGCAGGGATTTTAGACGGTGATACGGTTATTATTCAGCGAACAAACACAGTTGAAAACGGTCAAATTGCGGTTGCTTTGGTTGACGGGTGCGAAGTGACGTTGAAAAAAATCAGGCGTAAAGGCAATGCCGTTTTACTTGAACCGTGTAATAAAGAGTATGAAACTCGGATATACAGTCCGGAAAGAATTACGATTCAAGGAAAATTAGTTGGGCTGATGCGTAATTATGATTAGAAAATAAAAAAAATCGTATTTTATATTAAAATGTGTTGACGGCGAGACGGATAATCTTTATATATAAGCCGACTTAACACGATGACCCCATCGTCTAGAGGCCTAGGACATCGCCCTTTCACGGCGGTAACGGGGGTTCGAATCCCCCTGGGGTCGCCAAAATAAACCGTTGATTTTCAACGGTTTTTTATTTTGCCCATTTCCAATAATCCCCGCCATGTCTGCGTTATGTCTGCATTGTGTAACGGAAAAAGCCACCTTTACTTTTAAGGAAGGCGGCCTTATAATGAGAGTATAAGCTCCCAGTATAAGACGACTGAAACGTAGGCTTATATTGCGTAGATATGGTTTTGCATTAAACTTGCCATAATCACCTTAATCCTAAAACAATGACCCGGAAACATAGTTGTTTTTTGTAGCCGCGCCGAATGGGGGAATCGGTGCGGTTTTTAATTTTACAATATGTTTTAAACGCGTTTTAAGACTCGCTGGCGCGTTTTGATTGTTTCGGGTAGGGTGTATAGAAAAAGCGTTTAACGCTTATTCTTGCACTAAAATATAAAGCTTTATAGAAAAAGAAATAGTGTTTCGGTGGCGTTTAACAAGTAGCCTTAATTCCGACGCCTGCGGCTTCCGCCATTTTTAAAAGCGTTTCCGTCGGGATTTTAGAAAGATCATTGACAGGGGAATCGTTCCCGTCTGCTGTCGTTTGTGCTACCTTTTCAACGGGCTTTTCCCCTATCGTGTCCCGAATCACTTCAAAAGCCTTCACGTCGCCGGAAAGAGCTTTTTCTAACAACGCCGTGCAAAGCTCTTTCTGCGCGTTTCCGGTTTTCAGCAATAAAAGCAACTGTTCTTTTAGCGCTTTGCGTTCGCGCCGGGCTTCTCCTGATTTTTTACCGCCATTTGCACCGCGTCGCCTTGCTTCGTCTTTGCTTCGAACGGGTTTTAAATTTTGCACATTTGCCATGACCGCCCCTCTATACGGATTTTTTGTTTCAAGCGGGACAATCGCCAGCGCAAAAATTTTTTCACTCGATTTTTTTCCGACCAAAATCGACCGCCCCATATTTTTACCCTATTTTTTCGCTTAAACGTGATTAAAAATAAATGGGGTGTATATGGTATATATCTATATGTGTTTCATTTTTGGCTATAGTTCGGGGGTGAAAAACGGGGTTTTCAAGGGTATTTTTGTCTATAGTAACCCCCTTTTTTTACCCTAACCGTTTCATTTTTGGCTATAGTCAGTTGCATTTTTGACCCCCTTTTTCTGTTTTTAAAGGGTATAAAAATGAGTACCTTTAGCCCGTTAAAGGGGTCAATTTTGGGTACAGTTCGACCTTATGAAAGGACCTGTTTGCGTTTCAAATTCTCAAGGGATCTTAAAAGCGTGTCTGCGTCTGCGCTGGCGTTTTGATTGACGGGAGCCGGCATAACGGGCGCGGGTGCGTTGTCGTTCGCTTCTTTTGTTTCAGGGTTGTTTTTGAGGTTGTTTTTTCTGACCGCTTTGTCCCGCTTCGCCGCGATCAGATCGTCCTTTTCATTGTCCGGGTATTGCTTCCAGTCGTCCGTCCTGCCGTGTCCGTTCCGGTCGTCGCTTCGGAAAGTCAATAGCCATTCAGAAACATTCCCCCGATAAACGCCCGCTTTCGTTTGTTTGATAAAGCCTTTGTCCTGCAAGTCTATAAAGGCACGCTGGGCAGATCGTCGCGCGACGCCCGCTTTTTCCGCGTCAGAATAAGAAAAAGAGATATGACCGTTATTGCGCCCGTTGTACCTTGTCATTAAAAGCATAAGAATTTTTACCGCCGTCCCTGTCAGTTCGGAAAAGGCGCGGCTTCGGATTAGATTGTGCGGCAATCCTGCAAATTGTCCGCCTATGCTTTCCCCTTTTAATCGACGTTTTCCCCGTGACATTTTGCTTTATCCTTTTTTTTTGTTTGGCGGGGGTTCGGTCGCCCCCGCCTGTAAAGTCCGTTATTCTTTTTCAAGAGAACATTCACGATAAAGCAATTCTTCAACGCTGGCATAAAGCCGCATTGTCGCGCTTATCCACTTGCCGAGATTTTCAAAGCCCGCGTAAACATTCGGGTTTATTTCTTTCACTTCGTCAAGTTCCGGTCGTAAATATTCGGAAAGCCTGTCAAACAAAATAAAAGCTTCGGTGGCTGTGCGCGGTTGCTTTGATATTGCCATTCTGTAAACTTCCGCCCCTGCTTCTTCGCAAGCTTCGACGTGTTCCGGCAAGCCCTTGTATTTGTCCGCTTCCGCGTAAAAATGATCAGAAATATTGAAAAGTCCCGTTAAAGACTGATCGCCGCGTTTTGCCTGGTTGATTAACTGATTATATAATTCTGTATCCATTTTTATGCTTCCTTTTCATTAGCGCCTAAAATTGAGTAGGCGGGGGACTCACTAAAAGCAATCACGGCTTCGGCAGGTATTCTTATATTTCCCGCTCTCGTCCCCCTTAAAAGGGCATAAAAAGAACACTTAACGGAGTGTTTGCCGGTGATTGTTTTTAGACTTCCAGAATATCCGCGCGTCCGGCGTTTGTAAAGCGATTTTAATAATCTGTTAAGAATTGCCATATCCCGCTGCCTTTCGTTTGTCGCTTGCGTTATCGTTCGCTTCCTGTAAAGTCTTTAATGCCGCCTTTTCGGAAAGGTTCACCGCCAGTCTTTGCAAAAGCCAAGCGGGCAGTTTTTGCGTCATAAAAGCCGCCGTGAAAAATTCGTCAACGGGGATATATACGTTTACCGCGCCCGCTCCGTTCCGGTTCGCCACCGCCCGCCAGCGCGCACGCGGTAGGGGATCGGATAAAACAAGCCGCGCCACCTGAAACGGGACAAGATAAACGTCGCCGGTGTCGTCAAAGGTGAACATATAAAAATCTGTTTGTTCCGTCGGGTCGGTCATACAAGAAACGGATTGCCCGCCGTTGTTTTTGATCTCAAACGTCAATTCCGGTACGTTTTTATCCCGCCAGTATCGGCAAGTTCCTTCTTTGCGCCGCTTCGCGTCAACGCGCGCCGTCAAGGTCGCTCCGGTTCGTGGTTCGGTATAGGTTACTATGTAATCAATCCCCGCGCGCTGTTGCTTTTTGTCCTTTACGACTTCAACGCTGGCGGTCAATCCGAAAAAGTCTTTTAAGGCTCTCACGTCGTCCGGTATAAACTTTTCGCTGTATGCAATATCACGCGCTTTTTGTTCGGCAAGTGCCGCCTTGTTATCATTAACCGCTTTACAATCTCCGGCAAGGTGGGTATTATAATACCGTTCTTGCAATAAACTGTTAAAGTGGCGGTCGCTGGCGTGTGCGGTGATCGCTTCTTTTGTATCAATCATTTCCGCCCCCGTTCCTGTTTCGCCGTTCCGACGGTTGCCGGTCGGTTATTGTTCGCGCTGGCGGCTTCAAGTTCGGCAATCCATTTTTCAAACGCCGTCCGTGAAATAAGCGTGCGGTCGCCGACTTTACAAAGTGTCGGTGCTTTCCCCTCTTTTTTCAGATTGTAAAACAAAGCACGACTGATTCCGAAAAAAAAAAAAAAATCAGCGACGGATAAAAGTTCTTTGTCCATTGTTAAAACTCCTTTTCAATCGGTTTCAGGCTTTCGTCGCCCGTCTATGTTTCCGACTGTATCAAGGAATTTTTCGCAAATACGCTTATTGCAAAAGCATAAAGCCGCTTATTGCAAAACTTTTTTTGCGTCGTAAAAATAACGCTTAACGGTATCTTTTTTTAAGGTTTTGCCGTCTATTTCAACTTTCGTTTCGGTAAAATTAAATTCCGCGTCTTCAAACGTTGCCGGTGTGTCATTTTTCCATTTTTTCCAAGCTTTTTCAAAGGTTGTGCTTTGGTTGTTTTTTGCAAAATCTTCAATATACCTTTTTAGCAATTCCGATCCGGTTCTTGCTTTCCCGCCTTTGCGTCCGATTTCGCGAAAAAAAGCGTTTTCCCCTTCGGGGTTGTTTTCGGTTGTTTTGGTTGTTTGTGTTGTTTTTTCAAAATCAATCAAAACGTCATTTTGATTTTTTTGATTATTTTTGATTTCGTTTTGATTTAATTCCTGCGAATTGATTGTTTTGACCGGCAGTATGCAGGGTTTAGCGTCAGAATCCCCGCATAAATGCGGCATTTCCTCGATTTCCCCTATTTCAGCGATTGTTAAAATTTTTGATAAAGTATCTACTAACGGGACAACTTTTTCAAAATCCGCTGCCGGGATTCTTATATCCGCATAACAAAGAAAGCCACCGTTTCCGAAAATCAAAGAGGGATTACATAAAGACGAAAAAGGAACAATAAGCCCGCTTCCTTTGCCGTCTGGAAAGAAACAGTCTGTCTTTTTTATCGGTCGCCTGTTCCGGTCTCTTATTTCCGATATGTTTATAAAATCGTCGGTGACGTTGTATCCGTATTCTCTCAAGCCGAAAGCCGCTCTTGCTTGCTGTTCTGATATAAGCTTCGGTCGTGTAAATCGGGAAAAGCCGTCAAGCGTTTTAATCTCGTTTACATAGCGCAATTTTCCTTCAATCGGAAAAACCATTTCACGCGCGTTTATTGTTCTGATAAAAAAATCCTGCGCTTTCGGATCGCGCCAGCGTGGCTGGAGTATATCGCCGTCCGCTATAAGCGCGATTGCTTCTTCAAGTGTAATATATTCCCGCATTGTTTGCCTGTCCTTTCCGGCTGTCCTTTGGTGGTGCAGGGGAAACGGATAAGGACGAATCCCGCTTTTTGCCCCGTCGGGCTATCCCCTGCAATCTCTCTCGCGCGCCTGCGCGTATTGTTCCTTTTTTCTTTTTATCGTATCGCTACAATTTTGTTTTCCCGTTTGTTCGTAAAGGGCAACTTCGCCACCGCGTCCCGTAAAGTCGTATCGCAAAGGTGGGCGTAATGCTTCGACGTTATGCGCGTGTCCGCGTGTCCTAAAAGTTTTGAAATAGTCAAAAGGTCAATTCCCCTTTGCGCCAGCATAGACGCGTAAGTATGCCGCAATTCGTGAAAGCCGATTGCCGGTTCTATGTTCGCTTTTCGGCAAGCTTCTTTCATTGGTCGCTGTTGGTCGTTCTTTGTCCATTGCCGCCCGTTCCGACGGATAAAGACAAAATCCGCGCCGGTCTTTCCCGCTGTCAGGCTTTCAAAAAACGCCAAGCCTTCCGGCGGTAAAGGAATATGCCGCCCCTTGCCGCTTTTGCCGGGCTGTATGAAAACAAGTCCCTGATCCGGCATAAAATCATAAACGCGCATTTTCACCAGTTCGCCATAACGCGCGCCGGTAAATAACGCGCCTTGTATCAGGTCTTTAAAATCCGGTTCTGCGACGTTCAAAAGGTAATCGACTTCATACGGTTTCAAAAACCGAATCCGCGCTTCTTCGACTTTCGGAAACGGTTTTACGCGCCGCCAAGCCGTATCACTTGCCGTTTTGCCGTCGTAAAAGGCTTTGTTCAATATCGCTTTGAAGACGGTTAAAATCCGGTTCGCTGTGGATTTTCGCGCCCGCTTTTCGTCTTCTGTCTGCGGTGGCAGTAAAAAGGCCTGTTCGGATAAAAGCTTTGTCCGTGTCCGCCGGGGTTTTATGGCAAGGCTTTCGTGCCACCGCTTTATTTCAAGTGTCGTCAATTCGCTTATAAGACGATCTTTGAAAACCGGCAAAATATGCGTGTTAATCGTGATAGAAGTATTTTTATAGCTTTTCCGATTCAGTTTATACCAGTTCAAATAATCTTCTGCGGCTTTGGAAACGGTCAGGGGCGCGGTAATCAGTCCCGCGTCAGTCTTATATTCCTTTTCCAGTTCCCGCGCTTTTTCCGCCGCTTGGAAGTATGTAAAGACTGTTTCTCCGTCCGCGTCTTTGAAGTCGTCCGCCTCGCCGATCAGACGCGTTTTATATTCGTGAAAGCCGATCCGCGCCGTCCAAGTGCCTATGCCTTTTCCGTCCCGTCGATAACATAAAGCCAAGC
This sequence comes from uncultured Alphaproteobacteria bacterium, assembly GCA_944391535.1. Classification (GTDB taxonomy): domain Bacteria; phylum Pseudomonadota; class Alphaproteobacteria; order CAAGCB01; family CAG-977; genus UBA11549. The sequence goes on from CALXTY010000042.1 coordinate 11,846, forward strand.
CGCCACCGATTCCGGCATAAAATCTTTTCTGAATTGGTAATTTTAGCCGCGCCGTCCTGTTATCAAGCGCGTTCGCTCTGTTTGTTCTTGCCATATTAAAACGCCTTTTTCGTGTCTGCGCCGTGTCTGCATAATGTTCCTAAACTGTTCTATACACTATAAGACATTAAAAAACAGTTTTCAAGAAAATCAATAACTTAATGTGTCCGTCTAAGTCCGTAAAAGTCCATTTTACCCCACTTTCACGGCGGTAACGGGGGTTCGAATCCCCCTGGGGTCGCCAAATAAAAAAATCCACCCGTGAGGGTGGTTTTTTTTATTTGAGGATTTTAGCGGGGCTGAGAAGCGCCGTCGGGGTTCGGTAAACCGACAAG
>CALXTY010000043.1 GCA_944391535.1 uncultured Alphaproteobacteria bacterium
AGGGCAGAACAGGCATGAATACGCATGAAGAAGATTATATTACAAACCTGTTTGTTGCCAGTACGCATACGCCTGTATTGTTCTTCTCGAATGCAGGGCTGGTTTATAAAATGAAAGTTTACCGCTTACCGGTCGGTTCGCCGCAATCAACCGGTAAAGCTTTGATCAACTTGTTGCCGTTAAAACAAGACGAACGTATTACAACGATTATGCAACTGCCTGAAAATGAAGAGGAGTGCGAAAATCTTGATGTGATGTTTGCAACCCGATCGGGCAATGTTCGCCGTAATAAGCTGTCAGACTTTGTCGATGTGAAAGCGAACGGTAAAATCGCCATGAAACTTGACGAAGGCGATACTTTGATAGATGTCAAGATCTGTACGGATGAACAAGATATCTTGTTAGCTGCCAAAGCCGGCAAGTCGATCCGTTTTCCGGTATCCGAAGTCCGCGTTTTTTCAGGCAGAACATCAACGGGAGTCAGAGGTATTCGCTTAGGCAAAGGAGACGAAGTCATTTCCATGTCCGTTTTGCGTCATACCGATGCCGATATGGAAAAACGTTATGCTTATCTGAAAATGGCCAAAGCTTTGCGCCGCAGCGATGAAGTTGAAGATACAGTTGATGATATTGAAGCTTCAACGACACTGACTTTGTCTGAAGAAGAATTCCAAAAGATGCAGTCCGAAGAAGAATTCATTTTAACGGTGACCGACAGCGGTTACGGGAAGCGGACATCAGCTTACGAATACCGTATTACCGGTCGCGGCGGGCAGGGTGTTACAAATATTGACAACACGAAACGCAAAGACAGCGTTGTAGCTTCTTTTCCTGTTACGGACACGGCTCATGTCATGTTGGTTACGGATGCGGGCAAACTGATCCGTATGCCGATTAAAGACGTCCGTATTGCGGGCAGAAACACAATGGGGGTTATCATGTTCCGCTTAAATGATGCAGAGCACGTTGTATCCGCTACTTGTATCGAAGATTACGCCGAAGAAGAAACTTCCGAAAGCGAAGAAACTCAGGAAGAAAATACGGATGTATCAACGACCATAACAGGAGAAGATCATGTCTGAGCATATCGGCGTTTATCCCGGCACATTTGACCCGATTACATACGGACATTTAAATTTGGTGGAGCGTGCCGCCGGTTTAGTGGATCGTTTAATTATCGGTGTTGCGGTTAATGAGCACAAGAATTCATTGTTCAGTTTGGAAGACCGCTTAGCGATGACCGAAGAAGCCGTTCACAAGTTTCGCACAAAAAGCGTTATAATCGTCAAGCCTCTGATTGATACTCTGTTAGTCAATTTTGCCAAGGAAAACAATGCGGAAGTTATTTTCCGCGGTTTAAGAGCCGTTTCAGACTTTGAATATGAATTCAAGATGTGCGTTATGAATCGCCGATTGGAAGAAAGCATAGAAACGGTATTTTTAATGGCATCTGAAAAACATCAATTTGTTTCTTCGGTATTTGTTAAAGAGATTTGCAAACTCGGAGGTGACATATCTACTATGGTCTCACCCGAGATTGCAGCAAAAATGATTGCCCGTTATAAAGAGTTGGGAGAATTAAAATGAGCAACACGAAAGAAAACACTTTGTTGTTAGAATTAAAAGACGGCATTGTTGAAATAGAGATGCGTCCGGATTTGGCTCCCAAACATGTTGCCAGGATCAAGGAATTGGTTCGGCAAGGTTTTTATGACGGCTTAAAGTTCCACCGTGTTATCGAAGGTTTTATGGCGCAGACGGGCTGCCCGAACGGTACGGGCGTAGGCGGCAGCGGTCAACTGCTTCGTGCCGAATTTTCCAAAGAACCTCATGTCAGAGGTACTTGTTCGATGGCAAGAACCATGGACATTCACAGTGCGGACAGTCAATTTTTCATCTGTTATGACGACTGTCCATGGCTGGATGAACAATATACGGTCTGGGGCAAAGTTGTAAAAGGAATGGAATTTGTCGATAGGATCAAAAAAGGAACCGGAAACAACGGAACGGTCAAAGATCCGGATTGTATTATTTCGATGAAATTAGCTTCAGAATAAAGAAGACAAACAGATTAACAAAAAATATCCTCTGACCACATTAGAGGATATTTTTTTGTTCATGAAACAGAGTAGGGATCGAAAAATAATTTTCTGAGGCTTCAGAAGGTACAAATATGCGTCAAAATAAAATTTGCGCCCTGAGAAACGCAATTTTCAAAACCATATAACCAGAAAAGCGACTTTTTAGACGTATCAGTTTGAAAAATAAGAACATTTATATTTCATGGAGCCGTTAATAACAAAAACAACAAAAGTCGCATAACAGATCTGGAAAAAGCTGTTCAACAAGGTGTGCGCATATTTTCAAAAATCCTTAAGATTATGAATGTTTTTCAGTGATTTATCGCCTCGTTAACAACATACAATTGTCGCATAATGACTATTATGTTAAATGGAGGGTGGAGATTTTTGAGCTATAACGTATTGTGTTGTTTTTGAATTGTTTTGTCGCAAAATAAAAAACAATTCATTTGTTTTCAATGTTTTAGAAAGGAAAAAACATGTTTGTTTATGCAAATGATCCTGAGCGGATCAAAAATCAAATCAATGAACTCAGATGCAAGCTTGATGATTTGAGCTCTGAGGCGGCGCAAATTGCAAATTTCATCATTTTGACAACTGAGCGCCCTAAAAACATTCCTTCAATGCTTTTTATCAAAGACTACAATTTTCTGATCTCTAAAGGTATGCCTGAAGACGAAGCTTTTGAAGATGCCCGACAAAATATCGGCTTATCTAAAGAAATGGCGACTTGGGCGCTCTCGCGGATCAAAAATCACAAAAAAGGTCTAAGAAAATACGCTCAGGCTTACTTTTGCCAACGCTTGCGACAAAAAGGTTATTCATACAATCAAATAAGCAAATCTCTTGATATGTCTGTTGCCTCTGTCAAAAGGTATTTGAAAAAGGAAATACAAAAATGATCTGTATACTTATAAAAATCGGCGGCCTGTCCGTTCTGGCGTCAGGCTGCCTGTTCGTATAGATTTTTATTGCCTTTGGATAGTTCTTCATTTAGAACTGTCCATTGTGTCGGTTTGGTTTTTCCGGCATGCCCTCCAATCACTTTTAAAGAAAGGAGGTGATAAACATTAAAAGAACCCAAAGAACCGGGAAATTCTTGATAACAATATCAATAATTTTCTTTCTGTTAATGGCCTTTGCTAGCAAAGCTTATTAAAAGAAATACCCCCTAGGCGGCCACCTAGGGGGTATGGTTTTTTTTCTGATAAACATCTCCAGAACCATTTTTATAATGGCATATTTTACGGATTATTTCAAGATTGATTTTCGCGGCTTTGTTTTTCGGCATAGGCAATCCCTAAAGTCATAGAGATTAAAACAAGTGCAATCACGCCGTTTCTATCTGCAGGAATGCCTTGTAAAACAAGAGCTGTTCCGCCGGCTCCAATCAAAGCCCCAGTTAGAAAACTGTTTCTGTAATCCGGTTCTTTCAATTTTTGCAAAACGCTTTTATTCTCTGCCATTTTTAAAACACCTCAATGCCAAGCATACCGAAGACGAGCGACCAGATGCGCCCGTCAAGTTCAGGCGGTTCTGTCATTAAGGTATAATAGCCTTGTTTTGATCCCCAGATCAACAAATCCCTGATAATCAACTGATATGCCATGCCGATGACGCATACCCAGCCGATACCGTTGCGCCAGGACGCGGCGCGGTTATCCGATTTTGACATATCGCGGTTATCCTGCGCTTGCTGCGCTTTAATGCGTTGCCGTTCATCTGCGTCAGGCAAAATACGTCGGATCAGCTTACCGAAAAAACTAAACATTCTTTGTCCGTTCTTCCAAAATGACAAGCCGCCGGTCTAACCGGCTGTAAACCAGATACAAAGCAAACGCAAAAGGCAGATTGCCGACTGTTTGAATAATCAGCTGTTCAATCATAAAATCTTTCTCCACTTCAAAAAAGCGTAACCGGCCGCCAGTACAAGAATTGTCTTGCTGTAGTCTTTCGGCGCTTCCTGTGTGTTATTAACAACAACCTGTGTTGTCGGCGTTTCGTCTGTCGTCGCAGATTTTCCCCACCAGCCCAAAGCGGCGGCGCCGGCGGCAACAGCCGGAATAAGTAAAGGAATTGGCATGTTTTATTCTCCTATGCGTAAAAAACGTGTGAACCGATAATGCCTTTTAAAGACATTTCCCAAGCCCAGTTCGGTATTTCAATATTCGCGGCATGGTAATGCGTAGCGCCGTCCGTCAAATCCGTCAACTGACCAGATACCGCTTTTTGCGCTATATACAGAGCGTCTTCAAAGACCGGATCACTTTCTTTTGTCACCGTGTTGATTTTGTAATAGTTCGGATCGTTCAAGTTCCAGCAGGAAAACTGATAGGGCTTTTTGCAAACGCTGATAACGTCACTGCCCCACCAGCTGGGATTTTTTGCCCGGTTCATGACAACGTTTGCAACGGCCTGCATGCCTTGCATTCCCTCGCCCCGCGCTTCGCCGTAAATTGTTCTGGCCAAAACGTCGATTTCTTTCGACTGGCCGGATTGTTTAAAACCTGCCGCTTCCATGACATACCCCGCCGCTTTAATGTAAAGGATCCATTTGACTATTGTCTTGATCATCATCACCCCTTAACCGGCTGATTTCTTCTCTGGCGGATTGACGCGCAGCTTTGATGTCTTCAGGTATTTCCGCGCCTGTTTCGGCAAACCGGACAGTATACCAGTCGGTTGCGTTTAAGTAATTCTGCAATTCGGTAATGCGTTCCGAATTTATAATATTTTGCGTTTTTTCAGGCGTATAACCGGCTAAATAATATTGTCCGTCCCAGCCCTGCTCTACTTCCATTTCGGACATACCGATTGAACGGTAAAATTCGGTGTTTGTGCCTAAACCGACTTCACAAGCTTTTGTTTCTTCATTTATTATTTTTGCATATTTTTTCATTAGCTTACTCCATACAAAGGAAATTCTGTTACAGAACCAACCCAATTACTATAGGTGGACACACCTTTAGTTGAGTAAAGTTGACCCTTTTTCACATAAAAACCAAACGCGCAACACGATGTCGAATAGGCATTCCCGCCAACATTCTTCCACCCAACCCCATCAATATAAACCTGAAGAGCAATATTCGACGCCGCGCCTGTTACAAAAACAAAAGCATCTGTCGTAGCGATAACATTTTCGTTAATTGGTTTTGCAATTCCCGCGGAATAATCAGGCATACCCCAACCGACAATATTTGCTTTTCCAGATGCAGTTATATTGTCAGCGTTTACATTCGCTTTTTTATCAAACTGTCCTTTAAAGGCCTTTCCTATTTTCATGACAGCCTCGCGACAACAACGGTTGAAGAGCCGGCAATTTCCAAATTACCGACAAAATTTAACCGAAAATCGTTTCCAGCTTCAATTTTCAAGACTGCCGCACCCCCTACCCTGATATCGCCCGCGCCGATATTTTGGATCATGACTTCAGCCGTTCCGGCCGGAACGGTAACGGTCGCCGGCGTAACAATTTCCTGACACGTCAAAGATGAATAAACTTTTTGCTTGGCAGTGATATCGTTCATCAGCTTTAAAGACTGATCCCGGTAAACGCCAAATCCCCAAATCCAGACAATAACCAGCGGTTCGGTTGCGCTTAAATTTCGGATCATGATGTTGTTCATGCGTTCCGTGTTTTCGTAAACCGCGCCGGCCCAAAACGGCAGCTTTTCCCCGTTTTCAAATTGAATTTCAAACGGCGCGGAACTTTCCGAACACGCAAAAAACAAACAAGACTGATGTAAAATCAGAGTATCGCCCGCCGCTATAACATACCTTGAACTGTTTGCGCCTTTCATTATTTCCCCCTTGTCAGCGCCATTAACGCGATCAAAGACACGCCGCCGATCAGATACGGCATAATGTCGGAAATCAGCCGTTCATCTGCCGACTTTTGCGCCGCCAATGCGGAGTTATAAGCCGTTGTAACAAAATTTAACTGCTCAGAACCTTGTTTTTCCAACACTTCCAAAGCGTTAGACTGTGAAGCTAAACCAAAAGTCAGAGCCGCTTCAACCGCATTTCCGGCAAAAGTCAGGCTATCCTGAACCGCTCCGCCGTCTGTAATTTGAACATTGTTCCCATCGCCGTGAATTATTGCGTTTGCAATATGCGATCCCTCGGCGCCGGTTACACGTTCATCATAGTAATTTGTCGTCGTCGAACTGTGTGAAGACGATTTAGAAGAACCGCCCATTATAAAAACCTTTCAAAAACATATTCCCTGAAAACAAAATTATGTTTCGGGCAAATTTTAAAAAATCCCGGCCGTTTTGTGTGAAAACGTATCTTTTTAAAGCCGTTTAAATACGCCAAAGCTTCGGTAAACCTGACGACGTCGTCAATCATATCCCGCCCGGACATGGCCACAATAACCAGATCTTCATCATCGCAGCCTAAAACGGCAAAGCCTTTTTCATGCCGGTAAAGTCCCAGCCGTCCGCTTTTAACATTGCTTTCCAACCAGGGCATTTCAGCCGGGGGCATTGCTTTTTTTAACAATGTCCCCGCCTCGTCGTTCCATTCTACTTTCTGGAAAACAGCCATAATACCCCCAGAATAACAACGCAGCCGATTAACAGCTTTGTATTATCCGTCTTGCCGGAACCGATATTAATATCGCCGCCGCCAGACCAGTTTTGCGTAAAAGCTGACGTTTGCGTGCTTTCCGCCGCGCCGCCGGTAAATGAATAACCGCCGGATCCGTTAAACGCATTTGATAATCCGTCCATTACTTCAATACCTTTTTCACAACAACCAGCATCACAACCAAAGCTGAACAAATTACAATCGGATTTGTCGCTAACGACTGCCAGCCGCTTGTTTTTGCCATTTGCGCCTGCAAAACAGCATTTTGCTGCGCAATAATCGCATTTTGTTCCGCCTGGTTTTGCGCCAGCTTACTGTCAAGTTCCGCCTGATTTTTCTTTGTGTCGTATTCGGCATATTTTTCAAATGCGCTCATGCCGAAGTTACCCAAAGCAGACCAGGAAAAACCGCTTTCTTCTTTTTCTGCCATTTACGCCCCCTTTTTAAGTCAAAACAGGCGTGTTGATCGTCTCCATAACGCAGCGGATATCCGTTGCCTGGCTGGTTGTCACAATTAAACGGAAGTCCTGAATTGATTTCAAAGCCAGAACATCGGCCAAACGGTCCAGGATCATCTGATCAATATGAACATATCCGGACTGCGGAACGCGCGTTCCGATCTCTGACAACATCAGGTCATAAACGTCAATATCCGCGCCGTAGACTTCAAAATTATCACAAACCAGACGCAGCCCCGTAATGTCGGCAGATTTCAGATGAATTGCCGCCAATGATCCGTTTCCTTTCGGCAAATCGGCAATTTCCAGATCCCCGGCGCCGGACGTTCTGTAATTAAAGACGTGACATTCGCGGATTGCCCCCAGATTATGGACGACCTGCGTTTTTCCGTCGCTGGACGTTTCCGGCAGCGTTTCAAAAGCAAAACCTTCAATGCGCGGATTAACCGCCGTACTGTCAATCGTGATTTCAATGTCAAACGTCGAAACGTTTCCGGTATTCCAGGTCAGCATTTCTTCAAACGTCTGATATTTCGCGTAATCATCAGCCAGAGGAATTAACAAATTCCCCAGCTTAAACGCGCGGTCTTTGTATTTGTTCAACAAATCAATGATATCCGTCGCCGTTAATTCAAAACGCGAAACGCCGTTAATCTTGAACGAAACCAGCTTGATTAAGGATTTCATCGTGCTTTCGCTCATCAGTTCGCCGTCATTCCAGCATTTTAAATCAATCGCCCGGTAACGCCTGTTACCGACGGGAACCTTGATAACGGCAATAGATCCGGCGGCAACCGAAGACGCCGACGGCAAGCGGTGCTGTCTATGCAAACTCATCTGTCAACGCTCCCTTTAACCGTTAAAGCCTTTTTTGACGTCGGAAATAACCGGCATCGTTCCCGCATACGCAAACAGCAGGCCGACAACCAGAACGCCGACCGCAGCGGAAACCATTACTTTCGTATCAACATACTTTTTCATTTTTTTCCCTTTTAAAAATTCACCCGACCCGCACCGGATATAAAAAGTATGGACGCAAAAAAGCGGCCGTAAACAGCCGCTTTGCTATAGATCAACCTATAGATAAAACGCTATAGCGTATTAAAGTGATTTTCTATGCACCCGTCGCTATAGCGAAAGGCCTGATGATTTGGCAGTTTGCGCAGCATTTCCGCATTTTCGCGACCGATTTTCTTGCCCACTTCGTCAATATCCAGCGGTTCAACCATGCTGAAAAAATACTGTTCGGTCAACGATCCCCGAAACGTCGCATTGACATTCGCCGGGCGCTGCGCAATGCCGATCAGGTTAATCCCGTAATGACGCCCCATGTTCGCCAAATTCTGCATAATCTGAACATCGCCGCCCGTCTTGTTCGGAATGGCCAAAGACATTTCTTCAATCATCAGCGTTATTTGCGGATACGCCCGCCCTTCCTGATACGGTTTTTGTATCAAAAGAAGAGCTTCTGCCACTTTTCGCAATTCCTTTTCGTGAACGGATTCTATATCCGGCTGATACGCAATCTTAAACCGGCGCTGACGCGCAAGTTTTAACAACTGGACAATCGAACGCGCCACTTTACAACCCTGTTCTTCATATTCGCAAAGCGTGTCATAAACAACCAGCCGGTCAATATCTTTGATCAGCTGCTTTGCCAAAGTCGATTTTCCGCAGCCCGACCGCCCGAAAATACCAATCCGTTTTGTCTGTCCTTTGATCATGCCGCCCTCTTTTCGTCTTCAGCCATGGCCGCAAAGTTATAACTGCCGCCCTGCGCAACCGTTTCCGGCTGATATACGTTTTTTTCGTCCTGGCGCATTTGAACGGTTTTCTTTGCCCGGTCAATTCGACGCTGACGCAATTCCGCCGATACCGCCAATGTTACCGGTATGAAAAACGATCCGATCCGCCAGTATCTTAAAGCCTGTTCACTGGCCGGATTAAGGATCCAGCGAACCGACGGGCAATCCCGGATAACTTCGTATAATGCGCCGTATGCGTCCCTCGCCTGCTCTTTTTTTGCCTCGTCAAAATCCAAAGCCTTTAACTGCGTAATCTGCTGGATCATCGTGACGCCGCCGCCCACTAAATCCGAAAATTCGCTCTGCGACATGATCACGCCGTCCAGACTTTTTATCTCTTCTTTCCTGGCCGCCGCGGCAATTTTCTGCGCTTCAAGCTTTTCCGCCGCTTCCGTCCGAACTATAGCTTCGTCTATATGCGCGTAATCTATAGCTTCAGATTCCTCTATAGCGTTTTCGCTATAGCGGAAGGGGGCTGATAATTCCGTCTCTGCCGCCGGTGTTTCCGGCGTCTGTATGCTTTCTGACCGGTCTTGCGTCTTTTCGTCCATAACTGTATTCTCCCGTTCCCAATATTTCCATGATTTCAACAATATCCGCCCCGTTTTCCCTGGCTTCGTAAGCCTTCTTTGATACACTGCGCCCATACGTCGCACGATACCCGCAATATGATCCGTCCGGCAGTTTTTCCCGGCAATTTATAAACAAACAGCCGTTTATGTTGACCTTTAATCCTGTTTCCTGGCCGCAGGACGGACATTTTATCTTCGCTATAATTTCACTCATCATTTCGCCTCATCAATAAACCGGTATTTTTGTAACGTCTTAACCACTTTTGTTTCATGCTCCGGATCTGTTTTCAGTATCTTTAAAACGTCCAATAACAAAAAATGCAACCTGTCGTCTTCAAATTCGCCTTGCGCCAGGACAACGGCCGAACGCAGACCGCCCGCCACTTGACGCTTTAGATTTTCAACAATTTCTTTACGCTTTTCCAAACTGATGACGCGACCAACCGGCAGACAGTGTCCCTCGCCTTTCAACCGGTAAATAATCGACCAGACCGGATGTAACGCCCAGCGCGCCCGGTTGCTGTCTTTCCGGTTGATTTTCGTCAGCCGTCTGGTTAATAACGCTTCTTCCATTAAATCCGCTTCCAATAACCGGAAGTCCGCCATTGTTTCTATGTTTCGTTCGCGCATGAACTTCCCAAAAAAACGGAACTCGACGCGCCAGACGTCGTTTTCAAAGTCTATGTCCGTCCCGTTCTGCCGCCAGACGTCAAACAGCCATGTTTTGTTTGACGAATTACGGATTTCCGCCGTCTTATTGTAAATCTGTATCTGCAAACTGCTTTTGGACCCGATTGTTATCGTTTCAAGCCGGTTCCCGGACGCATATTCCTGACATGGCACAAGCTCCGGCACACTTCCGACCATTTGTTTTTTTACCCCGGATAATGCGACAACAGCCGACAGCATGCCGGGAACCATTTCCGCGGAAAATTTCTTTGAAAACAAATCAAACGCTATATCCGCACGACGCAATTTGACATAATCACGCCTTTCCGGCTTTTCCATTAAAACCGCGAAAACCTTGTCCACTTCCGCCCGCAGTTCGTCATATCCGCGCGACCAAAGCCCCTTTGAAAAATATTGAACCGACACACCCCAATTCACCGAAGGATTGCCGATTGATATCTTATAATCGTTCGTTTCGATAAAATACAAAAAGCCCTTGCCGCCGTAGGGATAAATCAGAAAATCAACGCCGGCAAACCGGATCAATCCCTTTGAAGCGTTACGCAGATCAAAGCCCTTCGCCCGGTCTTTCGCCTCCTCAAGCTGTTTTTGAATATCCGGTTTTAACGACAGATCAAACGTTTCCTCTACCGTATCAAAACCTTTCCCTAAATACACCGCGTAATCAGCAGGAACGCGGCTTAATTTTACTTGGATTTCCCTTATATCCGACGCCATTTTAACTTTTCCTTTCTGTATCTGGCAGAGGGGGTGTTACCGTTACCCCCTCTGCGCGCCCCGGGACGCTAAAAAAAGACGCATTTCGTCTGTCAAATGGTCCGACGTATGAAACAGACAATGACATTCTTTGCACGCCGCGGGATCCGTCCCGTCGTCCTGAAGCTGACAGCACGCACGGCGCAAATACTGCACAAGCGCCGTTAAATCGTCCCTGGATACCTCGCCGCGTAAAGCTACCGGAAACCCGTCAACCTTGACCGACATCGACAAACGGCCATTCTTGATGGCCGCGTCAAACGTTACGTTCTTTTCTCCAAATCCTGATTTAATCGCTATCGTCGGCATGGCTGCGCACCTTAAAACGGAATACCGTCATTCGCGCCCGGCCAAGGTTCCGCCTCTTTATCGCCTGCCGGTTCGGGCGGCAGTTCCTCAGGCATCTTGTCGCCGTCTTCTTTCGGCTTCGGCGTCAATAAAATCAGCTGGCTGTTAAAGCCTGTTAAGTGAATATCGGTGTTGTAATGCGTTACGCCGTCTTTTTCGTAACTTGAATTTTGAAGGGATCCTTCAATAAACAATCGATCACCTTTTTTGACATATTTTTCAATCAGTTCTACATAATGATCCGAAAACGCGGCAACCCTGAACCAGTTCACCTTCGTTACTTTGTTCCCGTTCTTGTCCTTGTAATTCTCATTCGTCGCAATCGAAAAAGACGCTACTTTCTTCCCGTTCGATTGCCGAATCTCCACTTGTCCGACATTCCCGATAATTTGAACTTTGTTTAACATGGTTTTTACTCCTCACCGTTTGTTGCTTCTGTTCCGCGCGTCCCGCGCGGGGTGTGTTTCTTTGAACATTTGGCGGCCCTTCTTTCGGAGTTTGTCCGGCCAAGGTTCCTATGCGTTAAAAATCTTAGGCCGGACGCCCCCAAACGTTCGCCGGTTTTCGGCACCACCCGTCCCCGGCATAATGTCCCGCCCCGACCAAAGGGAAACGCCCCCTACTGTTCAGCTCGGAAACGTTCCCCCTCTCCACGGTGCAGGATAAATAACACCAATCAGTAATTAGTGTTATCAAATGAAAATAGTACGACTAAAAACACATTGTCAATCAGTAATTAGTGTTTATATAATAATGGCAACGAAAATAGCTTTTACGGAGGTTCCTATGCGTTCATTTAAAGATTATGTTTCCGAAGCCCAAAAAAAACAGAACTTACACAGCAATAATAAACTGGCCTTAGAATTAGGCATCACGTCCGCCGCAATGTCTGCCTTA